>NZ_JBZCPP010000008.1:0-192130 GCF_058267515.1 Pradoshia sp. Z6_59
GTCCTTCATATTAACCGGGATAAGATGCACTTGATATGGAGCTATATTAACAGGCCACATCAAGCCTTTTTCATCATTAAATTGCTCAGCAATCGCCGCGACTGTTCTGGATACCCCTATTCCATAGCAACCCATAATCATCGGCTGACTGCGACCATTTTCATCCAAGTACGTACCGTTCATTGCTTCACTGTAACGTGTCCCCAATTTAAATACATGGCCCACTTCTATACCTTTAGCAAATTGAATGGTCCCTTCACCGTCTGGAGAAGCGTCGCCTTCCTGTATAAAACGAAGATCCTCATATTTCACATTCTTGAAATCGCGCTCAGGATTTACATGAATATAATGTACCCCTTCTTCGTTAGCTCCACAAACTGCATTTTCCAAGACCTCAACCGCGGAATCAGCAATAATCGTTACACGGTCTCCATCCACTCCAATTGGTCCAATTGAACCAACGGCACAATTCAATACATCTTTAGTCTCTTCCGGACTAGCAGGTTCAACGATTGTGGCATTAAAGATATTTTTCAGTTTAATATCATTTAATTCATGGTCCCCTCTAACCATTACAAGCACGAACTGACCATCCACTTTCCATAGCAGCGATTTAATACACTTATCCGCAGATGTATTTAAATAGCTTGAAACTTCTTCGATTGTTTTTTGATCTGGTGTTGATACTTTAGTCAATTCTTTAAGCTCTTCGCCTGTTTTTACAGCCTTGTTAATAACTGGTGCCATTTCAATATTAGCTGCAAAGTCAGATGAGTCCGAATAAGCGATTGTGTCCTCACCTATATCAGAAAGCACCATAAATTCATGTGTATCTTTCCCACCCATGGCTCCTGAATCTGCAATGACCGCTCTAAAATCAAGGCCACAGCGTGAAAAAATATTAGAGTATGCAGTGAAGATACGATCATACACTTCATCCAGGCTTTCCTGGCTGGAATGGAATGAATACGCATCCTTCATAATAAATTCACGTCCGCGGAGCAAGCCAAAACGAGGACGCTTTTCATCGCGGAATTTTGTTTGAATCTGATAAAGAGTTAATGGCAAACGTTTATATGATTTAACCTCATCACGAAGTAAGCTTGTAATTACTTCTTCATGAGTTGGTCCCATTGCAAACTCACGATTATGGCGGTCTTTCATTCTCATCATTTCAGGACCATAGGAATACCATCTGCCGGATTCCTGCCAAAGCTCAGCCTGTTGTAGTGCTGGCATTAATAATTCTACCGCTCCAGCGCGTTCCATTTCTTCTCGAATGATTTTTTCAACGTTTTGGATTACTTTTAAACCAAGTGGAAGATAACTATATATTCCACTCGCGTTTTGGCGCATAAATCCGGCACGAAGCAATAATTGATGACTTTTTACTTCAGCGTCTGACGGCACCTCTCTTAATGTTGGAATCATCGTCATACTTTGTCTCATATCTATTCACCTTTCTATCCTTATCACTTTACTATATGTATAGCAGGAGCTTATTACCTTTTTAGCCCCTGCTATGGTTGAATCCTATTTTAAAAGAAAAATCGCTGTATATCATTCCAGGTGACGACGATCATTAATAGCATCAATAAGGCGAATCCAATAAAATGGAACATACCTTCCTTCTGCTTATCAACCGGTTTACCTCTAATTGCTTCAATTGCAAAGAATAACAGCCTTCCTCCATCCAATGCGGGCAGCGGCAATAAGTTCATGATCCCAAGGTTAATACTTAAGACCCCAGCCCATTTTATCAAGTAAAAAATACCCGATTTTGCCACTTCTTCCGTGGAAACATATATACCCACAGGACCTGATAGCGCATCAATGGAGAATCCTCCTGTGATTAAATCACCGAGTACAATGAAAATTTGTTTAGTCCATAAATACGTTTCCGTAAATCCATATCCGATCGCTTTGATAAAGGATTTTTCCGTCGGAGCATAGACCCCTATGATTCCCCGTTTGCCGACTGAATCATCCACCAATTTAGGTGTGACACTTATCTCCTTTTTCTGGCCATCACGTTCAACCTCAAAAGTCAGTTCATTATTGGCATTCTTTTGAATGGTTGATTGAATATCACTCCATGAATCAACTTTTTCACCATTAATGGAGTGTACGACATCTCCCGCCTTAAGTCCAGAGCTAATAGCAGGTCCATCTTCTGTCAGTTTGCCAAGCTTCGGCTCATCGACCACAACACCTTGGGCAATTCCAATAATCATGAATAACACAGCTGCTAAAACAAAATTCATCATCGGTCCGGCAAAGATGGCCATCGCTCTTTGCGGTAATGTTTTTGAATTAAACTGGCGGTCATATGGTGCAATTTGAAGTTCAAGGCCATCCTCTACCATTACCGCTTTTGGATGAACCTTAAAGGTTTGGATTGTTTCATCATTTCCATCTTCATATCCACGAATGATTAACTGATGATCCAGATCTGCTTGTTCCACCTCAATAATTCTTGCTTCAGGATATTTATCCTTGTTCGTGACAATGATTTTGTTAATTTCCTGATTTTCATTAAACAGTACCCCGATACGATAGCCTGGTTTTAACTCTACTGTTTCTGCGTCTTCACCAGCCATCCGCACAAAGCCTCCAAGCGGAAGTAAGCGAATGGTATAGACCGTTTCATTCTTTTTTATGGTGAAGATTTTCGGACCCATTCCGATGGCAAACTCTCGACAGAGTATACCAGCTCTTTTTGCAAAGATTAAGTGGCCTAATTCATGAAAAAACACTAATCCTCCAAAAATAAGTATAAACGCTAATATTGTTTCCACTTAATCGACCATCCCTTTTAATATAGTGACTCGATATACCTTCTTGTCTCCTGATCGACTTCCTGTATAGTCTCGAGTTCAGGTTTTTTGATTAACTGATGACGCTCCATAGCTTTTTCCACCAGTGCCTCAATTTCCAAGAATGGAATCTTGCCCTGTAAGAACAATTCAACCGCCACTTCATTGGCTGCATTTAAAACAGTCGGCATCGATCCGCCAATTCTTCCAGCATTATAAGCGTATTGTAAACATGGATAGCGGTCAAAGTCCATCTTTTTAAAATGTAAAGTTGCCGCTTCTGCTAAATTAAGTCTCTTTGAAGAGATAAGCGGTAACCGATCCGGATATGAAAGAGCATATTGGATAGGCACACGCATATCCGGGGTACCAAGCTGTGCCATCACACTTGAATCGTGAAATTCCACCATGGAATGGATAATGCTTTCCTGGTGCAATAGGACATCAATTTGTTCATATGGCAAATTAAACAGCCAATGGGCTTCAATCACTTCAAGTCCCTTATTCATCATTGTGGCAGAATCTATGGTTATTTTTGCGCCCATGGACCAATTTGGATGATTGAGTGCATCTTCTACCGTAACATTCTTTAACTCATCTCTTGTTCGGTCTCTGAAGCTTCCTCCGGATGCTGTGATAATCAAGCGTTCTATATTTTTAGCCTTTTCACCCTGTAATGCCTGGAATATAGCAGAATGCTCACTGTCAACCGGCAGTATAGGTGTTTGATACTTCTTCACAGCCTCCATAACTAAATGTCCAGCTGTCACCAATGTTTCCTTATTAGCAAGGGCAATTTGTTTACCGGCTTCCATCGCCTGCATAGTGGGAATTAAGCCAATGCTTCCCATAACAGCATTCACTACAATATCTCCGTTTACATAAGTAGCTGCTTCTATTAAGCCGTCATGTCCGTATACAATTTTCCTACCCGGATATTCCGTCTTCAGTCTTTCCGCATCTTCTTTTAACTGTACACAAATCAGTTCGGGCTGGAATTCCTGAATAATTTTTCGAATTCCATCCACATTTCTTCCGCCTGAAACGGCAGTTAATTTAAATTCCTCTGGATGATTGCGTACAATATCTATCGTTTGCATACCGATAGACCCTGTAGCCCCTAATAAATTGATACTTTTCAAGCTAAAGCTCCTCCCCTGGCAGTTGTATAGTTACGTTTAAAAAATGAAGAAGTGCAAAATGGGAAGAATAAAAATAAAACTATCAAATCTGTCCAAAATTCCTCCATGTCCCGGTAAGATATTTCCGGAATCCTTAACACCATAATGCCTTTTATATGCAGATTGTACAAGATCACCCAACTGCCCGAAAATCGAAATTAATAATGCCATTATAATCAGCTTACTTATATTGTAGTCCAAATTAGAGAGAAAATAGAACAGAATTGCAACAACTAATGCACTTCCAACTCCACCAAGGAATCCTTCTATTGTTTTATTTGGGCTGATTTCCGGCCAAAGCTTTCGTTTTCCTATAGATCGCCCTACAAAATAGGCACCTGAATCAGTAACCCATATCGTAATTAACACAAATAGTATCGTTAAAAGGCCATTCTCACCATCTCTTGTCCCAAAAAAGTAATAAAAAGATATACCTATGTATAGAGAAGACAACAGCAGAAAAGCCGCATCATCAAACGTAAAAGCATTTTTGGAGATCACCGTAATAATCAATAACAAAAATGCAATGATAATCACTATATCCATTTTATCGTATTGAATCATATCAAAAAAATGGCTGTATCGATCCGGTATCAATAGAATCCATACTAATAAAAACGATAGTAATGTGGATATCGTCATTAGTGGCATTTTCTTCATCTTAATTAGTTCATATAATCCAATTGTCGCCATCGCATAGATTAAAATAAGAAATGGAATATTTCCATAAATTAATATCGGTAAAAATAATGCAATTGCGACTATCGCAGTAATGATTCTTTGTTTCATTCTAAAATCCCTGCCTTCCTCATTATACGCCGCCGTATCTTCTCGATCTGCCTTGGAATTCTTCAATCGCATTGAGCAATTCATGATCATTAAAGTCCGGCCACAATACATCTGTAAAATAAAACTCCGTATAGGCTAATTGCCATAACATAAAGTTGCTCAGTCGAATTTCACCGCTCGTTCGGATTAATAAATCCGGATCCATCAGCTGATTGGTCATCAAATACTCAGAGAATCGTTCTTCTGTCAAATCGCTTTCTTCGAGGCGACCATCTTTCATATCAGCTGCGGCTTTTTTTACACCTTCGAGGATTTCTGCGCGGCTGCCATAATTAAGGGCAAAATTTAAAATAAGACCATCATTATCTTTAGTTTGGTCTAATGCTGTAGTAACTGCATTGACAGTATGTAAAGGCAGTCTCTTTTGATCACCCATAATTTGTACCTTAACGTTTTCTTCCATCAATTCAGGCAAAAACGTCCCTAGAAATTCTTCGGGTAATTTTAACAAATAATCTACTTCATCCTTGGGACGTTTCCAATTCTCAGTTGAAAAGGCATAAACCGTTAACACCTTCACTCCTAATTCATTAGCTAATTTCGTCGTTTTACGTACCACCTTCATACCTTCATGATGTCCCGCTACTCTTGGCAATGCCCTTTTTCTCGCCCACCGGCCATTCCCATCCATAATAATCGCTATATGTTCTGGTATTTTATTTTGTTTTACCTTTTCTATTCTTTCTGGTATAGAGTACTGTTTTCCTTTTTTCTTAACTATTTTCCATCCAAACATTGTTTTTCCTCCAAAAGGAATTAATCTTCCCTGCTTATGTATATTTAATTATTTAGCTTTTGTACAAATTCCATAACCTATCATACCACATTTAATTGTCACAAACATTTCTGTTTGTATGTTTGTTTCCCTGGCAGTTCTATGGATTTCTAACAGTTAATCTTTTTAGACGCATTGTATGATTTTGTTAATATATAATTTCGTCACCTAAATACATACTGGGGCGTAACAAAAAAGCCCCTTTAGATAAAAGGGGCTTTATGATATAAAAATCAAACTTCCATGATTTCCTTTTCTTTATCTTTAGCAAGAGCATCGATTTTCGCGATATGATCGTCCGTCATTTTTTGAACGTCATCAGAATATCCACGAAGTGCATCCTCTGTAATTTCCCCGTTTTTCTCTAGCTTTTTAAGGTCATCATTACCATCACGGCGAACATTACGAATCGCAACTTTTGCTTCTTCAGCTTCCTTCTTCACTTGTTTAACAAGGTCACGACGACGTTCTTCAGTTAGTGCAGGAACACTTAAACGAATAATATTACCATCGTTCACTGGGTTTAGACCAAGATCAGACTTCAGAATTGCTTTTTCAATATCACCAAGAATGGTTTTGTCATAAGGTGTAATAACCAGCATACGAGCTTCCGGAACACTGATTGATCCAAGCTGATTTACAGGTGTAGGTGCCCCATAATAATTAACAGTCAATCTGTCTAAAAGGGATGCACTAGCACGACCTGCACGGATAGAGGCTAATTCTCTGGAGAATGCCTGAATCCCTTTATTCATCTTTTCCTTCGTATTTTCTATAACTTGTTTTGCCATTATTCTTTCCCCCTAACAATAGTACCTATAGTTTCACCCATAACGGCACGTTTAATATTTCCTTCTTCCATTATTGAGAAGACAATTAGTGGAATGTCGTTATCCATACATAAAGATGATGCTGTGGAGTCCATTACGGATAAACCATCCTTAATTAAATCTAGATAAGAAAGTTTATCATATTTTACAGCACTGCTATCTAATACAGGATCTGCACTATAGACACCATCAACATTATTTTTACCCATAAGAATGACATCTGCTTCTATTTCGGCAGCCCGTAAAGCTGCTGTCGTATCTGTAGAGAAATACGGATTTCCAGTACCTGCAGCAAAGATAACCACACGTGTTTTCTCTAAATGGCGGATTGCTCTGCGACGGATATAAGGCTCAGCCACTTGTCTCATTTCGATAGATGTTTGGACACGTGTCTCAATCCCTTGTTGTTCCAAACTATCCTGAAGAGCAAGTGAATTCATAACTGTTGCAAGCATTCCCATATAATCGGCAGTTGCACGGTCCATTCCTAGTTCACTGCCTGTTTTGCCACGCCAAATATTTCCGCCGCCAACCACTACTGCGACTTCAACACCAAGCTCCGCAACTTCTTTCACTTGTTTAGCAACTGAAAAAATGATGGTAGGGTCAATTCCAAAACCCTGAGTACCGGCAAGTGCCTCTCCACTTAACTTTAATACAACTCTTTTATACTTTACGCTGCTCATAGTAACCTCCACCGTCATTAGTTATCGATCTATTGCAAGCTTTAATAGTCGATATCCTCATCTAATAATCTGTTTATTTTAAGGAAATGTATTCTTGAAAAATAGGGAACACAACGTGTCCCCTATTTTTATGCTATACACATGTAATTAGATTAGTCTTTTTTAATTTGGCTCATTACTTCTTCAGCGAAGTTATCTTGTTTCTTCTCGATACCTTCTCCTACTTCGTAACGTACAAACTCAACGATTGTAGCGCCGTTAGCTTGTACAAATTGACCAACTTTTTGATCTGGATTTTTAACGAAAGTTTGGTCCATTACACAAATTTCTTCAAAGTATTTTCCTAGACGGCCTTCAACCATTTTTGCAACGATTTTTTCAGGTTTTCCTTCGTTCAATGCTTGTTGTGTTAGAACTTGACGCTCATGTTCAACTTCTTCAGCAGTAACTTGGTCACGTGATACGTATTTAGGGTTTAAAGCAGCGATGTGCATAGAAACGTCTTTCGCAACCGCTTCATCAGTTGTACCTTCAACAATTGTTAATACGCTGATACGTCCGCCTTGGTGGATGTAAGCTCCGAAAGCTCCGTTTTCAGGTTTTGCTTTGATTTCAAAACGACGAAGAGTGATGCGCTCACCAATTTTTGCAATTGCAGCATTGATGTGGTCAGCAACAGTTGCACCGTTAGTCATTGTTTGAGTTAAAGCTTCCTCAACATTTGCAGGTGCGTTTGCTAAAAGATGTGCAGCCAATTCTTTTACAAGAGTTTGGAAAGCTTCGTTTTTAGCAACGAAATCTGTTTCAGCATTTACTTCAAGGATAACTGCTTTATCGCCTTCAACAACGATAGAAGTTAAACCTTCAGCAGCAATACGATCGCCTTTTTTAGCCGCTTTCGCGATACCTTTTTCACGAAGGTAATCAATTGCTTTATCCATGTCACCGCTTGTTTCTTGTAGTGCTTTTTTGCAGTCCATCATACCTGCACCAGTTTTTTCACGTAATTCTTTAACCATTTGAGCAGTAATAGCCATTTGGTCTTCCTCCTTTATATCATCCGATAAAATCAGTATGTAGCAGTGTGCGATTCCGTATACACCACTCTATTTTATTTCAAAAAAAGGTGATAAAAGGCACTGTCCTCTTATCACCTTTAAAAAATCAATTAAGCATTTTCAACTGTAGTTGCTTCTTCTGCCTCAACAGTTTCTTCTACTACTGTTTCTTCTGCAACTGGAGCTGTTTCTTCACCTTGTTTACCTTCAAGGATAGCGTCAGCCATTTTACCAGTAAGCAATTTAACAGCACGGATTGCATCATCGTTTGCAGGGATTACATAATCGATTTCATCCGGATCACAGTTTGTATCAACGATACCTACGATTGGAATATTCAATTTATGAGCTTCCGCAACAGCGATACGCTCTTTACGTGGGTCAATGATGAACAATGCATCAGGGATTTGTTTCATATCCTTGATACCGCCCAAGAATTTTTCAAGACGTTCTTGTTCTTTTTTCAATTGAATAACTTCTTTTTTAGGAAGAACTTCGAATGTTCCGTTTTCTTCCATTTTTTCGATTTCTTTAAGACGTGCAATACGTTTTTGAATTGTCACGAAGTTTGTTAATGTACCACCTAACCAACGTTGGTTAACATAGTACATACCAGCACGGCCAGCTTCTTCTTTTACAGAATCTTGAGCTTGCTTTTTAGTACCAACGAAAAGCATAGTACCGCCATCAGCAGCCAAGTCTCTTACGAAGTTGTAAGCTTCTTCTACTTTTTTAACCGTTTTTTGAAGGTCAATAATGTAGATACCATTACGCTCCGTGAAGATATATTTTTTCATTTTTGGGTTCCAACGACGAGTTTGGTGCCCGAAGTGTACACCTGCTTCAAGCAGTTGTTTCATTGAAATTACAGACATGTTTGTTCCTCCTATGTTTTGTTTTTCCTCCGCTTAAATCATTTTCAGGCTGAAACTGTAGGTTTACAGCACGATCAGTCCAAATCCTCAAGCGTGTGTATTAACACCATGTCATAATATAGCATAATCTAAGCATACAATCAAGCCTTTTTACTTTACTTTTGATTTAATTTAAATAAAAGGTCAATTTCTGTTTTGCCACGGCCCATTTTTTTTGCAATTTCCTCAATTGTTCTCCCTTGGTTCTTCATTTTCTGGGCCTCGGCCAATATAGAGATTTGATCTAACTCCCGGTCGATAACATCTGATTCTATTTTTTCTTCCTTCAGATAATCCATAACGGATTGCCGGCTCGTATTTTCGTAAGCATTCAGTGCATGCTTCTGCTTATAGCCATTTGTTACCCCTGTTCTATTTAGATTCATTTTCTCTTCTTCATCAGATAGCTTGCGAGGTCCATCAGCTCCATCAGCACTTTGGATCTTACGACTATTATCCACAAACAACTGTTTAATTTCATCGTTTTCTTCCTTCATTTCGATTATAAACGTATGGATTAGTTCCTCAACTTCTTTTTGATATTCTTTACATTCCTTCTCGAATTGAATAAGACGATTCTGCCTCAAATAAAGGATAACAATTGCTAAAACAGCCACCATATTGACCATGATGCTTACTATGAGTATAAATGTCATTTTGTCTCCTCTTATCCCGAAAAATCTATTCTCTTTCCCTTATAAGGATGGGTTTCTGCTTGCGAAAAGGCAGAATGATTTTTAGTAGATTCATCATTCTGCCGCCGTTTTTCCTGCTGCCGGCCCTTGGAATGATTATTCCAATCAACCGAGCTATTCTTTTCTTGCCTAAGTACTGTTTCATTTTTTGCTCTTGTACTCTTTTTTTCCTGTTCTGATGCATGCTCAACCAGTTGTTGACCACGATTCTGCAATAGCTCCTGGATTTTACCTGCATCCTGCGTTCTGGGTAGTGCAACTTGCAATTCAATCGCTTTTAAACTCATGATTTATTGCCCCCTTTTAGAGCGGATAAACAGATATCTCGTTTCCCTTATCAGTAAATCTCACTGACTGGTAAATTTGATTCAATGGCATACTATATTTACCCATTTTTATATAAAGATTAGGGTAGCATGAACCGTTAATAATTAACTCATCATCGACTTGCAGCTCATACTCTAACATCAATCTCTCTTGCTTAAGTTTTTTCATTTCATCTACTAAGAAATCTTTTGTTTTTCTTTGCTTTTCCAGCAAAAGAGCATCTTTTTTGTCATTCGATAACCTTGTTTTTTCTTCAAGCTTCACAGCTATATACGAAAGTTTCGAGAGTGTTTTTTGCATTTTTTGATATCGTGAATCCAAATCCTGCTTAATCATTTCAATTGCATCATTATTGCCGATATGTATTTCAGTACGTGTATAATGCCAATTTCCCGCATCCATTAGTTCCACTCTCTTGCCAGCCCTTAAAACACCGCCTATTAGATGTCCTTTTTTACAGACAACAGATTTCATGGAAGTTACAAAACTATGGAGAATTGCATGTTGAATAATAATATTTCCGCTTGATATGACATTTGAATAATTTATGTATAAGGCGTATAGATCTCCGCCTGTTCGAATACTGCAATTTTTTTCTCCAGTAATCCCGCCCTTGACAACAACCGAGCCGCCAACAGTAATGTCTGATCCTTCAATGATACCGGAGACTTTTAAATCGCCACCGCACGAAACCGTATAACCAACGGGTATATTCCCTTCAATATACACATTTCCAACAAAATCAATATTGCCTACCTCCAGGCTCAAATCTCCTTTCACTTGAAAAACCGGATTAACCTGTATAGTATGGCCTACTATACTGATTTGTCCGTCAATCGTTGAATATAGACTTGATTCATGTTCAATAACATTGGGTCCCAGTTTATAGACGGCTCTTTTGCCTGGTTTCGGCTTGATTTTATTTCCTAAGAGATCCATTCCAAAATGACCAAAAGTTGGTTGAGATGCAACCGCAATTTTATCTCCTGTAGAGACGGAAGGAATATCCATTACATTTCTGAAGTTAAACGGTTGCTCTTCTGTGTCTATTCCCTTTGTATATTCGAGCTTTATTTCTCCATCCTGGCCGTTTTCAGGTAATTTTCCTTCAGCAATCAATAAAGGAAAAACAACCTGCTCCGTATTCAGTAAATGTACTTTTGTTTCCTTTTTTATACCAAAGATAATCGGTAAAGAAACGAGCCATTCATCTATTTGTCTATCAGAAACCGATTGTACCTCATTCCCTATAGGTAAGATCCAGGCCTTCATTTTATCTTGGGCTATTTCCAGTTTATATGGAAAGTCCATTTTCCCACTCCCAAACCAATAGCTTTAGCGATATATTGTTTTTGCTAATAGCTCTTTTAATTTAAAAAGAGCACGTGAATGTATTTGTGAAATTCTCGAAGTCGATAGCTTCAGAATGTATCCAATCTCTGTAAGAGTCAACTCCTGCCGATAGAATAAGTCCAACACTAGTTGTTCTTTTTCACTTAGCCTATGAATAAGGTCTTCCATCTCTTTGAGCAATTCTTTTTTAACAAGAGCTTCTTCAGGAGATGGCACGCGCTCATCTTTCACTGTATACGATTGTGCTTCCTGATCCGAGTGAGTATCATGCGGCTGTTCATCCATTGATAATATATTGGAAAAGAAATTCTCATTCGTGATTTTGACAACCTCATCCTCTGTAATCCCTAATTCTTCGGCAATTTCAACAGGTGTGATATTACGCATATTCTTCTGTTCTAATGCTTCTATAGTCGAATCGATTAATTTGGCTTTTTCTCTCGTACTTCTTGGCAACCAATCTTCTTTACGCAATCCATCTATAATGGCTCCCCTAATTCGAAAGGACGCATAGGTCTCAAACTTTAAATCACGAGATGGGTCGAATTTTTCTAAGGCATCAAATAGACCCATATTCGCTAAACTTCTTATATCATCTCTATTCACATTTTTAGGCAGGTTCACTGAAATCCGTTGTACATGATAACTGACCAATGGCAAGTATTTTTTTGCCAATATGTCTCCAGCCTGCGCGTCCCGGCCTTCAAGCCATTTATGCCAATACGTCTGTTCTTCACCGGTATTCACTTGAGACATTTTGACCCTCCCTTTAGTTGGTTTATTATGGTAATTAAATTATAACAAAAAACAACAGATGTACATCCGACAAATTTCCCTTAGTTTTGCTCTATACCGAATGAAAACTTAAATAGAGCAGCAACCCTGATTAACCGTACGAATGTGCAATATACATGTAATCGGATTAAATTCAATTGTTCTTCCACTGTTTCCACCAACATCTTCAGCAATTACCTGGATATGATTTTCCATAAGCTGAATTTTCACAGCGTCTACATTTCGCGGTCCGATTCTCATCAAATCACTTCCTGAACTGAATTGAAACATTTGCGCTCCACCTGCAAGTTTTGCCTTGAGCAATTGACTCTTTATTCCCTTATTCTTGAATCGTTTAATAAGCTCTGGTATTGCAGTATCTGCATATTTTGCTTTATTAAATGTTTTCCCTCGGGCAAGTGAGGAATCCGGCAGCATAACATGAACCATTCCTGCTATCTGTTGAGATGGGCAGTAAAGGACAACACCAACACATGATCCAAGACCGGCTGTTCTAATAATGGAACTCTTATAGGCAAAATTCATATCTGCAATTCCAACGCGGATAATTTCCTGTTCGTGATAAGGATTCATTCCATATTCACTCCCAATGTGGAAAAGATTGTATCAAATGATCCAGGATCAGGCAGTAAGAAAAAGTGCCCATTTACATCTTTTTCTTCCTTACTATCAGACTCGGTAAAATCCGTATCAATGATAATCGCATAATCGCCAACTTGAGAAAATTCCAGTAATCCATACCCCAGCAAGGCTCCCACCATATCAATTCCCAGTACAGGAACAGAAGGATATATTTTCATACCAGTAAAATCAGATAAGGCAGATAAATACGAGCCAGATAGAATATTGCCCATTTCTGTCAGGGCAGACAAAGAGATTTCATCATCCAACGAATGATCAAAGGAAAATTGATCGGAACCGGTCATTTGGTTGATAAATCTGGTTGCCTGCGATAAAGAAAGGATAAAATACATATTGCCGGTGATGTCTCCTTCTATTCTCATATAAACACTGGCCACAACATTATCCGCTCCTCCTGCAAGCTCCATTGTTTCATCAAATGTTGCAATTTGTACGGAAGGGACACTCATCATAACAGGTTTGTTCACTAATAGAGATAAAGCAGTCGCGGCATTACCCGCGCCGATATTACCAATTTCCTTTAAGGTATCTAGTTGGAGATGTGTTATGGAGTCGAGATATGACATACCTGCCCGCCTTCTTCCTATATAGGTTGTGTTGTTCCAATTACTTGTAAAATTCGTTCGAGTTTAATTAATATCAACAAACGTTTATCAACCTTCACAACCCCATTTATAAAATCAATCTCCTGCATACCAATAACCTTAGGCTGCGGCTCAATTAAATCAGCTGGAAACTCTAAAACATCCCTGGCTGAATCAACAATCAATCCCACTTCAAACTCATTAAAGGAAATAATGATAATCCTTGATGACTCATCATATTCTTTTCGTTCTAGGCCAAACCGCATTCGAAGGTCAATAATCGGTGTGATCGTCCCTTTAAGATTAATCACTCCCATCACAAAGGGTTCTACACCCGGAACTCTTGTAATAGTTGATACTTTTTCAATAGACATCACATACTCCACAGGTATTGCATATTCTTTATCCACTAACTCAAAGACTATAACTTTCTGCATCTGTCTAGTATCATTGTCAGCCATATAAACTCCTCCTTATCTTACAACCCTGTTTACTTAACAAGAGAATTGCAATCAATAATCAAGGCAACTTGTCCATCCCCGAGAATCGTAGCTCCTGATACAGCGAAGACAGAATTTAAGTAATTACCCAATGATTTTAAAACGATTTCCTGCTGACCAATGAATGAATTGACAACTAACCCGGCCATCTTATCTCCATTGCGCACAATTACTAATGACAAAAAGTCTTCCTCCTCCCGACAAACAGGGATAGAAAGAATCGAATGCAGATACACGAGCGGGATAATCTTACCTCTAAAGTCAATGACATCTTGATTATGCGATCTTAATATATCTTCTTTTTGGACGATATACGTTTCAATTATGGAAGATAGCGGAATCGCGTACTTTTCATCCTGAACTTCAACTAGCATGACTGATATGATTGATAAGGTAAGTGGTAATTTCACAGAAAAAATAGATCCATATCCGAGGCGTGAATTAATAGATACACTTCCGCCAAGAGATTCGATGGTATTTTTCACAACATCCAAGCCAACCCCCCTGCCTGATATATCCGAAATTTCCTTAGCTGTGGAAAAACCCGAAGCGAAAAGAAGCTCGTTTTTTTGTCGTTCTGTCATGATTTCAGCTTGTTCTTCAGTAATAATTCCTTTATCCACTGCTTTTGTTACAACAACATCTGTGTTAATACCAGCGCCATCATCTTCTATTTCTATAAAAACGTGGTTTCCACTATGATAAGCCTTCAGGATGACTGTACCCTCTTTAGGCTTGCCCTTTTCCCGTCTTGCTTCCGGTGTTTCAATACCATGGTCCAGAGCGTTTCGTAAAAGATGCAGCAGAGGATCACCAATTTCGTCAATAACAGTCCGGTCTAGCTCCGTTTCCGCACCAATAATTTCAAGGCGGATGTGTTTATTTAGATTGCGTGCAAGCTGCCTGACCATACGCGGAAAGCGATTAAAAACTGTTTCTACTGGTACCATCCTCATATTTAGGATTATGGTTTGCATATCACCGGAAATTCTTGTCATACGTTCAACTGTTTCAAACAGCTCTGCATTTTTTAAATCCTTCGAAATTTGTTCGAGTCTTCCGCGGTCAATCACTAACTCTTCAAATAGATTCATTAATATGTCAAGGCGCTCAATATTGACCCGTATCGTCTTGCCAGGAGCCGCCGCAGTAGTAACAGAAGAAGCTTTTTCTTCTTCCTTACCCTTTATTACCTGCTTTGCTGAATTCACCTGTAGCTGATTCCCATCTTCCATATCCTTCGCGACTTTATATTCCTGATCCGCAGATGTCTTATTCGGTACCGGCGAAACTCGTACAGATTCAATCTCTGATACTTTTAATATTCTCTGTTCGATATCTATTGCAGATTGTTTTGATAGAATCGTTGCCGTAAACTCCTGCCCAAAATCTTCTTCCTCAAGAACATCAACGGAAGGAACCGATTTAATTACTTCTCCCAGTTCGGCAAAAATTTCATAAACCATAAAAACACGGACTGCCTTTAAGATACAATCATCATTTAAAATCACCTTAACAGAGTAAGCTTTAAAGCCTTGGTCGACTGATTGTTCCATAACCGCCCATTCGTATTCGTCATAAAATCCCGAGCTGGCTTCAATTTCTGCGGGAGCACCGGAATGTTCTTTATCTGCAGAACTTTTCATAACAATTTGACCTGCTACGATGTTTTCTAACTTCTCTATTGTTAAAGAGACATCTCTTTTTCCATTTCCACCTTCTGCTATCGATAAAACCATTGCTTCCAAATCATCAACAGCTAAAAATACAATGTCTAAAATGTCGGCATTAACGTTTATTCGCTGATTTCGAATCTCATCCAACACATTTTCCATTTGATGAGTTAATCGTGCTAAATCATCAAAACCCATCGTCGCAGACATTCCTTTTAATGTATGGGCTGACCTAAAAATTTCTTGCACAATCATGAGATCATCAGGTTTTTTTTCGAGCTCCAATAGTTGTTCATTACAAGCTTGTAAGTGTTCCTTGCTTTCTTCTATAAAAACCTCTAAATATTGATCTAAATCCATGCTCATTCCTCTTCACCTCTCACCCTTACAAATTTCATTCAATGCTCCAGCTATATGATCTAGAAGAATGATTTCATCCACCAATCCTGTTGCGATTGCCGCTTTTGGCATACCATAGACCACACAAGTTTCTTCAGATTCAGCAATCACTCTGGATTTTTTAAACTTTCTTAAATTCATAATTCCCTTTGTACCATCTGATCCCATACCCGTCATAATAACAGCTATACATTCGTATATAGGGGGCAGTTCGGAAACCGAATCAAACAAGACATCCACTGATGGGCGATGGCCATTAACGGTTTGAGTTTTATCCAATTTGGCAATCAACACACCAGCTTGAATTGAAGCTTTCAAATGAAATCCCCCAGGTGCAATATAGGCGGTTCCATCACATAAATTTTCTCCCTCTTCAGCTTCCTTCACAGTTATCTCTGACAACTCATTTAGTCTCTCAGCCAGGTGTTTTGTAAATCCTTCCGGCATATGTTGTACAATGAGAATAGGTGCCTTAACCTCTTTATTAAGTAATGGCAATACGGTATACAGGGCTCGCGGTCCTCCAGTCGAGGTACCGATACAAATAATTTTTTTTAAGGAAACATCCGGTTTACTTCCATTAACATTTTCAGTCAGATTCAGTTCCCGTGAATTTTCAGCTAAGGTCGGCACATTCATCAGGCGATTATTTTGGTCAAACACGCCCATATTTACCTTGGCAGCTTCCTTCACTTTCTGGATCATTTGACTCTTAATTCTGTGTAAATCCTGTGAAAATGAACCAGAGGGCTTTTCGATAAAATTGACTGCACCAAGCTTCATGCTTTCCATAATCATATCTACACCTGATCTGTTAGTACCCGAAAGCATAACCACGGGCATTGGACTTTTTTCCATGATTACCTGCAATGTCGTTATACCGTCCATTACAGGCATTTCTATATCCAGTGTAATGACATCAGGTTTCAGCTTTTCCATTTTCAAAAGCCCATCTGCTCCATTTCTAGCAATGCCCACCACTTCAATTTGTTCATCTTCTTGTAAAAATTCAGTTATCAACTTTCTCATAAAAGGTGAATCTTCAATGATTAAAACTTTAATAGTAGCCAAATCTTAAGCCTGCCTTTCGAAAAGAAAATTCTTCATCTTTTTCATAAACGAAGCAGGTGAATTGCCCTCTTTACCCACGCTTCCCATATACTGAGCAATGATTTTTTTTAGTGCTTCACTAGATGGAGCCCGAGAATTCAAGAGGATAAATGGAATTTGTCTTATGACTGCTTTTTGTACCGTTTTATCATCTGGCAAAATCCCAAGCGCCAAGACGTCTTTATGTAAAAACTGTTGCGCAGCTCTCGTTAAACGTAAAATGACCTCATTGCCTTCTTTCCGGCTTGAAGCCCGGTTACAGAGAAGATAGAACGGTGCATCTGTTCTGCTAACAAGATATTTCATCATGGAATAAGCATCCGTTATTGCCGTTGGCTCTGGTGTTGTAATATAAATCAATTCATTTGCGGAAACGATAAATTGCAAGGATTGTTCTGATATTCCCGCACCCATATCCAAAATAATATAATCATATTCTTCCAGAATGCTTTGAAATTGCTGGCTAAAGTGAGCAAATTGTTTTTGATCCAATTTAAAAAAATCTGTTAAACCTGTACCCCCGGGAATATAATGGATTCCTTCAGGCCCAGCAGAAATAGCCATCCTTAGAGGGATCCCCTCATTAAAATGATCTGCTATTGTATATCTGCCCGTTTGACCAATTAAGATATTGATGTTTCCCATCCCTACATCAATGTCTATGATTAATACTTTTTTATTTTGTCTAGCTAGTCCAATTGAAAAATTTAATGAAAAATTGGATTTACCGACCCCGCCTTTTCCACTTACAACTGCAATTACTTTGGCAGATGGCTCTTCTTTTTTATTTTGTATTCTTTGTCGGAGCAGTTCCGCTTGGTCATGCATACAAATGACCTCCACATACCATTTTGACAATTTTGTCCGGGGTGGCAGCAATAATATCATCAGGAACATCCTGTCCATTTGTCATATAACTAACAGGAACATGATGTTTAAGAATAAAATTCACAATGGAGCCATGATAGGCAGTTTCATCTAATTTGGTAAATATAGCTCCGTGTATGGGTATAATGGAAAACTGGTTATAGATTGCTGTCATATCAATCTCTTTGGATGTAGCGGAAAGGACAAGATATGTCTCCATATCGATATCAAAATCAATTAGCCCTTTAAGTTCCTCAACAAATTCCTGATTTCGAAAGTTTCTGCCTGCTGTATCGATAAACACATGATCGTAATGAGCAAAACGCTCAGCAGCTTGTTTAAAATCCTCACTGTTATACGCCACTTCAACTGGCACTCTCAATATCTCTGCATATGTTTTCAATTGTTCAATAGCTGCGATTCGATAGGTATCTGTCGTGATGAACGCAATTTTTTTATTATGCTTAATCACATATTCAGCTGCAATTTTTGCAATTGTAGTGGTTTTCCCAACTCCAGTTGGACCCACAATATTTATATATTTTCTCTTAAATAATTGCTCACCATTAACGGCAAAATTCTTTAATTGTTCAAGTAAGTAGATATGAACCAACTCTGATAGGTCTGCTTTAGTCATTTCAGCAGACCTTTGATTAGTTCTCCATTTTCCCAAAAGATAATCCATCAGTTTTTCGATTATATGCTTATCCAACTCCATTACAACAAGCTGCTGATGTAATTCTCTTAATGGATCTGGAAAGTGATTGTATTTGGATTCTAGTGATAACATTTGTTTCATATCGTGTAATTCTTTAAGTATTTCACTAGATGGGTTTCCGATATCTTTTTTTGTTGAATTAGCAAATTGAACAGGTTGTTCGGTCGGTTCTTTTTTTATAGATGGAATCGTTTCTTTATTTACCTTCGTGAATATTGTTTTTTTACTATCCACTGAATCGCTATCCATTGCGGCAATCACTTCAAATGTTTTCTTTTTAAATAAACCAAGAAAACCATTGCTATTAACTACTTTTGAATTTAATATAACAGCATCATTTCCAAATTCCGCACGTATTTTACTCATCACTTCTTGCATGGATATCCCTGTAAACTTCTTCACATTCATTCAGCATTCACCACCCCTACACTTTGTACCTCTACATTTGCTTCCAATTCGTTATACGATAAAACCGGAAGCTGCGGGAAATATCTCTCTGTCAGCTGGCGCACATACATCCTTACAGCTGGTGAACATAACAATACAGGTGCTTGATCAAGCAAGGCATGTTCCTCCAGCTTTCCAGCTACTGATTCAAGAATTTTTTGTGAGTCAGTCGGATCTAGTGATAGATAATTACCTTGTTCCGTCTGTTGAACACTGTCGGCAATGATTTTTTCAACTCTTCCAGAAAGAGTTAACACTTTTAAATTATCACCCGTGACATATTGGTTCGTGATTTGACGGGCAAGTGCCTGTCTGACATATTCCGCTAATATGTCAGTATCATTTGTCATCCTCCCAAAATCGGCTAATGTTTCAAAAATAACTGGTAAATTCCTAATGGAGACTTTTTCTCTCAATAATTTAGCCAGTACCTTTTGTATATCACCCACTGATAAAGGATTAGGCGTAACTTCTTCTATTAAAATTGGAGCAGACTCTCTGAGATGCTCAATTAATTGTTTTGTTTCCTGACGTCCAATCAAATCAGCTGCATTTGTTTTAATGACTTCAGTAATATGAGTGGAAACAACTGATGGTGGATCCACAACGGTATAGCCTAGCATCTCAGCATATTCCTTCGTCTCTTCCGTAATCCACTTGGCCGGCAAGCCGAAGGATGGTTCTATCGTATCGATTCCTTCAATAGAATCATCATCCATCCCTGGAGCCATCGCTAAATAGTGATCTAACAAAAGCTCACCCCTGGCCATTTCAGCACCTTTAATTTTCAGCCTGTATTCATTAGGCTTAAGCTGTATATTATCTCTTATTCTCACTACAGGTATAACAAGCCCCAATTCAATAGCGAGCTGCCTGCGAATCATAACCACCCTGTCCAAAAGGTCTCCGCCCTGATTAGCATCCGCCAATGGAATTAACCCATAACCGAATTCAAACTCAATCGGGTCAATACTGAGAAGACTAATGACGCTCTCAGGACTTTTCATTTCTTCCGCTTCTACGGTATCATCTGGTTCCAGTGCAGAAACAATAGTTTCTTTCTGCTGAATAGAAGTAGCCTTATAAGCCCCTAAAGCTAATAAGCCAGAAATAAATAATGTTAGAAAATTATTGATCGGTGTAAAAAGCCCTAATAACAGAATAGTTCCGGCAGCAATATACAGCATTTGTGGATAAGCAAAAAGCTGAGATGTAATATCAGAAGCAAGATTGCCATCTGATGCAGCTCTAGTCACGATAATACCTGTCGCAGTTGAGATCAGTAAGGCTGGCACCTGACTGACAATCCCGTCCCCTACAGATAAAAGTGAAAATTTCACAGCCGCTTCACCAAATGATAAATCCATTTGCATAACACCGATAATCATTCCGAATATCAGGTTAATTAAGACAATGATAATACTGGCTATGGCATCACCTTTAACAAATTTGCTGGCACCATCCATCGAACCAAAAAAATCAGCTTCTCTCGATACCTTATCACGTCTGGTTCTTGCCTCTTGCTCAGAAATCATTCCGGCATTTAAATCAGCATCAATACTCATTTGTTTACCCGGCATTGCATCAAGAGTAAATCGGGCTGCCACCTCTGCTACACGTTCAGCCCCTTTTGTGATGACAATGAATTGAATAATGATTAAGATCAGGAAAACGACCAACCCAACGATAACTTGACCGCCAACTACAAAGTCACCGAATACATGAACGACTCCACCGGCATCACCGTGTGTCAGGATTGCTCTAGTAGTAGAAATATTAAGGCCGAGTCTAAATAACGTGAGGAGCAACAGTAAGGAAGGGAAAATAGAAAATTGCAAAGGTTCCTGTGTATTCATTGAAGTCAACAATACTAATAAGGCAAGAGATATATTGACCATGATTAAAAAACTTATTAACCATGTTGGTATAGGGATAATTAACATGGCTACAATCATTATGACGGCTATTAAAACTGATAAATCTCTTGCTCGCATACTACTTCTCTCCTAACGGGTAATTAAATAGAACGTGAATCTATCAATATCTTAGATTAATTATGTTAACGATAACCAAAGGCAATAAATGAGATCAGCGTTTTTACTATGACTTGCCTTTCAGTTTATAGACATACGCAAGAATCTCAGCCACCCCTTTGTAAAACTCTTCAGGGATTGCCTGTCCGATATCTGCCTGGTTATACAATGCTCTTGCTAATGGTCTGTTTTCCATCATCGGAATATCATTTTCTTTAGCGACAAGCTTTATTTTCTGAGCAACAAAATCCAGCCCTTTTCCAACTACATATGGTGCGTCCAGCTGATTTTCGTCATATTTTAAAGCAATCGCATAGTGGGTCGGATTCGTAATGACTACATCAGCTTTTGGTATTTCCTGCATCATTCTCGACATGGCCATTTCTCTTTGTTTTTGCTTGATTCGAGACTTTATTATCGGATCTCCTTCGATTGTTTTATACTCTTGTTTAATTTCCTGTTTGGACATTCGAATGCTCTTTTCAAAATCGAACCGTTGATAAAGATAATCTAACAGGGCTAAAAACAATAAAGCTCCCGAAGCAAACAAACCGGTTTTGACTGTAATATCTGCAAGTGTAATTAAGGATGCCCCCATCGTTTTAGTTGAAAGCATCATAATTTCATCCAACCGCGACCAAATAGCATAAAAGGTTACGACTCCAATAACCGTAATCTTTAATATAGATTTGAGCATTTCAACAAGTGCTCTCATCGAAAAAATCCGCTTAAACCCTTTTATTGGATCAATTTTTTCAAGCTTAAATTGGATGGTTTCAGTTGAAAACATCGCTCCTACCTGCGCAAAATTAGCGATGATTCCTGCTATAAAAGCCGCTATCATAATAGGTCCCAAGATAATTGCCATTTGTTTAAGAAGTTCAATAAACATTAAATATAAATCCGCTTCTGAATATGAGAAGGTAGCAGATAGATTGATTGGATACTTAAAAATAGCTAGTAATCTATCTTTTAAAAAACCACCTGCTATATATAAAATGAGAAATACCCCTAACAAAACAACTGCTGTATTGATATCCTGACTTTTGGCAACCTGCCCTTTTTTCCTCGCATCCTGTTTCTTTTTAGGAGTTGCCTTCTCTGTTTTCTCCCCCGAAAAAAATTGCAAATCAAGTTTTAGTAGGCCCATTCTAACTTCCTCCAAGCAGATGCATAAGCGAACGCATTCCATCCAATGTTGTATTCAAAAGTCCTTTTACCAGAAGTAAGATGGTTCCCATCGTAATGGTTAACAAAATTAAACTGACAAATATTTTGATTGGAAAGCCAATAACAAATATATTCATTTGCGGCACCGTTCTCGCTACAATACCTAGTGCTATATCTACCAAAAACAAACTTCCGACAATCGGGATTGACATTTGAAAAGCAATGATAAATGATTGTGTAAAAAATTGAATCATCAATGTCAGGATTTGCTCGTTTCCAAATGGAAGAAAATCTGTTGACAACGGGATGAATTCATAGCTGTAAAAAATTCCGTCCAATAACAAATGGTGTCCGTCAATCGCCAGCAAAAAAAGAAGTGCAAATGTATATAGATATTGACCCATTAGTGGACTTTGAACCCCTGTCTGCGGATCAATGACATTAGCCATTGAAAAGCCCATTTGAAAATCAATGAATCCTCCTGCTGTTTGAACAGCTGAGAACATCATATACGCAAAAAAGCCAATCATTAATCCGACTAGGGCTTCTTTTAACACTAATAAAAGATATAGGCTGTCAATTTCAAAGCCTGGAGAAGATACCGTATAATACATAATCCAGGCAAGCAGCGCACTGATCCCCAGGCGATGCTGAGCAGGAATAGTTCTATATGAAAAGATAGGCATTGTAATAAAAAATGATGCGAGACGTACAAAAATCAATAAGTATACACTAAATTTGGGAACAATCTCTTCCATACCCTATCCTACAAACTTCGTTAAATTATTAAAAATGTCAGCCGTGTAAGAAAGCATTTTACTCAGCATCCATGGCCCAAAAAATACAATGCCCAACAAAACAGCGACTATTTTCGGAATAAAAGCCAAAGTTTGCTCCTGAATTTGTGTAGTCGCCTGAAAAATACTGACAATTAAACCGATCCCAAGAGCTAGAATCAGTAAGGGAGCACTTATGATCAATACGGCATAAATCCCCTTTTCCGCCAACGAAATTACTGCTTCTGATGTCATCTTTCTCTCACCTGCCTAAAAACTTTGTAATAAAGATTTAACAACTAAATACCAACCATCGACCATCACAAACAGTAAGATTTTAAAGGGTAATGAGATCATGACCGGCGGTAGCATCATCATACCCATGGACATTAGAACACTCGCCACAATCATGTCTATCACCAGAAATGGGATAAAAATCATGAAGCCAATTTGAAAGGCTGTTTTCATTTCACTGATCGCGAATGCAGGTACCAGCGTAGTTAACGGAATATCTTCAATAGATTCAGGTGTATCTGCCTTGGAATATTCCAGGAATAGCTGTAAATCCTTTTGCCTTGTATGTTTACTCATAAACTCCTTAAAGGGTCCTGCGGCCTTTTCATATGCCTCTTCCAGCTTTATTTCGTCCTTAAAAAGCGGTTGAAGCGCCTCATCATTCACTTCAGATAAAACCGGTGCCATTACAAAAAATGTAATGAACAGCGATAATCCGATTAACACTTGGGTAGGGGGCATTTGCTGGGTCGATAAAGCCGTCCTTACAAAGCCCAAAACAATAACAATTCTTGTAAAACAGGTCATTAAGATTAAAATGCTTGGTGCAAGAGAAAGAACCGTTAATAACAGGAGCAGCTTAACTGATGTTGAAACGGTATCGGCATCCCCGCTGCTAAAGATGGTCATTAAGTCATTCATCCCGGTGTGTTCCTTTCTTGCTCATTTCTTTTGTAATCTGTTTGCGCTCTTCCTTTAAATGATCCAGTTGTTCCTTAAATTGACTTTTGAACGACATATCCGTTTGCCTGGAAGTTTTTATTTTCCATTTATCAATAAGCTTGCCTGCAAGATCCATCGGGGTAATCTGAGTCTCTAATTTCTGATTATGCTCTTCAATTAGCTTGGTGTATTCTTCCTCATCATCAATCACATTGAGTAATTGAACCGAGTCACCAACACCTACAATGTAGATTTTCTCCCTAATCCTTACCAACTGGACAGAGCGATTTCCACCTAACGGAGTCCCTCCCAGGTTTTCAATAGTTTGGCCGTGCTGATATCCACGATTCTTTTTATTGATGACTCGTAAAAGTACATACAATAATCCAGCAACAAATAGCAAGGCAAATACCATTCGAAAGATATCTCCAATTGTAATTCCAACGTCATTTGTCTCATTTTCATCTGGATCAGAGATACTGTTATTATTCGTTTGGTCAATATTCCCTGTTTCCGTCTTACGATCTTTAGTATTGTAATAACTGTCTACACTTTGGCTGCCATTGTCTGGAGCTGCGTTTACCGCAATTTCTGTAAATGGTGTAGCAATGGAAAAACTCAAAATGAAGAAAAGAATAATTTTTATATAGCTTGGCATTCGTTGCACGTTTACTTCCCCTCTTTACGATAATGCTTTGCTGATTGCCTCCAAAACTCGGTCAGCTGCAAAAGGTTTTACAATAAAATCCTTTGCACCTGCTTGAATAGCATCAATAACCATTGCCTGCTGGCCCATTGCCGAACACATAATAACCTTGGCATTTGGATTGCTTTTGCGTATTTCTTTTAATGCTGTAATCCCGTCCATCTCAGGCATTGTAATATCCATTGTGACTAAATCAGGATTTGTTTCTTTGTACAGCTCAATCGCCTGATGACCATCCGCTCCTTCTCCTACAACCTCATATCCATTCTTTACCAGAATATCTTTGATCATCATTCTCATAAATGCAGCATCATCGACTACTAAAATTTTGTGTGACATTCTATTTCCCCCAGCTTACTTTAATTTTTTCAGACGGTCTGTTCGGCTAATAATATCTGTAACCCGAACACCAAAATTTTCATCAATTACAACTACTTCTCCTTTGGCAATCAAACGCTTATTCACCAAAATATCGACCGGTTCACCGGCTAATTTATCCAATTCAATAATAGATCCTGATGAAAGCTCAAGAATTTCTTTGACGGACCGATTCGTTCTTCCCAGTTCTACGGTTACCTGCAAAGGAATATCCAATAACATATTGAGGTTATTAGCCTCTTTTTCATCTAACCGCTGCGGGTGTTCAAATTCAGAAAACGTGGCAGGCTGTACCTGAACCGGCTGGCTATAGGGAGCAGAATTCGTCCCCAGATATTGATTGCTTTGCATATTAATCTCTGTTTTACCTCCCAACAGTGCGTACTCGTTATTGTGCTCTTCTTGATACGATTGATCAGATACTGTTCCCGCCACTCTCTCATCACTTGACATCATAGTTGGTTCCACTCCACTCATGGAATAAGCAGGTGGTTGATTCTGTTGTATTTTTTCTCCCATATCAGGAGACGTATTCTTCATCAATTCATCTACTAAACTTCTGGCGAAATGCGCAGGCAATAATTGCATGATATAGGAATCTATTAAGTTCCCTATCGTTAATCTAAAAGATACTTTCACAAGCAAGTCATCTTTGGGAAAAACATCATGTCCAGACCCTTCCATTAAATCTATAAGCTCTATGGATGGAGGCGAGATATCTACACGCTTATTAAAAACAGTCGACATTGAGGTTGCAGCAGAGCCCATCATTTGATTCATCGCTTCCTGTACAGCGCTTAGATGAATCTCTGATAAATCTTCAGCTGGAGAATGCCCATCTCCTCCCAGCATTAAATCGGCAATAATAGCAGCATCGGACTGCTTAATGACCAACAAATTAGAACCAATAAAACCTTCTGTATATTCCACCTGAATGGCTACATATGGCTGTGGAAATTCCTCCACTAATTTTTCACTGGCAACTATCGAAATACAAGGTGTCGTTATATCCACTTTATAATTTAAAAGTATGGATAAGGCCGTTGCTGAGCTTCCAAATGATATATTGCCAATTTCACCAAGAGCATCCTGCTCTATTGATGAAAAATAATCTCCTATCACTGGTGAAGTGGGAAACACATCCTGATTAGAACTATCTAATAAAGCATCAATTTCTTCCTGAGTAAGTCTTTCATTATTCATCATTCTAAGTCTCCCCCTTTCAAGTTCTCCAATATTTGAATGCCTATCTTCTTATTTACCTTCCCTGCCTGTCCAAGGAATTTAGGTACATCTCCTATGGACAGCACGATTGGGCTGTCTATTGGCTGACCTAATTCAATAACATCCCCCACAGTTAGGTTTAAGAAGTCCTGGATTAAAATATCAGCAGTTCCCAATTGAGCAATCAGAGGTAACTCTGCTGTTCGAACTTGTTGTTCTATCGCTTGTATTTCAATCGGTTCTCTTTTCTTTTTGTTTGTATGCATCCAATAGTGTACAGATAATTTAGGAATAATAGGCTCTAACACTACATGCGGGATACATATATTTATCATTCCGCTAACTTCACCGATTGTAATATTTAATGAAATTACAACCACCGTATCATTAGGGGAAACCATCTGTAAGAATTGTGGATTAACCTCAAACTCTGATAGCTCCGGGTTTATATCGGCTATGTTAGCCCACGCTTCCTTTAGATTCTCAAATGCACGCTCAAATAGATTGGACATAATTTTGGTTTCTATCTCTGTGAGGCTCTCAACTTTATTAAGACTCGAACCTCTGCCGCCTAATACGCGATCAAGCATGGTATAAGCGATAACCGGATTAACTTCCATCAAGATTCTTCCATCCAAAGGGGGAACCTCAAAAACATTCATAATCGTCATTTTAGGAATTGAACGTATAAATTCTTCATACGGAAGCTGATCAGCTGTCGCAACATTGATATTGACATACGTGCGTAACTGGGCTGAAAAATAGGTGGTTAGTAAACGAGCGAAATTCTCATGTATTCTGGTTAAATTTCGAATTTGGTCTTTCGAAAACCGTAAAGCTCTTTTAAAATCATAAACCCTTACTTTTCTTTCATTCTCTTCCTTTTTCAATTCATCTGCATCCATTTCACCAGTTGAGAGGGCAGATAATAATGCATCAATTTCATTCTGTGATAAAACCTCGCCAGACAATCGAATCACCTCCGTAGTTTCAGATACTTTTATGTCCGTCGCTTTTTATTGGAGAATAGACGAGGTAGTATAAACTTGAATAACCTTACCTTCCTGCATCAACTCGTTCACTTGTTCCTTAAGTTTATTTTCAAACTCCAGTTTGCCCTTTTTATCATTCAGTTGTTCAGATTTCATCTCAGATAATTCTTTAATAACAATGTCATTTACTTGGAAAATTCTTTTTTCTAATTCCTCTTTTGCCTTTTTACCGTCTGTTTCCATCATATATGTCACTCGAATTAACGTATTATCCGTTAAGTTAGTCGTAATTTCCGGTATTTCAACAGAATATTTAATAACCTCATCAATACTCGGTTCTTTATCTGCAGAGTCGCCTGTATAATTCATTAACACAACAACAGCGATGATCCCAAGCAAAGAAATAGCTGACAAAAATACAAGTATTATGGTGATTAATTTATTCTTCATCGTTATCCTCCCGGTTCTGCTGATGTCCTAAAACGTTTATGCTGCGATAAAAATGATTAATCAACTGTATAAGTTCTCTTTCCTCAGTTGCGACGATTAACTTTTTTCCATTGGTAAGTGTTATAGTCGTATCTGGATTGGCTTCTACAGACTCAATGAATAATGCATTTAAAAAGTATACTTTTCCGTTCAATTTGGTTACCTGTATCATAATTGGGAGGGCTAAAGGATTTCTTTAGCCCCTGCCTCCTTTACCATTACCTTTTCAAATTAACTAATTCCTGAAGGATTTCATCAGATGTTGTGATAATTCGGGTATTAGCCTGAAACCCGCGTTGTGCCACAATCATGTCTGTAAATTCTTCAGATAAATCCACATTTGACATTTCAAGTCGACCTGATGTCAGTTTTCCTCGACCTGCTGTGTCAGCTGTTCCTATATTAGGTTCACCAGAGTTTACAGATTCCTGGAATGTATTATTGCCAGCTTTAGTTAAACCGGCCGGGTTAGTGAATTTAGCTACTCCAATGGTGGCTATCGTGCTACTAGTTCCATTTGCATCGACACCAGTAATTTCGCCGCCCTGTCCAATACTGAAGCTGACAGTACCAGCAGGGATAACAATATCAGTACCAGGGTCAGTATTATTCTGAACCTTAAATCCCTCACTCGTTACAAGTGTGCCTTCTTTATCTAAATAAAAATTCCCCGCACGAGTGTAAAATGATTCAGTTCCATTTCTAACCACGAAATATCCATCACCTTCAATAGAAAAATCCAGTGTACGATTGGTCGTTTGGGCACTTCCCTGTGTATCAATATTATCAATTGAAGCCAGTGAGCTTCCGAGGCCTACCTGAATAGCATTCGTACCGCCCTTATCAGCAGTGGCTCCACTGGCACCGGAAACAGTTTGGCTCATTGTATCTTTAAATGTAACCCTGCCCTTTTTAAATCCATATGTGTTCACATTTGCGATGTTATTACCGATTACATCCAATTTTGTTTGGAAGTTTTTTAATCCGCTAATACCAGAATACATGGAACGTAACATATTATTATTTTTCCCCTTTCAGCTTGGCTGTATCAGTCGATCAACAGCCTTGGCTTCCTCTCATGAGGTCCAGCCATCCATTTTTTATTTTAAAATGATTGCCCCATTAATATTTGTGAATATTTGGGCTCCCGCTTCGTCTCTATCCATTGCAGTAATGACCGTATTATTTTTTGCATTTACAATGAGAGCTGCATGATCCATCAACACCAATGAATCATTTAAACCCTTGCGCCTTGCTTCAGCCAATTTCACTTCCAACTGGCCCCATTGATGTTCATCTATTTGTAAATTTCGTTGTTGGATGCGCTGTTGGGCATGCTTGCTGATTGTAATACCTTTAGTTGCAGTTTCCAGTTCAGGCCTAAGAAAGCTTTCAAATGTATCATTTCCACTTTTCATTTGGTTTTTTTGTGCACTTTTAAGTGGATTGGCAACCGGCAATTGTGGCCTGAATATAATTTTTTGATCCATTGACTTCGCCTCTTATCTTTATCCTACTTTAATCAATTGATTGAGAAGCAAAGAGGTTTTCGCTTCATCATTCACCTCTAGTTTGACTTTTCCATCTCTTTGAAAGACCGAAGATACTTCTGCCGTGTGTTCTTCACCTTTATCATCCAGCCAGGTCACTTGTTTCCCTATTAAACGACTTGCTTCGGCAAGATTATTGCCCTCTGATAGCTGATTTATGGAAGAAATATTTGCTGGCTCTAAAACAGTTCCATCTTCTAGAATAAATTTCACACTCTCATCAACAAATTGAATTGATTTCACGACACCCTTTCCTTCTACAACCTCGGTGTCCCCACCTTCGTTATCTGGGTTCGCCATTTTATGATAGGTCACTTCCTGCCCCACAAACTGTGAATAGGTGATTAATAGATTTTGATTTTGTGAGTTCACAAAGCTCTCTAACGTCGTATTCATATTCGTCATTTGTTCAAGACTTGAGAAGGTTGCCATTTGCGCTATAAAGTCCGTATCGTCCATTGGGCTGGTTGGATCCTGATTTTGTAGCTGTGTTAGCAATAATTTCAGAAAATCATCCTTATCCAGGTTATTTTTTACTTCCCTCGTTTGATTTTGCAAGGAACTGTATAAAAGACTTGTATCAATCGTTGTCAAAATGATTCCTCCTATATTTCTTGATTAATGATTGATTCTTCCAGAACACTTGAAAAGCCTGAAAATAATTCTTCATCATGATCCCCAACATTATGATCTTCCTGGTGTTCATGCTGATTTCTTCTCTCTTCAGAAGGAGATTCTTCTTGAAAAAGCGCATCCTGTGATTGTTCAAGGTCTATTTTGTCGAAATCAATTCCCTGTGTAGCCAATGAGACTCTTAATCCTTGAAGTTGGGATTCTAATAGCTCTTTACCTTTTTGTGTATTGGCAATAATTTTGGCTACCAGCTGTCCGTCTTTTTGTATTAATTCAATCTGCAAGGTTCCCAGGTTCTCCGGTGTCAATCGAACAAATAATCTTTGAATACCATTTTGGTTTGTATAATTCGCTTTAGCTAAGAGAGATTCAAATGATTTAATAAATTCATCTGCTCCAACCGCTTGTCCACCTTTTTCAAGGGTCAAGGCAGGACTCTGCTGCTGTGTTTGTAACTGCAGTTCTCCAATCATGACTGGTTGGTTTAACGGAATATCTGCACTTTTTGCAGGCACGGGATTGAATCCTGCAATAGAACCACCATTTTTGAAGTTTACTGTATACGTTTTGGATTGCAGATTGTATGCATTCATTCCTATATCTCTTAGTGAGGCAGGATTGTTTTTTACATCTGCCGGGATTGCTTTTTTTGTTTCATTCATAGCTGTCAATTTATCTTTCCAGTTCAATAAAAGAGCATCCAATTGACCTACACTTTCTGTCCCTTTTTGATTGAACGTATGCTCATGGCTCATCACAACCAATTTCCCGAAATTCAACAGAGTAAGAAATGCATTTTTTTGATCATTCGTTAAACCTTCAAATGGTTTTGCTAACCCATTAGTTAAAATGCCATTCAGTGTTTCAATATCCTCTTTAGTGGGAGGTAATTGAGTAAAGTCAATCTCCTTAAAAGTATCCTGAGAATCCACTAAACTCCTGAGCGCTTCTTTAATTGCTTCAGAAGGATTTTCACCAAGGAGTTGTTGAATAAACTCTAACTCTGGAAGAGCTTCCTGATTATTGGTTAGCAGTATATTTAACAACTCAAATGCTTCTTCCATCTCTTCAAGTCCCTCTTTTTCCAGAAAACTCAAAGTATCATCTACTTCAACTCCATCATTCAGTACTTCATATACTTGATCCTCGGTTTTCTCTGGTTTGTCCAAGCTCTTTTCGTCTTGGAGCATTTTATGAAAAGGTTTGTCCTGAGATTTTTTATTCATTTGCACTTGGTCCTTAGGTAAAGCAGTTGTTTTTACAAATTGGTTGTTAGGCAATACACCCATCTGATTCATTCATTCACCTCCTTTCAATCTTTGCCTTTCCCCTTAAGAATCTTCAGCACCATTAGTTTTCTCAGCCGAGATTTTTTCCATTAATACGGCAGCTTTTTTAGCTTCCATCTTTTCCATAATGTCAGCCAAGGTTTCTGTAGTAATAGAGGATAAGATTTTCACCGCTTCTTTCTCATTCATTTCTGCTACTATTAAGGCCGCCTGCTTGGGCGCCATTTTCTCATAGGTATCAATGATATCTTTTGAGGATCTTGAGTTTTGTTCTTTTTTTTGATCTAGTTCTGAAATCGTCTGTTCCAGTTGCTCTACGGATAACTGAATGCGCTTCAGCTCAATCTCCTTGTTATCCAGCAATTTTTCAAGACTTTCCGTTTCTTTCTCTTTATCCTTAAGCTCTGACTTAAGACTTGCAATTTCTTTCACATAGTCCGCTTGATTTGTTTGATTTGTCTGTTTTTCTGCCTTTTCCTCACTCTCACCTAAAAAGGGAATATTTTCAGCAAGTTTTCCAGCTTGACTCCCTATACTTTTACCTGAGAAAGTTGCAATGATTACCACAATTCCAGCTATAAATATCAGAACAATCAATAAAGTAAGAACCAAATTCAGTTTACTAAAGCCTTTGTTTTTCTTTTCTTCCATACGATCCAACTACTACGCCTCCATCATGAACGGCTCATATATTGTTGAATAGATATTTCATCCATTTGCCGATTTTCTTCGTATTTCATTGTATTAAAATATCTTTGAAAATCTTTCTCTTTGATCTTCTCGTATTTCTTTACCTCTACATTGCTTTCAATCAGAAGCTGATGATAAAAGTTCATTTTAGACCGTGTATCCATCACGCGCTTTTGATAATGGGCAATCATCTTTTCATGATTATCCAAAAAATGCTGATTATATCTGACTTGCTGTACGGATAATCCCTGTTTTAATTGCTCTGATTGTGAATCTAATAACTCTTCTTTCTTTTTCAGCACTTGATAGAGATTTTCGGCTTCTGATTCAAACTCTTTTACAGCTTCTGTATATTTTGACGCTGAATCGTTCTTTTCTTTTTCTTTTATCGTTAATATTTTTTCGAATTTATACTGATAGTGCATTGAATCATCCACCCATCTCTACTAATAAGTTCAATTGTTCGATACTTTGCTGTTTCGTCACTTTTTCATTTACACCCTGTTTTAAATACTCAATGATTGCTGGATATTTAGTAATAGCTTCATCGATGATTTCGTTAGAGCCTTTTTTATAGGCACCAATATTAATTAAATCTTCTGCTTCCAGATAAGCAGCTAGGGATTGTCGTACCTTTTCAGCTGCTTTAGCATGAGTTGGTTCTATAATATGAGCCATTATTCTACTGATACTTTTTAAAATATTGATTGCTGGAAACTGTCCCTTATTGGCAAGGTCTCTATCTAAAACAAAATGTCCATCTAATATTCCTCGTACTGTATCAGCAATAGGTTCATTCATATCATCACCGTCTACCAATACTGTATAAAAGGCTGTTATCGTTCCCTTACTGTTCGTTCCGGTTCTCTCTAGCAATCTTGGCAGGATACTGAAGACAGAGGGAGTATATCCTTTAGTTGTCGGCGGTTCCCCAACAGCTAACCCCAATTCTCTCTGTGCCATGGCAATCCTTGTAACCGAATCCATCATCAGCATGACATTCATCCCCCGATCGCGAAAAAACTCAGCTATGGCTGTTGCTGTATAAGCGGCCTTAATTCTCATTAAGGGCGGCTGATCAGATGTGGCCACAACTACTATCGATCTTTTTAATCCAAGAGGGCCTAAGTCTCTTTCGATAAATTCACGGACTTCTCTCCCACGTTCACCAACAAGAGCTATCACATTTAAATCAGCTGTAGTATTCCTGGCAATCATTCCTAATAATGTGCTCTTTCCTACTCCGCTTCCGGCAAAAATTCCGACCCTCTGACCTTTTCCAACCGTTAGTAAACTATCAATCATGCGGACACCCGTTTCAATTCCCTCATCAATGGGCGGACGTGACATTGGATTTGGAGGATCCTGCTCTGTTGCTGTAGAGGATAAACCGTATGGAAGTGATCCTCCATCAAGTGGGTTTCCGATTGCATCAAGTGCCTTGCCTATCAAACCTGTTCCTACTTTGATCTCGAGCGGTTTTCGAGTCGCCTCTACAATAGAGCCGGGTGCTATCTCACTTACAGCACTATACGGCATTAAAATGACAATCTCATCCCGGAATCCTACTACTTCAGCCTTTACCTTGTTCTTTTTGCCGGTATGGATCAAGCATACATCTCCAATTGAGCTGGCCGGCCCCTGAGACTCAATCATAAGACCTACCACTCTTTTAATTCGCCCGTATCTCTTAAACGTATCGAGGGTATCAATTTGATCTATTAATTGAGAGACTTTCATGAGAGGTCCTCCTCAAGGATTTCCTGAAGCTTAATTCTGATTTGTTCCAGCTGTTCATCCACACTTGCTACCAAACGTCCATTGGATGATTCAATTACACATCCATTTCCTTCTAACTCATCATTCGGATAGATATAAAACTCTGTTTCTCTTGGAAATAAGGACATTAATTCTTTTTTATGTGTTAAGACAAAAGAGTAATGAAGTGGAGGAACATGCAGTTCAATATTTTTATATTCTCGCGCTTCCTTAATTGCTTTTTTCACAATAAATAAATAATCTTCCTCATTTTCGTCTAAGTGCTGATTCATAATTTTTTCAGCTACCTTTATTCCGAGGTTGAGGATGGTAAACTCAGACTTTTCCACAACAGATTGGTATTCTTTTTTAGCTTGGTTCATTGTCTCTTGTGCAAGGTTCAGCATGTGCTGATATTCTCTTTTTGAGTCCGAAGCACCCTGTTCCTTGCCAATGAGATACCCTTCCTGTCTGGCCTCTTCAATGAGAATTTGTTTTTCCTTATCCCATTGCTTTACTTCTTCCTGTATCTTTAGATAAACTTGGTCAGCCTGTTTCTGAGCTTCTAAAACAATTGCCTCAGCTTTTTGATTGGCTTCCTTCAAGAGCCGATTTAAATCAGAAGCTACTGACTCTTCTTGAAAAAGGGACTCATTCTGTTCATTCATTATTTTTTTAATCTGGATTATTTTCTTCTCTTGCGCATGTGTTTCTGTATAATGGGACTTTATAATTCTAGACAATAATGTCATCTCCCCCACCACGGGCTAGGACGATTTCACCGGCATCCTCCAGGCGTCGAATAATCGCAACAATTCTTGACTGCGCTTCTTCTACATCCCGTAAACGAACCGGTCCCATAAATTCCATCTCTTCTGTAAATGTATCGACCATCCGTTTGGACATGTTTTTATAAACAATTTCCTTAACCTCTTCACTGGCGACTTTAAGAGACAGCATTAAATCTTCGTTTTCTACATCTTTAATCACCCTTTGGATGGCTCTATTATCCAAGGTGACAATGTCTTCGAATACAAACATTCGTTTCTTGATTTCTTCAGCTAATTCTGGATCCTGTATTTCTAAAGCATCCAAAATGGTTCTTTCTGTTGAACGGTCAACGCCATTTAACACTTCTACAACAGCTTCAATTCCACCGGTTTGTGTATAGTCTTGCGTAACAGTTGCAGATAGCTTTCGTTCCAGAATTTGTTCTACCTCATTGATTATTTCAGGTGATGTGCTGTCCATTAAGGCAATCCGTTTCGCTACATCTGCCTGCATTTCCTGAGGAAGCTCCGATAAAATCTGTCCTGCCTGTCCCGCTTCCAAATACGATAGGATTAAGGCAATCGTTTGAGGATGCTCATTTTGTATAAAATTCAGGATTTGGCCTGGATCTGCTTTTCTGACAAAATCAAAGGGCTTCACCTGCAGAGATGATGTTAATCGATTGATAATGGCCTGCGCCTGGTCACTGCCCAATGCTTTTTCTAATACAGTTTTGGCATAACCAATTCCACCCTGAGAAATGTAATCCTGTGCCAGCGCAATCGTATGGAACTCATCTACGATATCTTCCTTCTCTTTTGGGCCCACCTTTCGTACGCCTGAAATTTCTAAGGTCAGCTTTTCAATTTCTTCTTCCGATAAATGCTTATAAACATTTGCAGATACATCTGGTCCCATTGAAATGAGCAGGACTGCAGCTTTTTGTTTTCCCGTTAGACCAGTTTTCTTATCTCTGATAGACATGTCTTCTTACCTCCTAGTCTTCCGTAATCCATGATCTTAAGAGCTTCGCAAATTCATCAGGCTTTTCTTTCGCCAATTTTTCAAGTTGCTTTCTTTTAACAGTGGCTTCTGATTCTGCTTCGTCTTCAATATCGGCTACCAAAACAGGAGGGATCGGTTCTTCATATTGTTCTATCTCAATTTCTTTATTCTTTCTGGATTTGATAATAAAAATTAAAAGCAAAATAATCGCTAAACATAATACACCGCCAATAACATAAATCCACCACGGAATACTGCTTTCCTCTTGTTCGTCAAATGTAATTTTCCCATTAAATGGCTGGATGGAAATCGCGATTTTTTCCTCTAATTGATCATCTGTCAAAGGATTCTCATTTTCTGATTTATCGATACTTGTTCGCACAATCGTCCCCAATATATCTCTAATATCAGTTATTCTTTCTTCTGGGAGAGAGTTGGTGTCATTGGCATCAGGTGGTTCAACCATAACCTGAATCCCCAAATCTCTTACTTTGTATGGTGATTCACTAATCTCTTTACGTATTCGGTTTACCTCTGTATTTACTGTTTCCTCAGTCTTCTCATAATCGCCATTTCCATTTGACCCTTCAAGATACTGCGAACCCAATGAGTCTGAAGGATCTTCAGTAACAGGTGTACCGCCTTCTGCTCCTGCCCCCCCTGTATAGGTCTCAGATAGTTTTTGGGCACTAATCGTAAGACCTTCCATATTCTCCTCATCCACGGGTTCAACAAGATTTTCTTCTCTATTTTCTTGGGTAAAATCTACATCAGCTGTTACAGAAACAACAACTTTATCGTTACCCATGATTGTTCCAAGCATACTTTGAACCCTGCGCTGTATATCCTTCTCTATCTCTTTTTTTATTTCATTTTGAGATGCAAAGCTATCCGTACTATTGCTGCCATTATTATTTAAATCAAAGTACTCAAAATATTGATTCATAATGACGATATTATCTGTAGGAAGATTCGGGACGCTTTTTGAAACTAAATGATATAACGCTTGTATTTGCTTCTCTTCAAATTCCTGTCCAGGCTTTGTATTTAATACAATGGAAGCCGAAGCCTCTTCTTTTGTATCGCTGACGAATACCCCCTTGTCAGGGAGGGTGAGAATAACCTCAGCGCCTTGAACTCCTTCTATCCCTTTAATAAGGCCTGCTATTTCATTCTGCATAGCATCCTGTTTAATGACATTAAATTCATTATCAGTCATACCAAAGCTTGCATTTTCACTGAAATACGAATAATCTATACTTCCTGACTTCGGAATACCCTCTGCAGCAAGCTCAACTAGCAAAGTATCTGACATTTCACTTGGAACTAGTATCGTACTGCCATTGTCAGCGATTTCCGACTTGATCCCTCTGCCATCCAGATTCTCTTTTATAGATCCCGTTTCTGTTGGTGAAAGATCACTATATAGAGGAACGAGCGTTGTTCTTGAAGTAAGATAAACCACAGCAGCAGCAATTAGTATTACTGCAGCCATCATACTGATATAGAGTGTTTTCTGTTTACTAGAACGACTCTTCCAAAAATCTTTGATTTGATTTCCAATTTTTATGAACGTTTCCTTCATCATGATCCCCCGAACTTAGCTTTTGCATCAATATTAACGTCCACAGAGACTTCCCTGTCGTTTGTAGGGAATATTAATTTCGTTGGGACAATGCATATATTATTTTTTCTACATGCTCATTCTCATTATTTCCTGATAAGCTTCGACTGCTTTATTGCGGACTTCCATTGCTGCCTGCAGCGTTATACTCGCTTTTTGTGATGTAATCATTACATTATGTAAATCAACATTTTCACCAAGTGCTAATTTTTGTGTCATCGCAGCTGATTCTTGCTGAGTCGTATTAATTTCTTCAATAGATTTCTTGAGGACGGACGCAAAGGAGTTTTGAGATTCGTATGGTGTAGTATTGGGTGATTTAGGTAGTTTTTGAGTGAAAATTGAAGAAACAGAGTTGTTTAATTGAATTGGTTCCATCCTTATAGCCCCCTAATTTTATTTTCCTATTTCAAGTGCTTTCATCATCATCCCTTTGGATGCATTGAATACTGTAACATTCGCTTCATATGACCTTGTTGCGCTAATTAAATCAACTGTTTCACGCAATGGATCAACATTAGGCATTTTAACGTAACCCGTTTCTGGATCAGCGTCCGCATGGGCTGGGTCATAGACCAGCTTATAATCAGGTTCCTCGATATATCCAGCTTCATTGGCTGCCTGATTGCCTGGGTCGTAAACCATATTGACATCTTCCTTAATCGCAGTTACTCTAACACCATTACCAACAGTAGATTGATTTGTTTTATTCATAGCAGTATTTAAAAAACTCGAAAACCCATTATCCTTTGTTTGCAATACAACCGATTTCCTTTGATAAGGTTGCCATTCCCCATCAACATACTTGCCTCTTGTTGTTTCAGCGTTGGCCATATTGGATGAAATCACATCCATACGCAGTCGCTGTGCTGTTAACGCACTGGATGTAATGTTCATGCCAGTGAACAAACCCATACCTACTTACCTCCCTGTATAACACTTTTTAATGTTTGAAAATTGCCATTCAGACGTTCAATCAATGCATTGTAATAGATTTGGTTAGTAGCCAAATCGCTCATTTCACTATCCATATCCACACTGTTTCCTGTACTATTGTAATTCTTATTGTCACTGGTTACTTGGATGGCACTGCTTCCTGTTTTCTCAAATTCAAAGTGTCTGCTATCGGTTTTAAATGATTGATTATTTATTTGTGTTGCTTGATTTAATTCAGATTTAAAACTCACATTTTTCGCTTTATAGTTAGGCGTGTCGACATTTGCAATATTTTGGGAGATAGCTTTTGATTTTAATGACGAGTAATTCAACCCTTGTTCAAGCAAGCTGACTGTGTTGGAAAAAAGCTTCATTTTATCACCCTTTCATTCTTAAAGAGTTTTCCCTACTCTATTAGTTATTCATTTACTACGACAAATCCTTCTATATATTGAACATCTATTCAATATACTACTATATTCACTATTATTTTACAGAGTAATATTACATATTTCTTTATTTTAAGTATAAATAAGACAAAATAGTCACATTTATAAAATATTTGTCATAATTTATATTAAAGAAAATTAACATAAAATGATAAGTACAATAGTCCTATTTTGACCAAGAAATTAACTTTTTTTATTTTTTATGGTTTATTTTTGCATTTACCTGGCTATTTTCACATTTTGTTCAAATTTCAGCTGACAAAAAACCGAACCCTATTTTATGGGTTCGGTTTTTTTCATTACAAATAGAGGTAAGAAGATAGCATGAAAACTTTTCATTGTTTCCCCACTAAAGTAGAGTAGTCATTTTTTAGTTTTTTCAGAAATAAAAAAGAGGATGGGGCATAACTTATAAACGATCCTGAAAAGACGAACGATATCTATTTTTTCGACTCTGAGTTAAGCTGAAGAAAGTACGTTCCATTGCGCGCTTCCTCCACTCGCTTTCCGCGGGGAGGAAGGCTTTAGCCTCCGTTACTTCCCGCAGGAGTCGGTGGCTTCCGCTCCATTCCACTAAGTTTAATAATGGTATACAGAAGTAACCAATCTATTGAAAACAAATAAAAATCCGAACTATTAGGCGTATTAAAATATCACCTATTAGTTCGGATTTATCACTGACTGAAATACTTATGTCCAAGCCTCTATTATTTGCTGTATTAACGTTTTAAACCTTCAAGCTCGTTTAAGAATTTAGCATTCAATACTTTGATATAAGTACCTTTCATACCTAAAGAACGAGATTCAATTACACCGGCACTTTCTAATTTTCTTAATGCATTAACAATAACAGAACGTGTAATTCCTACTCGGTCAGCTATTTTGGAAGCAACTAATAAACCTTCATTGCCTTTTAATTCTTCAAAGATATGCTCAATAGCTTCTAATTCACTGTAAGATAATGAACTGATAGCCATTTGAACAACAGCCTTGCTTCTAGCTTCCTCTTCAATTTCTTCTGCCTTTTCACGCAAAATTTCCATTCCAACAACAGTAGCACCGTATTCACCAAGAATTAAATCATCATCAGCGAATTTTTGTTCTACGCGGGAAAGAATTAGAGTACCAAGGCGCTCACCGCCACCTACGATAGGAATAATTGTTGTCCAGCCTGATTTGAATAATTCTTTGTTTTCAACAGGGAAAGCTGTATATTCGCTCTCAACATCAAGATTGGAAGATGTTTCTTTAACATTAAAAAGATTATTCGTATACTCTTCTGGAAATTGACGGTCTTCGAGCATTTTTTTCATACGCTCATTTTCAATTTGTTGGTTGATCTGGAAACCAAGTAATTTACCTCTGCGGCTGACTACGAAGATATTCGCCTGAATTACTTCACTTAAGCTTTCAGCCATTTCCTTAAAGTTAACTTGCTTTCCGCCTGTTTGTTGCAGCATCGAGTTTATTTTTCTTGTTTTATTCAGTAAATCCATTGTTTACTTCCTCCTATATTGTCTTCTTTTATGGATATTTATCAAGTTTATTGAGTGAACAGGATAATGGAAAAGAGTAAAATGTAACTAATTAGTTGTACCCTTGAGCAATAATCTGAAACATCAAACTACTTATAATATAAACTCACTTAAGTCTTTATTTTTAGATATTGCGCCCAGCTTTTCATCCACATACTTAGGGGTAATCATGATGTTCCCCATAGAAATTTCAGGAGCTTCAAATGATAAGTCCTCTAAAAGCTTTTCCATAATAGTATGTAATCTTCTTGCTCCAATGTTATCCGTGTTTTGGTTCACTTCAAAAGCAACCTCGGCTATCCTACGAATAGCTTCGTCTGAAAATTCAATTTCTATACCTTCTGTTTCTAATAATGCTATATATTGTTTAATTAGAGCGTTGTCAGGTTCTATTAACACTTTATAAAAATCATCCACAGATAATTTTTTAAGTTCTACTCTGATTGGAAAACGCCCTTGCAGTTCAGGAATAAGGTCAGAAGGCTTTGCTATATGGAAAGCACCTGCAGCAATAAATAAAACATGATCCGTTTTAACAGTACCGTATTTCGTTACGACTGTCGAACCTTCAACAACAGGCAGGATATCCCTTTGGACTCCCTCTCTGGATACGTCTGCTGAAGAGGCGCCGCCGCTCTTACTTGCTATTTTATCTATTTCATCAATAAAGATGATACCAGTCTGTTCAGCTCGTTCTATAGCTACCTGTGTTACCTCATCCATATCAATTAATTTTTGCGCTTCTTCATTTGCCAATACCTTACGTGCATCTTTAATAGCTAATTTTCGTTTTTTCTGTTTTTTAGGCATTAGATTACTGAATGCATCCTGCATATTCATGCCCATTTGTTCCATACCGGATCCCTGAAGCATATCAAACATGGATGGAGCCTGTTCTTCTACCTCAACAGTAATTACTTCTTCTTCTAACTCACCTTTTAATAAACGCTCTTTCATTAATCTGCGTTTTTCATATATATTTCTTTCTTCTTCCTGATTATCTTGATCAGATGAATTAGTAGTATCACCTGAACCGCCGAAAATCATTTCGAAAGGATTTTTAAAGGAAGACGACTTTTTGCCAGAAGGTACTAACAAATCTATAATTCGATTGTTAGCATTTTCTAATGCTTTATCCTTCACTTCCAGCATTCTTTCTTCTTTTACAAGTCTAACAGAAGTTTCAGCTAAATCACGCACCATGCTTTCCACATCACGTCCGACATAGCCAACCTCTGTGAATTTCGTTGCTTCCACTTTAATAAAAGGCGCTTTCACAATTTTAGCTATTCGTCGAGCTATTTCAGTTTTTCCAACACCAGTCGGTCCAATCATGAGAATATTTTTTGGTACAACCTCATCACGCATGTTTTCTTTTAAAAGACCGCGTCGATACCTATTTCTTAATGCAATAGCGACTGCTCTTTTAGCATCCGCTTGCCCAATTATGTATTGATCCAATTTCTCAACTATTTGTCTCGGTGTTAGATTTTTGATGTCCTGTTTCATTCTGACCCTCCTTTGTTCATAGCTCTTCCAAAATAATATTAGAATTCGTATATACACAAATTTCAGATGCAATTGTTAACGAAGCATGAGCAATTTCTCGAGCTGTCATATTTTCACCGGAAAATCGTTTTAAGGCACGTCCAGAGGAAAGCGCATAATTCCCACCGGAACCGATTGCCAATATTCCATCATCAGGCTCAATCACTTCTCCGGTACCTGAAATCAGCAGCATATGATTCGTATCCATTACGATCAACATAGCTTCAAGCTTACGTAAAACTTTATCGCTTCTCCAGGATTTAGCAAGTTCAACTGCTGCACGCTGCAAGTTTCCATTATATTCATGTAACTTACTCTCGAACATTTCAAATAATGAAAAAGCATCCGCAACAGAGCCTGCAAAACCGGCTAACACTTTTCCATTGAATAGTTTTCTCACTTTTTTTGCAGTGTGTTTCATAACAACGGCATTTCCCATTGTTACCTGACCATCACCAGCCATTGCACATTCCCCATTATGTTGTACTGCAAAAATGGTAGTAGCATGAAACTGTTCCATAATACAACTCTCCCTCACTAAAATTAAGGCACATATATCTTTCAAGCTCTCGGATGGCTGTTTCTATAAACTTCTCTTAGTCTTTCCTTACTGACATGCGTATAAACCTGCGTCGCTTGTATGGAAGAATGACCGAGAAGTTCTTGTACAGAACGTATATCCGCACCGCTATTTAATAGGTGTGTCGCAAAACTATGCCGCAACATATGTGGATATAAATGTTTGTTTACGGATGCTTTATCTATAATATTCGTTAAAATATACCGAACACCCCTCGGGGTTAAAGGGTTACCTCTTTGGTTAACAAACAGAAAAGCATGCGTTTGTGAAGATTTTTTTATTAACTCTTTTCTTGGTCCTTCAATATATTTCTGCAATGCTTTTTTTGCATGTTCGCCAAAAGGAATATAACGATCCTTCTTACCCTTCCCATGGGCAAGAACAGTCATAAGAGAAAAATCCAAATCCCCCAGTTCCACACTGCAACATTCACTTACCCTCATACCTGTTGCATACAGGAGTTCTAATATAGCCAAATCCCGCTTTCCTATTGTTGAAGTATGATCGATAGCTGAAAATATCGCTTCCATCTCTTCTTCATACATAAACCTAGGCAGCCTCTGTTCTTTTTTTGGCAACGAAAGCATTGCAAATGGATTTTCATCCACCATATTTTCCCTCATGAGAAACTTATAAAACGATCGTAAGCAAGATATCTTCCTGCTGATACTTCTTTTAGACAAATTACGTTCAGTGAGATTCGTAACATATAATCGAGCATCAGGATATGTGACTGCTTTCAAACTGGAAATAACTTGTTCACTCATGAACAAGAAAAATTCCTCTATATCCTGTTTGTAATATGCAATAGTATATTTTGAATAGTTTTTTTCGATTTGTAAATACTTTATATAAAATTCTAAAGAAGTTCCATTATTCAAAAAAGTCACTCCTGTTCAAGGGTTACTAAATACTAACATATAATAGTAACCCTTGCAATTATTTTACTAACTATTCAAAAAGTTCCGAATTGTTTGTAAAGCGCGTTCAGCATGGGCTTCAGCTCGTTCTTGTTTGGATTTAATCTTCCTTCCTAAATCCGGGAATAAGCCAAAATTAGCATTCATTGGTTGGAAATTTTTAGCATTGGTTGATGTGATATAATGAGCCATGCTTCCCATTGCTGTTTCTTGAGGGAAGGTCAATGGTTTCTGTCCTGAAGCCATCCGTGCTGCATTGATGCCTGCAATTAAGCCTGAGGCAGCCGATTCTACATATCCCTCTACACCTGTCATTTGACCTGCAAAGAATAAATTAGGCTTTGCTTTTAGCTGATATGTAGCTTCCAGCACTTTAGGCGAATTGATAAAGGTGTTTCTGTGCATGACACCATATCTCACAATTTCAGCATTTTCCAGACCTGGAATTAACCTAATAACTTCTTTTTGCGGGCCCCACTTCAAATGAGTTTGGAATCCAACAATATTATACAAAGTTCCAGCTGCATCATCCTGACGAAGCTGAACAACTGCATATGGTCGTTTTCCTGTTTTAGGATCTTCAAGGCCAACCGGCTTCATCGGGCCAAATAGCATCGTTTTCTTTCCACGTTTCGCCATTACTTCAATCGGCATGCATCCTTCAAAGAAGATTTCCTTTTCAAACTCTTTTAACGGAACAGTTTCTGCTTCAATTAAAGCATCATAAAAAGTATTAAACTCCTCTTCAGTCATTGGGCAATTTAAATAGGCTGCTTCCCCTTTATCATACCGTGATTTCAAATAAACTTTATCTAAATCTATACTGTCTTTTTCAATAATTGGTGCAGCCGCATCATAAAAATAGAAATAGTCCTCACCTGTTAATTGGCTGATCTCACGCGATAATAATTCACTGGTAAGAGGACCCGTCGCAATAATTGTTATCTCATCTTTCGGTATTTCCGTTAATTCCTCATTATGAATTGTTACATTTGGATGATTTTTCAATGTATCTGTTACTCTGCCTGCAAACTCATGGCGATCAACAGCAAGTGCTCCCCCTGCGGGTACAGAACAGTGATCTGCAGAATCAATAATCAGTGAATTTAATTGACGCATTTCCTCTTTCAATACTCCAACCGCATTGGTTAAAGTATTCGCTCGCAAAGAATTGCTGCAAACCAATTCAGCGAACTTATCAGTATGATGTGCCGGAGTTTGTTTCACAGGTCTCATCTCATATAAATCAACCTGTATGCCTCTCTCGGCCAATTGCCAGGCCGCTTCGCTGCCGGCTAATCCGGCACCTACTACTATTACTCTTTGCATTATGTATACCCTCCAGCTATATTTATTACGTAAATCGTTATATCATGTAACACATTTAAAAACAATACATTTTATAAGTCATACGTATCTGTTATTAAAAAGTTTCAGGATCTTTCACGTATTTTATTCAGATTTAAGAAGGAAGAGCCTCAGCTCTTCCTTCCTTTAACTCTGCGGTTCTTCCTTATAATTACAATCAAGACATGTAACTTGAATGCCTTTTTTAAGTTTTTTCTCAACTAACGGTCCCTGACATTTTGGGCATGGTCGTTGTATCGGCTTATCCCAAGAAATGAATTCACAAGCCGGGTAACGATCACAGCCATAGAAGATGCGGCGTTTTTTGCTTTTTCGCTCAACGATGTTTCCTTCATGGCATTTAGGACATTTCACACCGATTTCTTTAACAATCGGCTTGGTATTCCGGCAATCAGGAAAATTACTGCATGCCGCAAATTTTCCGTAACGCCCCATTTTATACACCATCGCTGATCCACATTCTTCACATGTTTCGCCTGTTGGCTCATCCTTTATTTCGATTTCTTTCATCTCTTCTTCAGCCTTGGCTAAATCCTTTTCGAACTCTTTATAGAAGTGATCGATAATATTAACCCATTCAACTTCTCCATCTTCTACATTATCCAGTTCGTTTTCCATTTTAGCTGTGAATTCTACATCCAGGATGTCAGGGAAGAATTCACTCATAACCTCAATAATAATCTCGCCAAGCTCTGTCGGAATAAAACGCTTATTATCTAGAGCTACATAGCCTCTCTTTTGGATAGTGTCTAGTGTTGGCGCATAGGTTGATGGTCTACCAATGCCTAATTCTTCAAGGGTTTTAACGAGCCTTGCTTCTGTATAACGCGGAGGCGGCTGAGTAAAATGTTGATTTGACTCGATGTCCTTCGAGAATACAACATCCCCTTCTTTCAAATCTGGCAGTAAATTTTCCTTTTCTTCATTATTATCATCATTGCCTTCAATATATACTTTCATAAAACCGGCAAATTTTACTTTGGACCCATTTGCTCTGAATACGACATCACCGTTTTTTAAATCTACGGCCATCGTGTCCATAATGGCAGGCGCCATCTGACTGGCAACAAATCGTTCCCATATTAATTTATATAAGCGGTGTTGGTCACGAGAGAGATATTGCTTCATCATAGAAGGTTCCCTGATCACTCCGGTCGGCCTTACTGCCTCATGGGCATCCTGTGCTCCAGATGTTTGCTTATCCTTCCTTTGGGTCTTTGGTAAGTATTCTTCCCCAAACTGAGATGTAATCCATCCGCTTGCTTCTTTTTGAGCAGTTTCTGAAATCCTGGTAGAGTCCGTTCTCATATACGTAATCAGACCGACAGTTCCTTCTTTGCCAATCTCAATACCTTCATACAGTTGCTGAGCAATCATCATGGTTTTCTTTGCTCTGAAATTAAGTTTACGAGCCGCTTCCTGCTGTAAGGATGATGTCGTAAACGGAGGAGCTGGATTACGTTTTCGCTCCTTCTTCGTTACCGATTGTACTAAGAATTCGTTTCCATTTAATTTTGAAAGTATATTATTTACATCGTCTTTGGATTGCAATGGGACTTTCTTGCCGTTCAGAGATTGAAAATTAGCTTCAAAATCCTTCTTGCCTTTCAGAAACGATCCATTAATGGACCAGTACTCTTCCGGTTCAAACGCCGCTATTTCTTTTTCACGATCGATAATCAGACGTACAGCAACGGATTGAACACGTCCGGCACTCAAGCCTTTTTTTATTTTTTTCCATAGAATTGGGCTAATGCTGTATCCCACAATACGGTCTAAGACTCTTCTCGCTTGCTGTGCATCTACCAGATTCATTTTAATAGGTCTTGGATGTTTAAATGACTCTTTAATCGCGTCTTTTGTTATTTCATTAAATACGACACGGCAATCAGAGCTTACATCCACACCGAGACTATGAGCTAAATGCCACGCGATTGCTTCCCCTTCTCTGTCGGGGTCAGCCGCGAGATAAACTTTCTTGGCTTTTTTTGCGGCTGTCTTTAAATCTTTAAGTACATCACCTTTACCGCGAATGGTGATATATTTTAATTGATAATTTTGTTCAAAATCTACACCCATCTGGCTCTTCGGTAAATCGCGTACATGGCCCATGGATGCTTTTACTTTATATTTTTTTCCTAAATATTTTTCAATGGTTTTCGCTTTAGCAGGCGATTCCACTATAACTAAATAATCCGCCATTTCTTTCCTCCTTAAGAGGGTATCATTCTCTATATTCATGCATGTATGATTATGAAGGTTTAGATTTACTTCTGTCAATGGTATGTTCTAATGATTTTTCACTATTAACAACAATCAATATAATCTGAATAATTACCCTGACTTAAAAAACCTTGTCTGAAGCACAATGTATAACAGAAATTATAATTTTGCAACTTAAATAGTTTTAAAATAGCCTAACTAACAAAATGGTAATCTTCATCCATGCATGTCCCGAAGCTCTGTTTATGTCACCACTCATAGAGAATATCATTAGCATGATTGATTAATTTGGCACCCTCTTTAATCAATTCATGTGGGCCGGCAGACAGTTCAGAAAACACACTTCCCGGGACCGCATAGATATCTTTACCCTGTTCTAATCCATGCTGGATCGTGATAAATGTCCCACTTCTTTGTTTTCCCTCTACCACTAGTATCGCCCGTGATAAACCACTAATAATTCTGTTTCTCATAGGAAAATGCCAGGGTTCCGGTTTCATGATCGGTGGATATTCTGACAATACTACACCATTTTTCATAATTAATTCAGCAAGTGCTGTATTTTCTTTTGGGTAAATATTAAAAAGCCCACCACCAATAACAGCTATAACCTTACCACCACTTTGGAGAGCTTTAATTTGTGCATGTGAATCGATCCCTCTTGCTAATCCACTTGCGATACATACATCCGCCTTAACTAAATCGGGAATTAGATAGTTAACCATCTTTTTTCCGTATTCAGTAGGGGCACGGCTACCTATTATGGCTAATATCCTTGAATTATGCAAGAGTTCAGGATTTCCTTTGCAATATAAAATCCATGGTTGTTGATAAATAACGGAAAGTTGTCCGGGATATAGGTCATCGAGGAATGTTATACAGCGGATTTGGTTTTTCTCATAAATAGAAGGCATTTTTTGAAGATCTTTGTTTTGGAGGTCTTTCATGAATAAGGAGATTTTTGCAGAGGATAACTCCAATGTTTCCGCCCAATAACGGTAGGGCTGATCATACATCTTCTGAAGGTTCGGATCATCTTTCAATATGCGGAATTTCGCTTTCCAACTCATACCCCGACAATGATCCAGGTGCACAAGCCTATTCTTCCATTCATCCATAACAGCTTCACCTCTTAATATTTTTAATATATAAAGACGCTCCCCTTAAAAAGGATAAGGGGAGACTTGTCTTATTATTAATGCGTTTTACATTTATCGTATAGCCCTTTTTCTTTTAATACGCTTAGCATCGTTTCGCCCATTACAGCGGGAGTTTCCGCCACTTTTATACCGCATTCATTCAACACACGAATTTTCTCATCAGCTGTTCCTTTTCCACCGGAAATAATAGCGCCTGCATGGCCCATTCGTTTCCCTGGAGGAGCTGTACGGCCGCCGATAAATCCGGTAACCGGTTTTGTCATATTTTCTTTCACCCATTGGGCTGCTTCTTCTTCTGCTGTACCACCTATTTCACCAATCATAATCACCGCATACGTCTCCGGATCCTCATTAAAAGCTTTTAAAACGTCGATGAAATCAGTTCCATTGACAGGGTCGCCGCCAATACCAACAGCTGAAGACTGTCCAAAGCCCGCCTGAGTTAATTGATGCACCGCTTCATAGGTTAATGTACCCGAGCGAGAAACAACGCCAATATGCCCTTTTCTGTGGATATAACCAGGCATGATCCCTACCTTACATTCTTCAGGAGTAATGACGCCCGGACAGTTTGGCCCGATTAGACGTGTTTTCTTCCCTTCCATATATCGTTTCACTTTTACCATGTCCAATACAGGGATATGCTCTGTAATACAGATTACGAGATCAAGCTCTGCATCTACTGCTTCAAGAATCGAATCTGCAGCAAAAGGTGCTGGTACATAGATAACTGATACATTGGCACCTGTTGCTTCTTTTGCTTCAATTACGGTATTGAAGACAGGAACACCCTCAGCTTCTTCGCCGCCTTTACCAGGTGTTACACCTCCCACGATTTTCGTGCCGTATTCTAGCATTTGCTTCGTATGAAAGCGGGCTGTAGATCCTGTAATACCTTGTACAATCACTTTTGAATCTTTATTAACAAATACGCTCATCTCATATATCCTCCAGTCTTAGCCTATTAACGAAACGATTTTTTGTGCACCATCAGCCATTGATTCTGCAGCTGTGACATTAATACCGGATTCCTCTAATATCTTTTTGCCAAGGTCTACATTTGTTCCTTCTAAACGAACGACCAGAGGAACCTGTAAGCTAACCTGCTTAGCTGCTTCGACAACACCCTCAGCAATAACATCACATTTCATTATGCCGCCAAATATATTTACAAAAATCCCTTTAACATGGCTGTCTGAAAGGATAATCTTAAATGCTTCCGTAACTTTTTCAGCCGTTGCACTGCCTCCTACATCGAGGAAGTTGGCAGGAGTGCCACCATAATGATTAATAATATCCATTGTGGACATAGCCAGTCCTGCTCCATTAACCATACAGCCGATATTGCCATCAAGAGATATATAGCTTAGGTCATACTTGGAAGCTTCTATTTCTTTTGGATCTTCTTCCTCAAGATCACGATAAGCAACAATATCCTTGTGGCGATAAAGCGCATTTTCGTCAAAATTCAACTTAGCATCCAAAGCCATCACTTCTCCGTCGCCTGTAACGACCAAAGGATTGATTTCTGCAATGGAGCAGTCTTTTTCAATAAATGCTGTATAGAGACTAGTCATAAATTTTGCTGCTTTGTTAATTAATTCTTTTGGTATATTAATATTAAAAGCTATTCTTCTAGCTTGGAATGGTGTTAATCCAATTACAGGATCAATAACTTCCTTGAAGATTTTTTCCGGTGTCTTTTCAGCAACTTCTTCTATTTCTGTTCCGCCCTCTTCAGAAGCCATTAATACTACTCTTGAAGTTGCTCTATCAAGAACAAGCCCAACATAATATTCTTTCTTGATATCACAGCCTTCTTCAATAAGTAAGCGTTTTACTTCTTTGCCATCCGGACCCGTTTGATGCGTTACCAATACTTTGCCGAGTATTTCACCAGCATATGTACGAACCTCATCCAGCGATTTGGCAACCTTGACCCCGCCAGCTTTCCCTCTTCCACCCGCATGGATTTGAGCTTTCACAACAGTAACCGCTGTTCCAAGTTCACTTGCAGCGTTAACTGCTTCCTCTACTGAAAAAGCAACTTTTCCATTTGGGACATTTACCCCGTATTGTCTGAGGATCTCTTTACCTTGATACTCATGGATATTCATTTCTTATCCTCCCATCAAAACTTTCAGACTATAAAAAATATATTGCGTTTTCATTGTATTAAAACTAGTATTCAAAGTCCAATATTTTAAAGCGTTTTCTCCAAATATCGGTAATTTTTTTACACTTGATTGCATAATACGATAAAGAAAGCATACTAAAGAAAGGCTGAAATCATCTTATTCAACCTTCAAAATGAATGTATATATATTTGGAAATCTGTAGAAACCTCTCTTTAATTACAGAGAATAAGTTTCTATCTTAATAGATGATTATTCTATCCACTACTTGTTCATTTCTCGCAAATTTTCTTTTAGCCTTTAGATTCATTCCAACATCCCACTTGAATATATCCTGGAAATTCCCCTGAATAGAGCTAAACCCATTAGGCTTGTTTTCGATACAATTTAATTAGCGAAACGATGATGGCAATCAAAAAGACGGCGATACTATTCCACAGCAAAATAGCTGCTAGGTTAAATCCGTAAAAGAACGCAAACCCATCTTCTATCAGCCAGACGGCTAACATTCCAGCAACGAGACCAAACACACCCGACAATAATAAAATGACTAATGCAGCTAGATACAAATTACGTTTTTTATAATAAACAAAGCACGCAATTAAATTCGTTGCCAGAATAAAAATAATGGTCAGAATCAGAAAAAAATCGATCACGCCCACTCCTTTTTTACCCATATTTTAATCAAAAAGACGCCAATGCACAGTACAACAGGAATTCTATGCCGAAATTCTTTATCTCTCAAAAATCGATTATCTACAAATTATTTACTAGTTTTATGGTCAACCTTATATATAAAGGCAAAAACCTCTGCAACTGCCTGATAAAGTTCCTCAGGAATCGATTGATTAATCTCAAGCTGCGATAGTAATTCTGTAAGACTAGGATCCTTTCGGATAGGAATCTCATGTTTTTCAGCTTCCTTTAAAATATGATCAGCTATAATGCCCTTTCCCTTAGCTATTAATTTTGGTGAAACATCCTGATTTTCCTCATATTTTAAAACAGAGGCAGATTTTCTGCTTTCTTTCATATTTTATAATCAACTCCGGTATACCCTGAAGAGGGATAATATGATTTATTTATCTCAGAATTTACTGACTTCTCGTGCGAAAAATCAGCAAATTTCACAGTCGATAGAATATACCCCTTCTCCTCCAAGTTTTCCTTTAGTATGGTTACCAGGGAACTGGCAGCAATATTGGCGTCTTTTTCTTCATCGGTCCATATCTTTAGACTGATAATCCGGTTTTGGATATTCATGTCGATAACAGTTTCTTTTAAGTGTGCTAGCTCTAAATAAAATACAATTCGGCAATATGCTGGATCGATTGTCCCATCTTTTCGTTTTCTACCAGTCCATTGCAATGTCAAATCATCTTTAACCGCAGCAAAGGGGACTGGAATCTGCATAAATACATTCTGCAGTGGCCCCGTTTCCTGGGATAATAATTGAAACGCAGCTAATCTTGTTAGAATGGCTTCAGCCTGGTTTTTTAGTTGGATCGGTGTTTTTTCGGCCGTCAATTGGATCAATGTATCCTTTAATATATCTGTCTCAGGCTGTTCTGATGGATCCTTAATACCCAGTGATTGCATGATGGAGTTCATCGCTTTATATAATGTGTTATTCTTATCAAGATGACTGAACAGATCACTTTTCGAGATTTTTTCCTGAACTTTTTGCCATTCTTCTGCTGTTAATTCAGAGGGAAGTGTACTATTTCCACTAATGACCCTTTCTATCCATTCCTGCACCCTATTATGGCTAGAATTTGATAAAATTGCTTCACCCTCCTTAAGGATCAGCCCAGCCTTTTGAAGAATTTCCACATCTTCATCCTTAAGAGACATAACTATCCCTTGAAAGGCTTCCCTCTTACCTGTTTGAAGAAATTCCTCTAATCTATTAATTATATGAGCATATTTACCTGTATCAGAGGCCTGTAGATATGTTGTTAAGGATTTAAGCATACTAGTTAATGATTCTCCATTTTTCAATGATAAAAGAGCATCCAATACAGTTTTATGTATCGGAAGCTGGTTCAGGTATGCTAATTTAACAGTCGAGATTCCTATTGATGAATCACCTGTTGAATTCAGCCAGTTCAAAGCCTCGGTAAAGCTATCTTTCGTCACAGCCAGCTGGTTGGCAATCACCATTTCAGCCAGATTCGTCCCCGTCCTTGATGGCTTTATCTGAAATGAACTTAATAGTTGAGCAGGCAAATCCGGCTTTGATTTTGCACTGCCAAATGGCAATACCTTTAATTGAATCAAACCATTTTCTGTTTGACTGATCTGAAATAATTGACGCACATTCGCTTCCACAGATACTTGCAATTCCGCCATCATTTTTGTTCCATTTACGAAAACTTCCGCCATATTATGAGGATAAAATTTTGTGATTTTCCCAGCAAATATTTGACCATCTCTGAATCCTGTTGATACCTTACTATAAGCCAGCTTATTGATCCATGAATCTATATTTATGACAGGCTGCAAAAAATCACACCTCTCTTATTAATAATTATTCTTTAAAGGAGCAAATGTCATCCTGTGCCAATTAAGCGGACCATATTTTTCAATAGCTTCTAAATGGCTGCTCGTTCCATATCCCATATGCTTATCAAATCCATATTGTGGATAGATCTCTGCATATTCCTTCATAAGTCTGTCTCTTGTTTCTTTTGCAATGACTGAAGCAGCTGCAATAGAGATAGATTTGGCATCCCCTTTAATCAGTGACATTTGTGGTATAGGCAAGTCTAACTTCATGGCATCTATCAATGCATATTCCGGGAATACTTTTAATTGATTCACTGCTGAAAGCATCGCCTTTTTGGCAGCTTCATAAATATTTATTTTGTCGATTTCCTCACTGTGTATAATGCCAACTCCAACCGCAAGCGCATTCTCCAGTATGTACTCGTAGTATTGCTCTCTTTTTGCAGCAGAGAGTTTCTTAGAGTCAGTAAGGCCGGCTAAATAAAAATTTTCAGGCAAAATCACAGCCCCTGCTACTACAGGACCGGCAAGTGGCCCTCTGCCTGCTTCGTCTATGCCTACTATATACTGATATCCTTCTTCCCTTAGTTGGTTCTCAAAGACCGATATAGAGTCGAAATGACGTCTTTCCTCTACTTTCCTGGCAATTGCTCTTTCAAAGCCTGAGAGGGCAACCTGGACGCCTTTACGCTGATCCTTGCGGCATTGCTGAACAAACGGATCCTCGAGGGTTTCTAACTCTTTAAGCTTATTTTTTATTTCTGATATGGTAAGTGAATTCGTCATTTCTCTTATCCTTCCTAATTAATATCGGTTTTGGCACACAAATGTAAAGACCCCCAAACAAAGGGGGCCTTCCAGTTTTTTTATTATACATCAGTTTCCAAATCAGATGGAGATTCAAACGTTAATCTTCCAAATTTTTGTGTACGGATATCTCTTATAATCAATTCAGCAGTTTTATCGTAATCAACTATGCCACCGCCAGCTAAACATCCACGCAATTTGCCTACTTGATCAAAGGCTTCCACAATTTCTTCTGGAATTTCCTCAAGCTTATACCCATCGAGCAACCGCGCTGGATATTCCTTCTCCAAAAATTTTAATCCATAAATTGCAATATCATGAAGATTTAAAATGGTATCCTTAATAGCACCTGTTACAGCCAATTTACAGCCGACTTCCTGATCCTCAAACTTCGGCCATAGGATACCAGGGGTGTCCAATAGTTCAAGCTCTTTACCAACTTTAATCCATTGCTGCGCTTTTGTCACACCTGGCATATTACCGGTTTTGGCAATATTTTTCCCAGCAAGCCGATTTATTAATGTAGACTTCCCAACATTGGGAATTCCGACAATCATGGCACGAATTGCACGTGGTTTTATCCCTCTGGATTTCATCTTTTCTATTTTTTCTTTAAGAACTTCTTGAGCTCCCGCCATAATGCTTTTCAAGCCTGTCCCTTGATGTGCATTTACGGCTACGGCTTTAATTCCCTTAGCTTCGAAATAGGCTAACCATTGATTTGTTTTACTTTGATCTGCCATGTCTGCCTTATTTAAAATCACCAGCCGTGGTTTATGCTGGATAATTTCATCAATCATCGGATTTCTGGATGATTGGGGAAGCCTTGCATCTACTAATTCAAATATTATGTCTACCAGCTTTAATTTTTCTGTTACTTCACGCCGAGCTTTAGCCATATGCCCGGGAAACCATTGTATCGTCATACTTTCACCTTTTCAGTCATTAGTCAACAATTCTAAATTCTTTTAACGGCCAGTACACTAGACTGGTTTTGCCCAAAATCTCACTTTGCTTGATCGTACCAATATGGCGGCTATCTTTCGAGTATCTTCGATTATCCCCCATCACAAACACTTCACCCTCCGGAACCGTTTCCTGGCCAATAATTTCTTCCAGCGTAAATGGTTCTGTCAAAGGTCCTTCAATCATTTGTTCCTTGGCTTCATCCAGGTACGGCTCTTCATATGCCTTACCGTTAATATATAAAGTATCATCTTTATATTCTATTTTATCTCCAGGCAAGCCAATTACTCTTTTAATGTAATCTTTTTCTTCTGTAGCGTGAAATACCACTATATCAAATCGCTCAGGTTCACCGATTTTATAGGAGATTTTATTGACTACCATTCTATTTTCATTATGCAGGGTTGGCATCATCGATAAACCATCAACCAATATAGGTGCAAATAGGAAATATCGGATAATTGCTGCCAATACGATCGCAATAACTAAAGCTTTAATCCACTCAAAGATTTCACTTTTCCCTTTAGACCTAACCATATTCGTACACCGCCTATATCTTCTATATATATGTATAAATATATACTTTTCACATAAAAAAGCAATAATTTGATGTTTAATGTGAAAAAGGAGCTTGTGTCAGCACAAGCTCCTTGTATCCACTCACGTTACACACGTAATTATCGGATTTCTTTAATACGCGCTGCTTTACCGCGTAGGTTACGCAAGTAATAAAGCTTAGCACGGCGTACTTTACCGCGACGGATAACTTCCAATTTAGCGATACGTGGTGTGTGCAATGGGAATGCACGTTCAACACCTACACCATAGGAAATTTTGCGGACTGTGAAAGTTTCACTGATTCCGCCTCCACGACGCTTGATTACTACGCCTTCGTATACCTGAATACGTTCACGAGTTCCCTCAACAACCTTAACGTGTACTCTTACAGTATCACCGGAACGGAAAGAAGGAAGATCAGTTCTTAATTGATCCTTCGTGATTTCTTCGATTAATTTATGCATCGTATTCAACTCCTTCCACCCAATGCTCTTGCCACCCCTTCTCGAGATAATGACAGCGGAACATTGTTATAAAAGCAAGGCTTAACAGCCTAACTCACAAAATGTATCTTATCATATAAAACACCTAAAGCGCAACTATCTATCTTCACTTTTTATTTCTTCAAGCCATTTTTTTTCTTCTTTGGTCAGATCATAATGATTCAATAAATCCGGACGTCTTTGCCAGGTTCTGCGCAGAGATTCTTTCTTTCTCCATTCCTCAATATATTTATGGTTTCCCGAAATGAGAACATCCGGGACCTTCATCCCGCGAAAATCAGCCGGACGCGTATAATGAGGGTGTTCCAAAAGACCTGAACTAAATGAATCCAGCACAGGTGAATCCTCATTCCCGAGCACCCCAGGCAATAGCCGCACAACACTATCAATGATCACCATTGCTCCAAGCTCTCCACCCGTTAATACAAAATCACCGATGGATATTTCGTCTGTCACCGCATGTTCGCGTATCCTTTCGTCATACCCTTCGTAATGCCCGCACACAAAAATAAGCTGATCTTCCTTTGCCAGTTCCTCTGCTTTGGCTTGGTTATAACGTTCCCCCTGTGGACATAAAAGGATGACCCGAGGCTTTTTCTTCTGCTCTTTTGGAGTGATTTGCTCTAAGCAATCAAAAATCGGCTGAGGTTTCAGTACCATTCCTGCCCCACCGCCATATGGATAATCATCAACAGACTGATGCTTGTTATCGGAATACTCCCGGAAATTATGGGTATGGTATTCAACTGCCTGTTTCTCAGCAGCCTTCTTAAGGATGGATGATCCAAACACCCCGCTGAACATTTCAGGAAATAAAGTTAGGATATCGATTCTCATTAATCAAGCAGTCCTTCCATCGGATCAATCGAGATCATTTTTGCATCTACATCAATTTCTTTAACAACATCATCAATATAGGGAATCAATACTTCCTTACCATTTTTCCCGCTGATGACCCATACATCATTTGCTCCAGGTGAAAGGATTTCTTTTACCACACCCAATTCGGCACCATCTGCAGTACGTACCGTGCATCCGATGATTTCATGGTAATAATATTCCCCTTCATCAAGGTTGCCCATTTGTTCCTCTGATATCTTTAATACGCCTTCTTTATAAGACTCTACTGATTCTATTGTGTCATGTCCTTCAAAGGTCAATAAATAAAAGTTTTTGTGTTGTCTCGAAGATTGAACAGTGACTTCAACAGGCTCGTTTGAGCTCTTTTTAAAGATATATAAAGTGCTTCCTTTTTTATATCGTTCTTCCGGGAAATCAGTACTTGAAATAACCCGGACCTCACCTTTTATTCCGTGAGTATTAACAATTTTGCCAACTTTAAACCATTTTTGCATTTCCTTCTGTTCACCTCTATTTAAATTCATCAATGATTCCATCTTTAATAATGATGGTTTTAGTTTGTACAACTTCTTCCCAATTTTGCCCGACTTCAACATCAATTATTGCCTGAACTTCACGTTCCTTTAATTCACTTCCATATGGAAGAATATCAAGCTGTTGAATTTGAAAGTCGAGCAGCTTCACTTTTTCTTTACGCATATCGATTTCTTTTTCAAAATGCGTTTTTAAGCTTGCCGGTTGAAATTTCTTTGTCTTTTCCAGCTTCTTTAATTCAAAGCGTAATTGATCACATTCTTTATTCAAAACGCTTTTTTTATATTCAAACTGCTCCAACAGCTGTATTTTACTCTTCTCAGTCAATACCTGTTTCACTATAACATTTTGAAGTATTTTCATTATGGCACCTCTTTCATACATACCAATCCACCAATTGTATTACGGTACTGAAGAAATCCTGAAACTTATCAACTCATCATCATTATAGCTACTTTCAAATCACGGTACTATGTATGGATTATAAACTTCACTCTAAAACCAACCCAAAACCCTCATAATTCATAACTTAATACTATCCCGAACCACAATAAATGACAACCAAAAGCTGAGGCGACTGTTCAGACCCGACAAGCATAAGAGGAGGCACGTAGGTAGGGAGGCGTCCTTTCCTCCCGAAGAGACCATGCTTATGTCCCGAACTCCTAGCTCTTGAAGCTGGATGACAACCAAAAGCTGAAGGGCCTTGCTCAGCCGCGACAAGCATAAGAGGAGGTGCGTAGGGAGAGCGCTTTTTCTCTCCCGCAGCAGCTACACTTATGTCTCGAGCGGTTAGGCCCTGAAGCTGGATGACAACCAAAAGCTGAAAGGCCCAAATTCAAGGAACGAAGACTAAAATCGCCACGTCCTGTGGCAACGTCTTCATGACCTACATCCTGCAGGCCCTCTTGCTCAGCCCTTAGTGAGTATACATGAATATATAAGAAAAAGGAGGGATTGCTCCCTCCTTTTTTCAATCGCGTATTTCCAGATAGACTTTTTTGTCATTCTTGGATGCAGCAGTATACACTACTGTTCGAATAGCTTTAGCTACACGCCCCTGTTTGCCGATTACCTTCCCCATGTCTTTCTGATTGACCGACAGGGTAAAGACAATCTTATTGGCTTGTTCATCCATTGATACGGTCACGTCATCCGGATGATCGACAAGAGGCTTTACGATTGTTTCAATCAATTCTATCATAACGGACCTTTATATTACTTGCTTTGCTTCGCGTTGTGGAATTTTTCCATGATGCCTTCTTTAGACAACAAGTTACGAACTGTGTCAGATGGTTTAGCACCGTTTTGAAGCCATTGTAAAGTAAGTTCCTCGTCAATTTTCACTTCAGCTGGGTTTGCAACTGGGTTGTAAGTTCCAACTGTCTCAATGAAACGACCGTCACGAGGAGAACGAGAATCTGCTACTACAATACGATAGAAAGGAGACTTTTTAGCTCCCATACGTTTTAAACGAATTTTTACTGCCATTTTATACTTGCACCTCCGAATAGTATCACACAAGATAGTATATTACCAAATCAATATACCCTTGTAAAGTGTTTTTTCTTAACACCCATATTTTTTTACATAAAAGGTAGCTTAAAGCCGCCTTTTTTCTTACCTTTTTGCTGCATGCCAGTCATTTGCTTCATCATCTTCTTCATGTCTTCAAATTGCTTCAGAAGTCGATTTACTTCCTGAATCGGTCTTCCGCTTCCTTTAGCAATCCGTTTACGTCTGCTGGCATTAATAATTTCAGGCTGATCCTTCTCTTTCTTCGTCATTGATTGAATGATTGCCTCAACATGAGCAATTTGCTTATCATCAATGGAAAGATTGTTCATCCCTTTAATTTTGTTTGCACCTGGAAGCATTTTTAAAATGTCATCCAGCGGTCCCATTTTTTTGACCTGTGCTAGCTGTTCGAGGAAATCATCAAATGTGAAAGAGTTTGTACGCATCTTCTTCTCGAGTTCGCGCGCTTTCTCCTCATCAACATCCGTTTGGGCCTTCTCAATCAGTGTGAGAACATCGCCCATCCCTAGAATCCTGGAAGCCATTCGTTCCGGGTGGAATGGCTCTAATGCATCCATCTTCTCACCCATACCGACAAACTTAATCGGCTTTTCAGCTACTGAACGAATTGATAATGCTGCACCACCACGTGTATCTCCATCCAATTTGGTTAAAATAACACCGGTGATTTCGAGTTGGTCGTTAAAGCTTTTAGCTACATTGACCGCATCCTGTCCTGTCATGGCATCTACAACTAAGAAAATCTCATCTGGTTTTACGGCTTCTTTAATTTCAGCCAATTCGCCCATCAGATTTTCATCAATATGCAAACGCCCTGCTGTATCGACTAAAACATAATCGCAATGCTCTTCTTTAGCTTTAGCAACCCCTTGCTTGGCAATTTCTACAGGACTTACTTGATCTCCCATAGAAAAGACAGGCATAGAGAGCTGACCACCTAAAGTTTCCAGCTGCTTAATCGCTGCCGGACGATAAATATCGGCTGCAACCAGCATTGGTTTTCGATTATATTTCTTGCGGAGCAGATTAGCCAGTTTACCTGTGGTGGTTGTTTTACCGGCACCCTGTAAACCAACCATGAGGATAACAGTTGGAGGACGATTTGAAACAGCAATCTTGCTTTGTTCGCCACCCATTAATTCCGTCAATTCTTCCTTAACGACCTTAATTACCTGTTGACCAGGTGTCAAGCTCTTTAAAACTTCTTGACCAATAGCCCTTTCATTGACACGTTTGATAAAATCCTTAACTACTTTAAAGTTAACGTCCGCTTCAAGAAGTGCGAGCTTTACTTCTCTCATCATTTCTTTTACATCAGCTTCCGTCACTTTACCCTTGCCTCGAATTCTTTGCAAAGTGCCCTGCAGTCGGTCGGCTAAACCTTCAAATGCCATTATGCCGCCTCCTAATCTAACTTTTCAAGAGATGCTATAATCTCAATCAGTTGTTCTTTAACATCATGTTCATTCATCTGTTCTGTTAAACTTCCTAACTTATTGAGCAAAAGGCTGCGTTCCTGTGATTTATAAAACAGTAAAAGCTTAGCCTCGTATTCTTCAAGCATCGCTTCTGTTCGCTTAATATTATCATAAACGGCCTGGCGGCTCACCTCATATTCATCGGCAATTTCACCCAGGGAATAATCGTCCAGATAATAAAGAGACATATAACTTTTTTGCTTTGGTGTCAGCAATGATTGATAGAAGTCATATAGGTAATTCATCCGCATTGTTTTCTCGAGCATTACTGACCCTCCAACTCTGTTAAGTGAAATACCTTTACAATATACAAGTTTAATCGGAAAATCAAAGAATGTCAAGAACCCTTATCTGAAGAGCTAAAGCTTGTGTTACCAATGGTTTACTGCCATATTTCAATTTTAAAATTACATGTAGAAAAGCGAAGTATTTATTATTTTAAAAGTTAGGTTAATCTCTAATGTGGCACCCATCGTTAAATTTCTTCTATCCTTTGCTCCTGCGTTCCCAACTGTCATATCTCGAACGATTCTCCCTACCTAAAAATCCTCTAAAATTACGTCATAGGCTCCATAAAAGAAAAAGGAGCCCGTGATCAACACTGGCTCTTCCCTTCAAAATAATGGTTTACTCTTCTGCTTCATCTACTAACTCAGCAAATAATCCATATACAAATTGTTCTGCATCGAATTCCTGCAAATCATCCATTTGCTCACCAAGGCCAGCAAATTTAACTGGAATGCCGAGCTCATTGCGAATGGCGATGACAATACCGCCTTTCGCTGTTCCATCTAGCTTTGTTAATACAATCCCGGAAACATCTGTTGCTTCCTTAAATGTTTTGGTTTGTATTAACGCATTCTGTCCAGTTGTGGCATCGAGAACCAGCAACACTTCATGTGGCGCACCCGGTACTTCACGTTCAATAACCTTCTTAACCTTTTCAAGCTCTTTCATAAGGTTAACCTTGTTTTGAAGCCTTCCCGCTGTGTCACATAGAAGGATATCGGCTTTACGTGATTTTGCAGCCTGTACAGCATCAAACATAACAGCAGCTGGATCTGAACCTGCTCCCTGTTTAATGACCTCTACACCAACCCGGTTACCCCATACTTCTAATTGTTCAATGGCACCGGCACGGAAAGTATCTCCTGCTGCCAAAAGGACCTTTTTACCCTCACTCTTATATTTATGAGCAAGCTTTCCAATCGTTGTCGTTTTACCCACACCATTCACACCAACAAACAAGATAACTGTCAGTTGATCGTCCTGGATGTTTACAGCACTGGATTTCTCCTCACCAGCCTGATAAATTTCAACAAGCTTCTCAGAAATAACGCTTCTCACATCTTTTGTATCTTTTATATTGCGGCGTTTCACTTCAAATTTCAGCTTATCAATCAATTCCATCACGGTTTCAACACCAATATCCGCCTGGATCATCACATCTTCAAGCTCTTCAAAGAAGTCTTCATCTACTTCTCTGTAGCGGGCAACTAAATCATTGACCTTTTCAGAAAATGAATTTCTTGTTTTAGTCAATCCCTGTTTGAACTTTTCAGATGTACTAGTTGTTTGTTCACTAAATTTTTCTTTTAGCTTCTTAAAAAAACTCATGTATTTACCACCTTTAAGTTGATTCAATTAATTCTTTTGATTCCTCTAACCGGACAGAAACCAGCTTCGAAACTCCTGATTCCTGCATAGTAACACCATACAGGACGTCCGCTTCTTCCATTGTTCCCTTGCGGTGCGTGATTACGATAAATTGCGTCTCTTTACTAAATTGCTTTAAGTATTGGCTGAAACGGTACACGTTCGCTTCATCAAGCGCCGCTTCCACTTCATCCAATATACAAAACGGAACCGGTCTTACGCGCAGAATAGCGAACAAGAGAGCGATGGCTGTTAGTGCACGTTCTCCACCTGATAATAAACTGAGATTTTGCAGCTTTTTACCAGGAGGCTGTGCAATGATATCCACACCGGTATTTAGTATGTCCTCTGGATCTGTTAACTTGAGCTCTGCTCGACCTCCACCAAACAGTGAAGGGAACACCAGATTAAATTCTTTTTTAATCGCATTGAAGGTAATCTCGAAACGGCGCTTCATTTCTTCATCCATTTCCTCAATCACATCAAATAATGTATCTTTTGCTTCCTGCAAATCATCTCTTTGAGCTGTTAAAAATTCATAACGCTCTGAAACGCGATCATATTCTTCAATCGCACCAATATTCACTGTGCCAAGCTCTTCGATAGAAAGCTTGATTAATTTCACTTTACGTTTCGCTTCTTCAGGTTCAACCGTAAGTGGGTATTGTTCTTTAGCTGCTTCAAAGGTGAGTGTATATTCCTCCCGAAGCGTATCCAAACGAGTATCCATTTCCACATCTAAACGATTGAGTTTGATTTCTTCGTCTTTTAATGTTTCTGATAACCCTCTATGCTGGCGTTTCCACTCTTTTAGTTCCAATTCATTTTCTTCAACAAGCTCTAATAATTCCTGTCGCTTTGCTCGTGAAGCTTCAATTTCACGAACCGCTTGTTCCTTTTGTTCCAGCTTCTCTGCTGCAGTTTGTTCCAGATTGGTTTCACCTGTGGAGCTTGATGACATTTCACCATTTAACAGGGAAAGATCTTCTTCATTTTCACGAATGTTTTGTTTAACCTCATTTAATTCTGATGTCAAACGCTCTACTTCATTCTGCTGATGCTGAAGCTGTTCGGTTTTTGATGCTAATTGAATCTTTAATTCATTCAATTCCTCTACGAGAGAATCCTTGCTCGATTGATCCATCTGCTTTTGCTCGGTATACCTGCTAATATCAGCATCCATTTGTTTAATGGATTGTTCATAGGAGGCGAGACTGTTTAGCAATTCCTTTATACGACTTTCTTTCATATGACGTTCTTCATCAAGTGACGATTTTTCCATATCATAAATCGTTAATCGTTCATTGACATTTCGTTCCTCAAGCTGCAGCTCTCTTATTTGTCCTTTAATGGATTCTTCATTTAAACGAAGCGTTTCACCAGCTTCACGAAGACGGGTGACTTGTTTCTCAGAATCAGCTAAATCTGCTTTGATTTTCTTTACATGAGCCTCCAGCTTGGCTGTCTGCTCGTCCATTTGCGCGATTTTCTCAACAAGCTCCTCTTTTTCTCCCTTACGCGAAAGAATAGATGAACCTGATTGTCTGTTCGCTCCACCTGTCATGGCTCCACCTGGACTGACAATGTCCCCTTCAAGGGTAACAATTCTATATCGATATCCTGTAAGCTTTGCGATTTCATTAGCTCCGACCAAATCCTGAACAATAAAAACATTGCCCAAAAGACTCGTCATAACTTCTTTATACTTCTCATCATACTGAACAAGATCAGCAGCAAGCCCAATAAAAGCCTGATGAGACCCAGCAGTCTGTAAAACCTGTGAAGGAACAGACTTACCTTTTATTGTGGATAAAGGCAAGAACGTAGCTCTTCCAAGTCGATTTCGTTTTAAGAAAGCAATCGCTGTACGGGCATGATGTTCTTCTTCCACGACGATATTTTGCAGAGCTCCACCCAGGGCCGTCTCAATGGCAACCGCATAATCCTTCGGCACATTAAGTAATTCTGCAATAGCGCCTTCAATTCCATGTAATTTTTTATTCTTTTCTTTAAGGATTTCTTTTACACCCTGGAAAAACCCGGAGTAATCCTCTTCCATCTCTTCAAGCATCTCTTTTCTAGATTTTGCTTTTTGCAAATACTGATATGCCTGATAAAGAGTTTTTTCCTGTTTTTCATATTGGGTTTTTAAATTTTCATGCGAATGCTGTAGTTCACGATAACGGTAAATCTGGTTTTCAAGATCCTGCTGGACAGCATGGAGGCGGATTTCCGTTTCTTTCAAACGAGCCGTCACCTGTTCCCTAGAGGATAATAATTTGCCATTATCAAGGTCTAATTTTGCATGCTTACTTTGCTGTTGGCTTAATTGCTGTTCTAAATAGGTCAGCTCATGTTTTGCCGCAGCCTGCTGGTTTAACTGTTCAATATATTCACTTTTCAGAGCATCTATTTTAGCCTCCAGGTCTCCAGCAAAGTTACTAAGCAAATTTTGCTTTTCCTGTAATTTTTGTTTAAAGTTTTTCGTTTCTGCCTGAAGAAGATGCAATGTACCCACTTTTTCATCTCGGATACGTGAGACCTGAATTAATTTATCTCTCCAGTTTTGCAGGCTTTTTTCTAAATGCTGCTTGTTTTGGCTTGCATTCTTCATTCGTTCAATTAAAACTTGTTTACGGCCTTCTACCTTTTCAAGTTCTTCACTGACAGATAACAAAGTAGACTGTAAGGACTGAATACGATTATCCAGCTCTGTCAATTGTAAGCGGGTCGCCTCTACTGTGGATTCCTTTTTCTGAATTAATAAACTGAATTCAGAATCCTTTACTTGATGCTCTTCAAGCTGCTTTGATAGTGCAGTCCATTTTTTGTGAAGGACTTCAATTTCATATACAAGCAAGGCAGCTTCAAATTCCTCAAGTTCCTCTTTTTGCTGAAGATAATCGCGGGCAATGGATGCCTGTATCTTGAGGGGTTCCACCTGTCCCTCCAGTTCATGTAGAATATCATGAACACGGTTCAGGTTAGCCCTGGTTTCCTCAAGCTTAACCTCCGCTTTCTTCTTCCTGGTTTTATATTTTAATACACCAGCCGCTTCTTCAAATATGGTGCGGCGTTCCTCCGCTTTACTGCTTAAAATCTCTTCTACTTTCCCTTGGCTAATGATCGAAAAAGCTTCCTTCCCGAGTCCTGAATCCATGAATAAATCAACGATGTCTTTCAGTCGACATGGTTTTTTATTAATGAAAAAGTCACTGTCACCAGAACGGGTCACCCTTCTTGTGACACTAACTTCATGGAAATCAATCGGAAGGAACTGACTTTCATTATTTAATGTAAGGGTAACCTCTGCAAAGTTAAGAGCTTTTCTGGAGTCACTTCCAGCGAATATTATATCCTCCATTTTAGAGCCCCTCAACGATTTTGCAGATTGTTCACCCAACACCCAACGGATTGAATCTGTGATATTGCTTTTTCCGCTTCCATTCGGACCTACTACAGCAGTTACGCCCGAAACAAATTCAACGGAAATACGTTCAGCAAAAGATTTGAAACCTACTATATCCAATCGTTTCAAAAACAATTGTTTATCTTCTGACATGGTACCCAACTGCCTTTTAATCATTTATTTACTGCTTTTCTGCAAGTGCATCAGTGCTTGCTGCGCAGCATGTTGTTCTGCTTCTTTTTTCGATTTGCCCTTACCTGCGCCAAATTCCTTCCCATTCAAGGATACTCTGGCGATAAATTCTCTGTTGTGTGCAGGACCTTTTTCATTAAGAATTTTGTACTCCAATGTACCAATTCCGTCTTTCTGAACCAATTCCTGTAACTGGCTCTTAAAATCCATCACATGAGAAAAAGCACCGTTATCGATTTTTGGGTAGACTGATTTTTTAAGGAATTCAATTACGACATCTAACCCCTGGTCTAAGTATAATGCCCCGATAAAAGCCTCAAAGACATCTGCCAAAAGAGCTGGACGTTCCCTTCCTCCAGTCATTTCTTCCCCTTTTCCAAGTAATATTAAAGGACCAAAGGAATATTCAGTGGCGAACTTAACAAGAGAAGGCTCACACACGATCGCTGCTCTGAGCTTTGTCAATTCTCCTTCACTCATCGTATTGAATTTTTTGTATAAAAATTGTGATACAGTCAATTCCAATACCGCATCCCCCAAAAATTCCAATCGCTCATTATCTTCATATGGCTTGCGACGATGCTCATTCACATAGGATGAATGTGTAAATGCTTGTTTTAATAAATTGATGTTTTCAAACGAAACACCAAGCCGATCCTGAAATGCAATAAAATCTGCATCATTGTTTATCTTTCTTTTACTTTTCTGCATATTGACCCCCTGCTAATCTGACTAAAAAGTTTCTCACATTTTAGTATATATAAATCCAAAGAAATGGAAAAGGTGCAAATTGATAACGGTATTCTTTGATATATACAGGCTTTTATTATAATAGCATGAAAAGCCCCGTATTTATACGGAGCTTTTCATAGGAACTAATTAGTTTTGGCTTTTTATGTAGTTCACAGCATCGCCAACTGTTGAAATTTTTTCAGCATCATCATCTGAAATTTCCATACCGAATTCATCTTCAAGTTCCATAACCAATTCCACAACATCAAGGGAATCAGCACCAAGATCATCTTTAAAAGAAGCTTCAAGTGTTACTTCGGATTCATCTACACCAAGGCGATCTACGATAATTTTAGATACTTTTTCTAATACGTCTGACACAACTTCACCTCCCTTCAAGCGTTGCATCTAGTATATTGTACAAGGGTTAATCGACATATTCAATCATGAGTTATTACATAACCATTCCGCCATCGACATGAATCGTTTGGCCTGTAATATATCCGGAATCTTCCGCAGCCAGGAAAACAGCTGTTTTAGCCACATCTTCCGGCTTCCCAAATCGTCCCAGCGGTATTTGCTTAAGCATTTGCTCTCCCAAATCTTCATTTAATGCATTTGTCATATCAGTCTCAATAAATCCAGGGGCAATCGCATTTACGGTTATTCCGCGTGTTGCCAATTCTTTAGCCGATGTTTTGGTTAACCCTATGACTCCAGATTTAGCAGCTACATAATTGGCCTGACCGGCATTTCCGCTTACACCCACCACAGACGAAATATTAATAATCCGTCCCTGCCTTTGCTTCATCATTTGCCTGGATACAGCTTTTGTACAAAGGAAAACACCTTTTAAGTTTGTATTGATGACAGAATCCCAATCATCTTCTTTCATACGGACCAACAAATTGTCACGTGTGATACCAGCATTATTTATTAAAATATCAATCTTGCCGAATTTTTCTGTGACAATTTTCACCATATCAGTAACAGACTCCGCATTTGTCACATCACCTTGGATGGATATTGCTTCTCTGCCTATCTCCGTTATTTCTTTAACAACATTTTCAGCTTTTTCGCTGTTCCCGGCATAATTAACAGCAACTGAAGCCCCTTCTTTTGCCAGAGCAATAGCAATGGCACGACCGATCCCTCTAGATGCGCCCGTCACAAGCGCAATTTTCCCATCCAATTTACCCATTTGCTTTAACCTCCGCATCAAGTGAACTGACCACATTTTTACATGATTCAATATCTTTGACTGAGTATACTTTAACACCGCGGTTGATTTTCTTAACCAGGCCTGAAAGAACAGTCCCAGGACCAAATTCGATAAAGGTTGTCACACCTTCATGAATCATATACTCAACCGATTGCTGCCATTTCACTGGAGAATACAGCTGTTTGACCAGACTGTCTTTTATTTCTTCGCCAGTTCCAGCCATGGTTCCCGTATAGTTCGATATGATTGGATAATCAGGAGTCCTAATTTCTATTGTATTGAGTGTATCCGCAAGCTTACTCGCTGCGGGTTTCATCAACGAAGAGTGAAAAGGACCGCTGACTTCCAGGGGAAGCACTCTCTTTGCTCCTTTTTCCTTTGCAAGCTCTCCTGCCAATCTTACCCCATCCATTGTTCCAGAGATAATAATTTGGCCTGGGGAATTTAAGTTTGCTAATTGTACAGGATCACCTTGATTCGTTATCGTTTTCGTTACTTCTTCTAGACTTGACTCATCCATACCAAGAACAGCACTCATCGTGCCTATCCCAGATGGAACAGCCTGCTCCATATATAAGCCTCGATTTCGTACGAGTTTTACCGCATCCTCGTATTGAATGGACCCAGCTGCAGCATAAGCCGTATATTCACCTAGGCTGTGGCCTGCCATATAATCAGGTTTTAAATCGGACATTTCACGAAATACGCTAAGAAGCGCTAAACTTGTAATTAACAGACTCGGCTGAGCATTGTATGTACGTGTCAATTTCTCTTGCGGTCCTTCGAAAATAAGCATACTGAACTCTTCAGCCAAGCATTCATCTGCTTTTAAAAAGAGTTTTTTCACATTTTGATAATTGTCGTAAGCATCTTTTCCCATACCTACAGTTTGTGAGCCCTGACCCGGAAAAATAAAAGCAAATTTAGTCATCATATCCCCCTAACTATTCGTCCCCTTACATTTCGTTCCCTTTTTTCTTCGTTTATTTTATTGCCTCATGAATTGTTTCTGCAACATGATGTTCGACCATAATTTTCGCCTGACGAATGGCATTATAGAATGCATTGGCATCTGAGGAACCATGCGCTTTAATGACAGGTGCTTTTAATCCAAATAGACCTGCACCGCCGTATTCAGAGTAATCCAGCTTATTTTTCAGCTCTTTAAAACCTGGCTTTAAAACAGCTGCGGCCAGTTTGCTCTTTAAATCGACCATCATTGCTTCTTTTAACATTTTAAATAAAGCAGAAGCCGTACCTTCAGTTGTTTTTAAAACCATGTTTCCGGTAAACCCGTCGGTTACGACAACATCAGCTACTCCATTTAACAAATCCCGAGCTTCTACATTACCGATAAAATTAAAGTCCGCATCCTTCAATAAAGCAAATGCCTGCTTGGTAAGCTCATTCCCTTTTTTATCCTCGGTACCAATATTCAATAAACCTACACGCGGTTTTTCAATATTGCGGACCTTCTCAGCATAAACAGACCCCATCAAGCCATATTGGTATAGATGCTCTGGCTTCGCATCAGCATTGGCTCCCACATCCAACAGAACAAATCCCTTTCCATCAATTGTCGGTAATGTCGGGCTAAGTGCAGGTCGATCAATTCCATCAATTCTTCCAACCACAAAGAGACCTGCGGCCATTAGAGCTCCCGTATTTCCTGCTGAGATGCACGCATCGGCCTGTCCATCTTTAACATATTGAGCAGCAAGCACCATGGAAGCATTTTTCTTTCTTCGCACGGCTCTTACTGGTTCATCATCACCCGTTATAACCTCATTCGTATGGATAATGGTTATCCGTTCATCTGAAGTTAAATGCTTTCTAATTTCAGCTTCATCGCCAATAAGCATAATTTCTAGTTCCGGGAAAGATTTAATCGCTTTTTCTGCGCCTTTCACAGACTCTTTTGGTCCGTGGTCTCCACCCATAGCATCTAATGCAATTTTCATTCTTGTTCATCCTTTTTCTCTGTAGTCGTTCGGTACATGGAAAACTCCCCTTTAAATACAAGCTCCTTACCTACATAGCTATGCACAGTAATCAGGGATCTTCCTTTATCGTTATCCACTTCAATAACCTTTGCTTTGGCAATTACACGATCGCCTTCATACACAGATTTTGTGAAGTGGATGGCAGCTTTTGCTGTTAATGCCAGTTCCTCATTCGTTACCGCAACTGCCAGTGAATTGGCTTGTGCGAATAAATGATGCCCTCTGGCTATTTTATTTCTTTTAAATACATGTTCAGGTTTTATATCCAACAAGGAAATAGCACTGTTATCTAAATCAAGATCAATAATATCCCCGATTATTTCATCAACAGGTAAAGATTTAATCTCGTCTGTCATTCTTTTCTCAGCGACAGACTTTATTCGTTCTCTCAATTCCGGGATGGATAGCTCGAGGCGATCCAGGCGAATCGTTTGGATACTAACCTTTAATTGTTCAGCCAGTTCCTCATCGGTAATAAAAGGATTATCCTGTATCATATCCTTTAATATAGCTTGTCTATCCTTCTTGTTTCTTTTCAAAAACTTCACCTTCCGAAGTGTTATGACTAGGTACTAATAGTAGTATATAATTTAGAAAACCAGATTGCAAGAATTTTTCGGGTTATCACGCAACCTGTCAATCAATCTAATTTCTCTCCCTCAAGAACTCCAGAGCCAGCCAGATAATCTCTTAGGTATTTATACTTTTCGTCAGTCCAGAATTCTTTTCCTGAAATTAACTCTTCGGCATCCTTCCTGGCCGTTTCAAGCGCACGGTAGTCATGTACCATGTCTGCTATCTTAAATTCAGGTACGCCACTCTGCTTTCTGCCAAAAAAGTCCCCAGGTCCTCGTAATTCCAGATCCTTCTCACTCAATGCGAAACCATCAGTTGTATCGCACATTGCATTCAATCGTTCAATTCCAACCTCTGTTTTTGGATCTGCAATTAAGATACAATAGGATTGATCTGCGCCCCGACCTACACGTCCTCTTAATTGATGAAGCTGCGACAAACCAAATCTTTCAGCATCATAAATCACCATCACAGTAGCATTGGGTACATTCACACCAACTTCCACAACGGTCGTTGATACGAGCACTTGAATGTCATTATTTCCGAAACCGCGCATGATTTCATCCTTTTCATCTGAATGAAGCTTACCATGCATAAGCCCAACAGAATATTTCGGACTAAAATACTGCGTCATAGCGGTATGAACATCCAATACATTTTGCAAATCCAGCTTTTCTGATTCCTCAATCAGAGGACAAATCACATATGCCTGCCGTCCATTGTCCAATTCCTTGCTCATAAATGCTAGAATTCTGTCTAACATATTATGCTTGGCCCAATACGTTTCTATTTTTTTCCTTCCGGATGGCATTTGATCAATGATTGATACATCCATTTCACCAAATACCGTTATCGCAAGAGTTCTTGGAATAGGCGTAGCGGTCATGAATAATACATCGGGGCTCTCCCCTTTTTCCCTCAATACACGACGTTGCTCCACACCAAAACGATGTTGTTCATCTGTAATGACAAGGCCTAGGTTTGTGAAATTAACATCCTTTTGTATTAAAGCATGTGTTCCTATTAATATATCGATTTCACCTTGTTCAAGCATCTCCATCATTTCTCGCCGGCGTTTTCCCTTCACACTCGATGTAAGAAGAGCTACATTTACACCAAAGGGCTGCAGGAGTTCAAACAGGGAATTGGCATGCTGCTCCGCCAAAATTTCAGTCGGTACCATTAAAGCGCCCTGATAACCAGCAGTTACTACAGCGTAAAGAAGGATTGCTGCCACTACCGTTTTTCCAGAACCAACATCCCCCTGGAGCAGTCGATTCATTCGATAAGGAGACCGTAAATCCTGCGCAATTTCATTTACGACCTTTTTTTGTGCATCTGTCAGCTCAAATGGTAGAGAAGCAATAAACTTCTTCAATTTCGTATTATCGTACATATGAGATTGTCCGTTTGAATTTTCCCTTTTAACTTTCCTAAGGGCTTGCATTTTAATTTGAAACAATAAAAATTCCTCGTAGACAAATCTCCTGTGTGCATGCTTTACTTCAGCAGCGTTTTGAGGAAAATGCAAGTAACGTAAGGCAAGGCCTCTTTCCGGTAATTTATATTGGGTAAGATAGTGTTCAGGTAGAATTTCTACAAGATCCTCTCTATGGGCAAGATACGCATTTTTAATCCATTTACGCAGTGATTTGACAGAGATATCACCTTTTGTATGATAAACTGGTTCAAATTCCTGCTCCCTCGCCTCTGAACCGAGTTTATATTCAGATGCCGTCAGGGTTAAGCGGTTTTTATCCCATTTACCTGTTACCGTTATCGTTTCATTCAGTTTTAATTTGTTTTTCATATAGGGTTGATTGAAGAATGTAACCGTAATAATGTGGCGTCCCGTTAAAAGCTTAACATTTAAGCGGGATTTTTTTCGTCCGAAATAGGTTAAATTAGGGGCTGATTGAATAACACCCTCAATCGTTAGACGTTCATCATGGGCTGCTTCCACGATATCTTTAATTCGAAAATCTTCATAGCGATACGGAAAATATTCAAGCAAATCCGCAACTGTATAGATGCCAAGGTTATTAAGCTGCAGAGCGGATTCAGGTCCTATCCCCTTTACTGTATCTACTGATAAATCATTTAGTCTACTCATTATTTATCCTTTGATGTTCTAAGTATTTTTTCATTCAATTCTTTGCCCGTTAGTGTAGCAGCTAATCCACCTTGAGCTGTTTTACGCAATGCAACCGGTATCGTTTGCCCGATGTTATCCATTGCTTCAATTCTTTCTTCACATAGGATGTTAAACCCTGAATGAGAACGAATGCCATCCCATCCTCTTTCGATAGTTTGTTCCAAAACAGCCGGAATTTGATCCATCTGCTTGATAAGCGTTTCCTTTGATAGTACGATGCACTTCATTTCCTGCTGAATCATGTCAAATATCTTCTCACCTTTACTTTCAGCAAGTTCAACTAATTCGGCAACATTGCGAAACATACAGTAACCTCCTAATAAAGGGTAGTCTGCTTTTAATCTGAAACTTTTGTAACTTGTGTTACATGATTCAGCAATGAAATTTCCTCTACTATATCATCACCGATATTTTGATCGACCTCTATTGTCATTAGAGCCATTTTCCCTACATCTTTTCGCGATACTTCCATATGACCAATATTAATCTCATGCTTGGCCAGGATATTAGAAACACTTGCTATAGCTCCGAAACGATCGTCGTGTACAACTAAAATGGCCGGGTGATGGCCTGATAAGCGTAATTCAAACCCATTCAGTTCAAGTATTTCTATTTTTCCACCGCCAATAGAAATGCCGACTAATTCCATTTCTCCGGCATCATCACCCATTCTAATTCTGGCTGTATTTGGATGATCTGTTACAGCATCTTCTTCTACAAAGGTAATTTCTATGTTCTGCTCTTTTGCTATGTCAAGAGATTGAATAAGGCGTGTATCCGAAGTATCGTAATCTAATAACCCAGCCACAATGGCGACATCTGTTCCATGTCCCTTGTACGTTTTAGCAAATGAACCATAAAATGAAATAATGGCCCATTTAGGCTGTCTATTAAACAGGCTTCTCGCCACCCGTCCTATTCGTGCAGCCCCAGCCGTATGAGAACTGGAAGGGCCAACCATGATTGGGCCGATTATATCAAATCCACTTTTATATTTCATTTCTTACCCTCTCCCAGTAAAAATTAAAAAATCTTTACATACTGAAATAGAAGGGGTATCCCCCTTCTATTAATGTGATGATCTATATATGCTTTTTATTCAGCAGCAAAAATATAGGAGTACAATGGCTGTTTTCCGTTATGCACTTCAACTTCTACTTCTGGGTAGCTATCCGCGCAGTATTGAACTAGACGGTCAACTTCATCCTGTGAGCTCTCTTCACCATAAAGAATCGTTAAGATTTCAGCATCATCCAGAATGTTTTCAAGCACTTGTTTAGCCGCTTCCACTCTATCCTTATTTTTCACTTTAATCTTACCATCAATTAGGCCCATATAGTCGTTTTTCTCGATTTCAAGCCCTTCAATGTTTGTGTCACGTACCGCAAACGTAACTTGTCCTGTTACGACACTCTCTAGAGCGTCCTTCATTATACCTTCATTCTCGCTCGCTGATGCAGCAGGATTAAAGGATAGCAAGGCAGTTAACCCTTGAGGAATCGTCTTACTAGGAATTACGGTAACAGCCTTTTCCATTACATCGGAAGCCTGTTCAGCTGCCATAATAATATTTTTATTATTTGGAAGGATGTATACATGATCTGCATTAACAGATTCAATTGCTTTTACGATATCTTCAGTTGAAGGGTTCATAGTTTGTCCGCCTTCAATCACCACATCTGCACCGATGCTTCTGAACAAATCAGCAATCCCTTCACCCATAGCAATCGCCACTACACCAAAATCTTTCTTCTCCATTTTTACAGGTGCAGCTTCTCGTAAGTCATTCGCAGTTTCGTTTAAGATCGTTGAATGCTGTTCACGCATATTCTCAATTTTGATTTTAATCAAGCTGCCGTATTGTTGAGCGTAATTTAAACAGTTCCCTGGATTTTCTGCATGCACATGGACTTTTACGATATCCTCATCTGCAATGACAAGCAGGGAATCACCGTATTGGCTTAAGTCATTTCTGAACTGCTCTTCATTGAAAGGATTCTCAGCAATCTTTTCAGGTTCAAAACGGACCATGAACTCTGTGCAATATCCAAATTCGATATCTTCTGTTTTCATATGTCCCTGAACATTGATATGATGCTCTGCCTTTACAAGCTCATCCATTTTAGGCATGGATTCAGGTGTTTCAGCAAGCTTTTCACCTTTCAATTCAGCCAGAAATCCTTCATAAACGAAAACTAATCCCTGACCGCCACTATCTACTACGCCTACTTCTTTAAGCACTGGCAATAAATCAGGAGTACGTTTTAATGAAGCTTTAGCCTCTTTCAAAATAGCTTCCATTATTGCAATGATATTTGTTTCCGTTTCAGAAGCCGCAAGGCCTGCTTTGGAAGCTTCTCTTGCAACCGTCAGGATTGTTCCTTCAACAGGTTTCATAACCGCTTTGTAGGCAGTTTCTACACCAGCTTCAAATGCCAAGGCAAATTCCTTACCATCAATGGTTGCTTTTGGTTCAATGTTTTTTGCAAATCCCCTGAATAATTGGGATAAAATAACGCCTGAGTTTCCACGCGCTCCCATCAACAATCCTTTAGCTAAAGAAGAACCAACCTTACCAATATGGTCCTGTACATTATTTTTCACTTCTTTAGCACCTGATGTCATGGAAAGATTCATATTTGTTCCTGTATCCCCATCAGGCACAGGAAATACGTTTAATGAATCAACTAATTTAGCGTTGGCAGACAGCCTGTTCGCACCCTGTATGACCATTTCGGCGAATCTTTTGCCGTCAATAGATGTTATAGCCACTCAAATTTCCTCCTTAAATTACGGATTCGTAACACGAACCCCTTGAACATAGATATTAACGGATTCTACCGAAAGTCCAACAGTTTGGCTTAATGTATATTTAACCTTAGATTGAACATTATGAGCTATTTCGGATATTTTTGTTCCGTAGCTTACAATGATATACATATCGATATGTAATTCATCTTCAACCTGTCTGACTACGACTCCTTTGGAAAAGTTCTCTTTACGCAGTATTTCACTTATTCCGTCTTTAATCTGATGTTTTGAAGCCATACCGACGATCCCGTAACAATCTACGGCTGCTCCACCAGCAATGATTGCTAATACATCATTAGAAATATCTATTTGTCCGTATTTTGTACTCATTTCAATGGACATGTTTGTTCCCCCTTTATAGTAACCATAGCTAGAATCCATTTTACTATAATCACTTTTGAATGGAAAGCCTTTATCCTTTTCCAATTAATCAAAGATAAAATAGTATGTCAAGGTTTTTTTCTTGAAAGACCCTTTCAATTGTATTGCATTATAGCGATAGGTATGTTAAATTATTAAAGTATCTTTTGAAGAGACCGACTAAAAAAGAAATGATTAATATAGGCAGTAAGGAGGGAATTGGGCTATGTCACGCAAATGTGTTATTACCGGCAGAAAAACAACTTCCGGAAACCATCGTTCTCATGCCATGAACGCTAACAAACGTACATGGAAAGCTAACGTTCAAAAAGTTCGTATTCTTGTTAACGGAAAACCGAAAAGAGTATACGTTTCTACAAGAGCGTTAAAATCTGGTAAAGTTGAACGCGTATAATAAACGAAAACAAGCATCCTTTTAAAGGATGCTTGTTTATTTTTCCCATTATAAACCCTGTTTAGTCTTGTGTTCTTGAATATTTTTATAAAAATAAAACCACTTGAGGAAAAATTTTATATTTTCCAGGACTAAGCGTAAGGCATGAAATTTTTATAAAGATTTAAATTAAACATAAGAAAAACACCCTTTTACAGGGTGCATATTTAATTATCCTTTCTTAAAAGCTCCCAACATCGCCTTGACGATTCCTCCTAAAAAGCGGGGCAATTTAATTGTATAAAATTTCATTGTGTCCCTCCTTAGCTCTGCCCGGTTCTCATTATTCATTTTTCATTTATATAGTAAAAATTCCAACACATAAATTAATCTGTGCTTCTTATCACCAATAATATGCCTTTCAAAAACGAAAAAGTACCAGTTTTAAAATTTAATTCATTGCTAACAGATATTGTCCGGCCACGATAAAGAGTGACATTTGATAATGGATATTTAAAGTTTACAAGGGTTATCCCCTCTATTTCTTCGGTTATTGGTATAAACGATATGTATTTAAACTTAGTCTCATCCAACACATAGGAACCGGGTTTAAAAAGTGTGATTTCATTGTTACGATCCACTATTCTTGTAGGAATCCCTGCTTTCATATGCTTATCCTCTGCCAGCATCATAATATTCGCCAATGTATGGTCCATTCTGCCGCCCGTAGCCCCATAAATCGTGATTCTATCCGGTGCTTGCTTATAAGCCCATTCAAGAGCTAATTCCAGGTCTGTAGCATCTTTTTCAGGAGGATACTCATAAAAATGTTCACTATGCTTCCGTACACGTTTGAGCTCATCCTTAGAGATTGAATCAAAATCACCAAACACACTATGCAGATGAATACCCGCCTCTAAAATTTGTAGCGAGCCCCGATCAACACCAACCCAAATCATCTCTTTGCTATTTAACTTCCTTAAATCTGGAATATATATGTCAGGTCCGCCGGCGACGATATTTATTTCCATAACGTCAGCTCCTTTACTTATTTTCACAAAAAAAGGGTTATCCTCTTTTAGTGAATGGACAACCCTTTACTTTTTTATTATATGATTCTTTACTAATTCAGATACCAGATCTGAATACCCTTGAGATCCAAAATCTGCTCACTACTTTTATACTTACACTGACCTGGCTAATAGGCTTAGAATCATTTGTAGGCCATAAATAAACGGCTTTACTAACCAATAAGAAAATCATTCACCACGGATGGCTGCAATTGCTTTCTTTCTATCTTCCTTATTATATATAGCCGATCCGGCCACTAGAACTGTTGCACCTTTTTCAATGCATAACTTGGCAGTTTCCTCATTAACACCGCCATCAATCTCTATTTCTATAGATAAGCCTTTTTCTTTGATCATTTTATCTACTTGCTCTATTTTATCAAGAACACTTGGAATAAAGGCTTGTCCACCAAAACCAGGATTGACTGACATGAGGAGGACCATATCAAGATCATCCAAAATATATTCCAATACGGCAGGTGACGTCGCTGGATTTAATACTACTCCTGCCTTTACCCCATAGGATTTGATTAATTGAATCGTACGATGCAAGTGTGTACATGCTTCCGCATGAACTGTTATATAGTCAGCACCGGCCTTTGCAAAGGCTTCAATATATTGGTCGGGATTTTCAATCATGAGATGAACATCAAGCGTTAATTTGGTGATAGGACGTATAGAGTCAACAATAAGCGGACCAATCGTGATATTAGGAACAAAATGACCATCCATTACATCGATATGAATCCAATCTGCTCCCCCTCTTTCTACATCCCGTATTTCCTCTCCCAATTTCGAAAAATCAGCTGATAATATGGATGGAGCAATTTTAACCATCGTTAATACCTCGGCTTTCTCTCTTTTATTTCCTCCAGAAACTGCAAATAATGCTCGTATCTATATTTCTGGATTTCCCCAGCTTCAACACTATGCTTTACAGCACATTTTGGTTCTTTTACATGCAGGCAGCCTCTAAATTTGCATTCTGAGCCTTTCTCCCTAATTTCAGGGAAACAGCCCGGCAGCTCCTCCGCTTCTATTTCTGTAAATTCTAGCGAACTGAAACCCGGTGTGTCAGCTAATAAGCCATCACCAAGGTCAATAAGCTCCACATGTCTCGTTGTATGCTTACCCCTGCCCAAATGGGAGGAAATGATATTAGTTTTTAAATTAAGAGTAGGATCAAGCACATTTAACAAGGATGACTTTCCTACTCCGGATTGTCCTGCAAATACTGAGATTTTCCCCCGCAAGAAAGGCATTAACTCTGAAACTCCCGCTTCTTCCAGGGAAGACGTTAATATAACATCATAGCCAATTGCCCTGTATTGATCGGCATAATCATGAATCCTTTTTTCATCCTTAGCTTCCAGCAAATCCATTTTACTGATACAAATAATTGGAGCAATATTCTTGGATTCAACCAAAACGAGAAATCGATCCAATAAACTTGTACTGAAATCTGGTTCTGCAGCGGAAAATACGAGAATCGCTTGATCCACATTCGAAATAGGAGGACGTACCAATTCATTTTTGCGTTCTTTAATTTCCATTATATATCCATCTGTTGGATTTTCCGCTTGATAAATAACTCTATCTCCAACAAGCGGAGTAACCTTTTGTTTTCTGAAAACACCTCGGCCTCTGCATTGAATGATTTGATCTTCATCCGCTACATAATAAAAGCCGCTCAGTGCCTTAATAATTTTTCCTTCAGGCATATATTCCCTCCTTTAAAATTAACTGTCCGAATAACTAATAACGCCCTCATCATAAACACTGTTATCCTTTATAATCTTATACCCTGCTTTTCCATCATGCGGGATAGTAAATTGCAACGTTTTTTTGACAGTTGAAGTCATTTCAAACGTTTCAACAGGTTCTGTCATATTGTTATTTAAGTCCTCAATTAGAATGGTCACTGTTTGTGGCACACCGGCTAATTCTTCATCATACGTTATGGTAACCTCTTTACTCATAACCTTAGGAGGAATTTCTTCTTCTCCTTTTGAAACTGTTACTTTGACTTCCGACCCAATCTCAACAGCAGTCCCGGCAGCCGGTTCCTGGGAAATTACTTGTCCCTCTTTAATTTTCGAACTGTACTCCTCTTTTGCGATTGTTATCTTTAACCCGGTATCAGCCTCATAATCATCCAGTGCTCTCTGGTTGTAATCCGTTAAATCTTTCAGGGTAATTTTAGCTGGTCCGCTGCTCAACGTTAATTTCAAAATTGTTTCCGAAGGGATGACCTCGTCCCCTTGTCTAGGATCCTGTTCAAGTACAGTCCCTACTTCTGAATCGTCATTTACTCGCTCTATCTCAATATCTTTGAATCCGAAACCCTCAATGAGTGATTTAATATCTTCATAATTGCGGTCCTCATAATCGAGAACTTCTACCTGTTCTTTGCCACTGCTGAAAAATACATTAATAACTGAACCTTCCTTAACGGTATCACCTGCTTCAGGATCAGTGTTTATGACATTTCCTGCGGCAATTTCCTCATCAGGCTTTTCAACCGTCTCACCGATTTCAAAACCTTGTTCAATTAGAGTCGACAGGGCGTTTTCCAATTGTTCATCCCTTACATCAGGTACTTTAACATCCTTTGCTGCGAGCATTCCCGGCAAAAATAAGACAGCCAGAACAGCAAGCAAAATTAGACTGGCTAAAATAATCCCAATTATTTTAGGCCATTTTTTCTTTTTCTTCGGCTGTTGCTTTTGCTTTGTTTTATCTTTCTTTTGCTTCTGTTTTTGCTTTTTGTTTTTTAAAAATCCTTTTTTACCACTTGATTGTTCCGCGGGTTCCATCATCACGGTATCTTCATCCGGAGTGAGGATTTTCGTTTCATCGTGATCTTCATACAATTCATCGTTTGTAATAATCGGAATCGCTTTTGTCACATCATCATCACTTGGTATGGTAAATTTACTTTCATTTAATCTTTCTGGATTTAAAGCCGTCTCTATATCTTGTTCCATTTCATCTACACTTGAATATCGGTGAAATGTATCCTTTGCGGTTGCCTTCAGAATGATATTTTCCACACTTTGAGGTATGGCCGGATTCCATCTTCTTGGAGACGGCGTCTCTGATTGAAGGTGCTTCAGGGCTATAGAAACAGCAGACTCTCCTGAAAAAGGCAGTCGACCTGTAAGTAATTCAAACATCACGATCCCCAAAGAATAGATATCGGACTTTTTATTTGCCATACCGCCTCTTGCTTGTTCAGGAGACAAATAATGAACCGACCCAAGAACAGAGTTCGTTTGAGTTATGGACGTTGCACTGAGAGCCATCGCAATCCCAAAGTCAGTAATTTTCACATTGCCGTCATGATCAATTAATACATTATGCGGCTTAATGTCTCTATGTACAATATGGTTCTGATGGGCATGTGTGACCGCTGATGTAATTTGTTTCATGATATCCAATGCTTTTTCAACTGGAATTGGCGAATAGGCCTGAATATATTGCTTTAAGGTCATACCATCGACAAATTCCATCACAATATAATAGATATCGCCTTCTTCTCCAACATCATAAATACTTACAATGTTTGGGTGAGTCAGACTTGTGGCGGATTGTGCTTCCCGATGAAAGCGCCTGATAAATTCCTCATCATTGGAAAAGTCCATACGAAGAATTTTTAATGCTACATCCCGATCAAGAATCATATCTCTTGCCAGATAAACATTAGCCATGCCGCCTCCGCCAATCATACGGAGGATTTTATATCTATCGCTAATTCGTTTGCCGGTCAACATATAACTCACCCTCTTTCACTTTCAAAGCTGTGCAGAAGGATTACTAGAGTTATATTATCTTCTCCTCCGTTTTCATTAGCTTTTTGAATAAATGTATCTGCAATATGGTCTAAAGAATCATTGCCTGTAATAATGGTTTCTATTTCGGTTTCAGATAGTTTATCAGAGAGGCCGTCTGAACATAATAACAGACGGTCCCCTTCCTCAAAACTGATTGTTTTAATATCAACATCCACACTATTTTCTGTTCCAAGAGCGCGAAGAATGACATTTTTTCTAGGATGATGTGCGGCGTCTTCTTTAGATATTTGACCGGAACGGACAAGCTCATTAACCAGGGAATGGTCTTCTGTTACTTGTTTAAATCCGCTATCATTCAGCAGATAACATCTCGAATCTCCAACATTCACAATGGTGGCTGTTTTGTCTGTACAAATTACGCCAACTATTGTTGTCCCCATTCCTTCACATTCCTCGTGTGACATGGAGTGCTCAAAAATTTCATGGTTAACCCGTTTAATCTGCTCCTCCAAAAACAATTCGATTGAACTTGGCGAATCAGACTGCAACTCGGTTTCCCATGCTTCTTTTAGTTTGGAAACAGCCATTTCACTTGCTACATCACCAGCTTTGTGACCACCCATTCCGTCGGCAATGACAGCAAAAACCATTTGAGGATTTTCCTTGTAAAATATACCACCCTGATCCTCATTATGGATTCTCACCTTGCCCCGGTCTGTCCTAAAAACTGCCTTCATCCCTTCACCTCGTCTCTTCTTTCCTCTCTTTTGCTCTTAGTTGTCCGCAAGCCGCATCAATATCATGCCCTTGCTCTCTTCTCGTAGTGACATTTATGCCTTGATCCTTCAATGTTTTTTCAAACAGATCGATTTGCTCTCTTGGTGTCCGGACATAATCCCGTTCTGGAACATAGTTAACCGGTATTAAATTCACATGGCATTTTATATCTTTGATAAGTGCGGCAAGTTCGAGCGCATGCTCTACCTGGTCATTTTCACCACCAAAGAGACCATATTCAAATGTAATCCTTCTGCCCGTTTTTTCAACATAGTACTTAACAGCTTCCATTAACTGCGGAAGCTTGTATGCTCTGTTAATAGGCATAAGCTTACTGCGAAGTTCAGTGTTTGGTGCATGCAGGGAAATCGCAAAATTAATTTGCAATTTCTCATCTGCAAATTTATATATTTTAGGAATGATTCCACTAGTTGAAACCGTTATATGACGTGCTCCGATATTTAACCCTTTATCATGGTTAATGATCCGTAAGAATCCCATCATATTATCATAGTTATCAAATGGTTCTCCGATACCCATGATGACTACGGAGCTAACACGCTCATTAGTTTCATCAAGGGCCTGCTGCACTTTTACAACCTGCGCAACAATTTCGCCTGCTTCAAGATTTCGCTTTAACCCGCCCAGAGTGGATGCACAGAATGTACAGCCTATTCTGCAGCCAACCTGTGTGGTTACACAGACTGAGTTTCCATAATCATGGCGCATTAATACGGTCTCGATTGAATAACCATCCTTCAATTCAAATAAGAATTTAATCGTGCCGTCTTTTGATGTTTGCTTGATTAGTGTATTTAAAGTGGTTAATGTAAATGATTCTTCCAATTTTGTACGTAAATTTTTAGAAAGGTTCGTCATATCTTCATAAGTAGAAACCCTTTTTTCATATAACCATTCAAAAATTTGTGTTGCCCGGAATGCTTTTTCTCCGTTTTCTTCAAGCCATTCTTTCAGTTGATCTAATTGTAAGGAATATATAGATGGGAGTTGCTCCTGTTTCTTTACTTCCTTAGCTGTTGTTTGTTCCATTCCTTATGCCTTCTTTCGAATAGAAGCAATAAAAAATCCGTCGCTTCCAAAATATTGAGGTAGTACTTGCAAACTATTATCCATTATATATGGTCTTACCGGTTCCGGCATTCTATCCTTTAGGGTAAGATCCTTTTCAAACTCAGGATGCGCCTGTACAAACGCATCAATCACATCATTATTTTCATCATTGCCAACAGTACAAGTACTGTAAACTATTGTACCGCCTTTTTTTACCAATTGGGACACTTGATGTAAAATATCAAATTGAATTTTCGCAAGCGCGCTCAAATCGTTCTCGCTTTTTGTATACTTAGCATCCGGTTTACGCTTTAACACTCCCAGTCCTGAACAAGGAGCATCGACAAGGACTTTATCAAACATCTCTGTTTCAAAAAATTCTTGCGTTTTTCTTGCGTCCATTTGTTTGGTTACAATATTCGATAAACCAAGGCGTTTTGCCTGCATATCAATTAATTTAGTTTTATGTGCATGAAGGTCAAGTGCGTAAATTTGTCCGGTATCATTCATCTTTTCTGCCATATGCATGGTTTTCCCGCCTGGAGCTGCACAGCTATCAAGAATCGTATCATTTTCTTTCGGTGCTAATGCATAAGCTACAAGCATAGAGCTCTCATCCTGTATGCTAAAAAGTCCTTCTTTAAAGCTAGCTGACAAAGCCATATTACCTTTGAGGCAGCGAATTCCTTCTTCTATTAAAAGACTTGGTTCAACCATGTATCCTTCGCTTTTCAGCTTTTCCATCAATTCTTCCCTGCTGATTTTCGTCAGGTTTACTCTTCCGGTTTGAACAGGAGCATGCAAGTTCTCCTCACACATTTCCTTGGTTTTATCCACTCCAAATTCCTCTGCCCACTTTCTTACAAGCCATAATGGATGGCTTGTTGCGACTGAGATCTTTTCCAGGGGATCTTTTATGTCATCCAAAGACGGAACTCCTTCACGCTGGATAGACCTCAGTACACCATTAACCAATGAGGCAATTCCGCGATGACCGCGTTTTTTCGCAATTTCCACTGCTTCATGAATCGCAGCCCGATCAGGAACCCGATCAAGATATAGCATTTGAAAAACAGTCATTTCAATGAGCAATAACACCCATGATTGAAGCTTTTTAGGGTTTTTAATAAACGGCCTTACATAGTATTCCAATGTCATTTTCCGTTGTATTGTTCCATACGTCAGCTCGGTCAACAATCCTACATCCTGCGGGGAAAGTTCATTTTCTTTTATGGCATGGTTTAATGATAGATTACTGTATGCCTGGCTTTTTTCGACAGACACCAGAATATCAAGCGCTACTTCTCTTACATTCTTTTTTTGTGGCATTCTTTATTCTCCCAATTTCATTCCTGTTGATATGATTGCAGTACCTCGGAGCATTTGTTCAGCGGTCATTCTCTTTTTACCAGCCAGTTGTAAATCAGTAATTTTAATTGCTGTATCATTACCTGTTTTCACAACAAATCCATCTTTTTCAATATCAAGTATTTCACCGGCACTTCCTTGCTTGGCGGTCTTCACTTTTTCGCCCCACCAAACCTTTAAAACTGTTCCATTTAACAAAGTATAGGCTACCGGCCATGGATGTAAACCGCGGATATGGTTATAAATTGCTTCTCCGCCTTGTGTCCAATCGATTAATTCCTGTTCTCTTTTAATATTGAAAGCAAAGGTAGCATCTTCCTCATTTTGTTTAATTGGAGTGATTTCTCCATTCAATAATTTTGGAATGGTCTCAGAAACCAGTTGTGCACCAGCTTTACTCAATTTATCATGTAAACTGCCTGTATGGTCAGTTTCCTCAATTGGAACTTCTACTTTTGCCAGCATGTCACCTGCATCCAGCTTTTCTACCATGTACATAATGGTTACACCCGTCTTTGCTTTCCCCTGCATGATTGCATAGTGAATAGGTGCACCACCTCTTAATTCAGGCAGCAAGGAAGCATGTACGTTTATACATCCATACTTTGGAGCCTCTAATAAACGATTCGGCAGGATTTGTCCAAATGCCGCGGTAACAATTAAGTCTGGATTTAAAGCAAGTACCTTGTCAACTTCTGAATCCACACGAATTTTTTCTGGTTGGAGAACTGGAATACCATGTTTCTCGGCTGTCACCTTTACAGGAGGTGGTGTCAAAATGCGTTTCCGGCCAACTGGACGGTCAGGCTGGGTTACGACACCAACGATTTCATATCCATCATTTATTAAACGTTCTAATACACCGACAGAAAAATCAGGTGTTCCCATAAATATTATTCTAGTCATTCTACTTCATACCCTTCTAACTCTTCTTCACTTATATAACGCACAACTTTTGAAGTAAATAAGATTCCTTCCAAATGATCCATTTCATGTTGAATCGCTCTGGCCAGGTAATCCTCAGCTTCTAAAATATACGTTCGTCCCTGACGATCCTGTGCCTGTATTTTAACATATGCAGGTCGTTCAACCTCTCCATACAGATTCGGAAAACTTAAACAGCCCTCTACATCACGATCCTTACCCTTCGTGGAAAGAATTGTCGGATTGATTAATTCAAATGTTCCTGACTCATCATCTACATCAACAATCGCTACTCTTATATTTTGGCCGATCTGCGGCGCAGCCAATCCCACGCCATCCGCGTCTATCATTGTGTCGTACATATCATCAAGTAACTTCGCTAATTTACGATCAAAAACTTCAACCTTTTTACAGGGAGTTTCAAGAATTTTATCCGGATGCTTTACTATAGGTAATACTGCCACTTATTCTTTTCCGCCTTTCTATTTACATCATAATGAACGGATTGACATCAATCGATAATTGTAACCCTGTTTGGGTGGCATTACGTCCATATGTTTCATTCAATTTTTTTAAAATTGTACTTAGATTTGGTTCCCGCTTGTATTTTATCAAACATTGGTACCTATATCTATTGTTGATTCTAGACATTGGAGAAGCAGATGGTCCAAATACAACCGTTTCCGGCCCTACCTGCCGCTTAATAAATGCCGTTATTTTCTCGGCTGCTTCCACCGTTTTCATCACATCTTCATGAGAGATTGTTAAAAGAGCGATATAATAATAGGGAGGATAGTCATTTTGTTTCCGTAAAAACATCTCTCTCATAAAGAAACCGTCATAATCCTGCTCTGATGCCAGTTGAATGCTGTAATGTTCAGGAGTATAGGTCTGGATTACCACTTCGCCTGGCAATTCGTGTCTTCCGGCACGCCCACTGACCTGCGTTAATAGCTGAAAGGTACGTTCTGATGAGCGGAAGTCAGGTAAGTGCAGCATCGTGTCTGCAGTAAGGACCCCTACCAAGGTCACTCTTGGAAAGTCGAGACCTTTGGCAATCATCTGCGTACCAAGAAGAATATCTGCTTGTCCATCTTCGAATTTTTTCAGCAATGCTTCATGTGCGCCTTTACGTCTGGTTGTATCCACATCCATTCGAATGACTCTGGCATGCGGCAGCAATTTCCCCAGCTCTTCCTCAACCTTTTGAGTTCCTGTACCAAAAAAACGGATATGGTCACTGCCACAGTCAGGACAAACCTCCGGAACCCGTTCTTCAAGTCCGCAATAATGGCACTTCATAAGCGCTTGGACACGATGATACGTCATTGATATATCACAATTTGGACATGTAACTACTAGTCCACAGTTGCGGCACATCACAAAGGATGAATGTCCTCTTTTATTTAACAAGAGAACAGTCTGTTCCCCTTTATCTACACGATCCTTCAGTTTTTCAAATAATAGACCGGAGAACATCGAGCGGTTTCCCCCTCTCATTTCATCCCTCATATCAACGACTGAAACAGCTGGTAAAGCCTGATCGTTCACTCTGCTATTTAACGTTAACAACGTATATACACCTTTTTTTGCTCTTGCAAAACTCTCGAGAGACGGTGTAGCACTGCCAAGTACAATCGGACAATTATGATAGGCCGCCCGTTTAAGCGCTACATCACGCGCATGATAACGCGGTGTTTCTTCCTGTTTATAACTACCCTCATGCTCCTCATCAATAATAATCAGACCCAAGTTAGTGAACGGGGCAAAAACTGCGGAACGGGCACCAACTACAACCTTAACCTCTCCGCGTTGAATTTTGCGCCATTCATCATATTTTTCACCATGAGACAGGCCGCTATGTAATACGGCTACCAAATCTCCAAACCGTCGCTTAAATCTAGTTACCATCATGGGTGTTAAAGAAATTTCAGGCACCAAAACAATGGCTTCCTTCCCTTTATCTACGATTTGCTTGATGGATTGTAAATAGATCTCCGTTTTTCCGCTTCCTGTCACACCATATAATAGGAAATTTTCATTTCGATTTTCCTTTATAGCTAACTTAATCGGATTGATAGCTGCCTGTTGGTTCTCTGTTAACTTCAGGCATTGATCCTTTGTAAATTGGCCTTCGGCGTATGGATTACGATATTCCTCTTTCTCAGTTATCTGAACGATACCCTTTGACACAAGAGGTTTGATAGCAGAGGAACTGTTAATATTCGTTTCTTCCAGCACTTTTGCCAGCAATTGCTCCCCTGGATGTTCTACCAGATAGGATACTAGTTTTTTCTGATTGCTGGCATTGGCATTTAAGTGTTCTAATTGTTCAAGCAACTCGTTCCTGGTTAGCATTGATTCTATATATTTTAGCTTTTTTATTTTTGTTTTATCAGATACCTGAACGGTAATTTCAAGATTTCCATTGTCAATTTCAGTCTTTATACAGGACAAAAGCTCGTCATTTTGAATCTTAATCCAGCTGACGGCTTCCGCTTTACTGAACAAATACTGAATCTGTTTTGGGAGATCATTTGTCTGCTTACCTGGAGCAATCCGAATTTGTTTTTCATACTTTGCTTTCAATGCTGCCGGAAGCATTGCCTGGAATGCTGATATTTTAAAACACATCGTCTCATCCGCGAGCCAATGTCCAACATCCAATAATTCGTTATTTAACGCTGGTTCAATATCCAATAGACTGCTGATTGATTTTAAACCCTTTACTTCTGTATGCTCCTTTAGCCTTACGACGAAGCCAAGTAATTTCCTCGGGCCAAACGGAACCGTCACACGCATTCCTTCTCGAATAATACCGGCCCATTTTTCCGGAATTTTATAATCAAATGGACGGTCCGTTTGCTGGGCCGGTACATCTACAATTACTTCCGCTATCATAAAGAGTGATCCTCATTTACTTGAAATGATTCTATTTCTTTCAATATTTCTTTGGCAACATCACCTTTACTTAATAAAGGAAGTTCTCTGAAACTGCCATCTTTTTTATATAGGGTAACAATGTTGGTATCCGTTCCAAACCCGGCACCTTCATGGGTAACATTATTAGCGACAATCATATCAGCATTTTTCTTAACCAGCTTTTTCTTTGCATACTCATCCAAATTATTCGTTTCAGCTGCAAAACCAATCAAGATTTGGTTCGTTTTTCTCTTACCAACCTCTCGGAGAATATCCTTTGTACGAGTCAGTTCAAGCGTACTGTCGCCTGCTTGTTTCTTCACCTTTTGATTCTCATAAACAGCTGGTTTATAATCAGCTACAGCTGCTGTACCAATAATAATATGCTGGTCATCCATTACTTCCATTACCGCTTCATACATTTCGGAAGCACTTTCTACTTTAATTACTTTGACACCTGCAGGAGCATTCAATGCAACCGGACCTGACACCAATGTAACCTCAGCTCCCATGTTTCTTGCCGCCTCCGCTAAAGCATATCCCATTTTACCGCTTGAAAAATTAGATATATAACGAACCGGGTCGATCCGTTCACGGGTTGGACCTGCTGTGATCAGGACTTTTCTGCCACTTAATGATTTCTTTTCTTCAGCAAAAAAATCTTCTAAATTAGCAACAATTGTTTCGGGTTCCTCCAGCCTTCCCTTACCAACATACCCACAGGCTAAATAGCCTTCTGAAGGCTCCATAAATAAATAGCCATCTTCTCGAAGCTGCGCCATATTTCGCTGCACAGCTTTATGGTGATACATATGGACATTCATGGCCGGAGCAATCATAACAGGTGCCGTTGCTGCCAGCAAGGTAGTTGAAATCATATCATCAGCAATTCCATTTGCCAATTTCCCTATAATATTGGCTGTAGCAGGTGCAACCAGAATAACATCTGCCCAGTCAGCAAGCTCAATATGAGCGATTTTACCAGGGATTTTCTCGTCGAATGTATCTATATAAACATCGTTTCTGGATAAAGCCTGAAAAGTTAACGGCATCACAAATTTAGTTGCTGATTCACTCATTAAAACCTTTACTTGCGCACCAGCCTGAACAAGTTTACTTGTTAATGCGGCCGATTTGTATACAGCAATACCTCCTGTTACACAAACAAGTATCTTCTTATTATCAAGCATCTAATCACTCCATAACTGGTATTCTTGAGAATTCCTATATATACATCTTTTATATCATATATTATCTATTAAATTTGCACTAATATGTTTTACTATAATTCGAAAACATATCATTAGCCAGCAAAAAAAAACAACCTTATTACCAATCGTAAGGTTGTTTTTTCGAAAGCATTGCCTATTAAAAGTCTTGACGACCTTCAGTTACCACTCGATACGTTAAGTCACCAGAATGGATTTCCTCAAGCGCTTTTCCAACATATTTATGAGATACCGGCTTAGCAATTTTTGTGCTTTCTCCAGATTCCTGCATATAACGTGCACGTTTAGCTGCAACGGATACCAAAGAATATTTAGAATCAATTTTTGTTAATAGTGAGTCAATAGATGGGTACAACATATTATTTATCATCCTCCAATAATTTTTTGTATCTTTTTTCTACTCGTTCACGACGTAGATGTTCAGCCACCACGATTGCATTGATGCGCTCGCATGCATGTTCTACACGATCATTTTCTACTACATAATCGTAAAGATTCATCATTTCGATTTCTTCACGAGCGGCTTTCATTCTGTTACGGATTAACTCATCTGTTTCAGTACCTCTTGTTACAATCCGATTTTCAAGTTCTTTAAGGCTTGGCGGAGCAAGGAAAATAAATAAACCGTCAGGAAACTTCTCACGAACCTGACGCGCTCCTTGTACTTCTATTTCTAGAAATACATCCTTGCCTTCATTTAAGGTTTTGCGAACGTAATCAATTGGTGTGCCATAATAATTTCCCACATATTCGGCATGCTCCAAAAGTTCATCATTGGCGATCATATCTTCAAATTGTTCCTTCGATTTAAAGAAATAATCCACCCCATCAACTTCTCCCTCACGAGGTTTTCTGGAAGTTGCTGAAATTGAATATTGAAAATCAACATCAGGCTGAGAAAAAATTGCTTTTCTGACTGTACCTTTCCCCACTCCAGATGGACCTGATAAAACTATTAATAACCCTTTTTCCTCCAAAACAATCACCTATCCTTCCAACACGCTCTCATCACGGTCATGTAACCTCGCAGCCACGGTCTCCGGCTGTACCGCAGAAAGAACCACATGGTCACTATCGGTTATAATCACTGCGCGTGTTCTTCTTCCATATGTAGCATCTATAAGCGAACCCTTGTCCCTGGCATCCTGAATAATCCTTTTAATAGGTGCAGATTCAGGACTTACAATGGTAACAATGCGATTAGCAGAAACTATATTCCCAAATCCAATATTAATCAACTTTATGGACATTGAAGCAGCCTCCATCCCTCTTACCTAGTGTATGCTTGTATGTACTGTCATAAACTGTATTATTCTACATTTTGAACCTGTTCCTTCATTTTCTCAAGAATTGTTTTCATCTCGACAACTTTTCTTGCGATTATGGCATCGTTTGCTTTAGAGCCGATTGTATTTGTTTCCCGATTCATCTCCTGGATGAGAAAATCAAGCTTTCTGCCAATCGGACCGCTTGCCTCTAATGATTCTAGAAATTGCGCGATATGGCTTTTTAACCTTGAAACTTCTTCATGTATATCTGCTTTATCTGTAAATAAAGCTACTTCTGTTAATAGCCTGTTTTGATCAAAAATATCTCCAACTGCTTCTTCAAGCTTTTGTTTGAGCCGGCTGCTATATTGCTTAACAACTTCCGGTGCACGTTCCCTGACATCCTCAACCTCTGCATCAAATTTTTTGATATGCTCGGTTAAATCGCTCTTTAGGAACTCACCTTCTGTTTCCCGCATATTTGACAAGCGAGAAGCAGCTTTTTCTACCGTACCAAGCAGCATTTTCTCGAGATCGGCATTAACTTCTTCCTTTTCATCAATAGAGATAATATGTTCGAGATGAAGCAAATCAGTCATCTCCGGTTCTGCAAACGCACTGTACTTATTATTGAATTCAGTAGATATATTCATGAATTGGTCAATTAAATCCCAATTAGGTGTCATCGTTCTTTTAACGGTTCCATCACCCTGAAGGCTGATAAATACTTCTATTCTACCTCTATGCAGCTTTTGCTGAATAATCTTTTTAATCCTGTCTTCATACATGAGCAGTTGACGAGGTGATCGGATACTGCATTCAAAAAAACGATGATTCACACTTTTCATCTCAATGGTTATGGATAATGCATCATTTTCTGTCTTCGCTCTTCCATACCCTGTCATGCTTAAAATCATCCGGCCCCAGCTCCAATCAGTAACATTATACATGCTAATATAAAATAAAAAGGTAATAGAGCTCACTCTACTACCTTAAAAATTATATCACAATTTATTTAGATTTACTTACAAAAAATGTACCTGCCAATAAAAAAGTTGGGATAGACGCCATTCCGACAATTAATAGCCAATCCCGAGGCGCTATCGGCACCGTATGGAAAACGGCTTGTAAAGGTGGATAGTACAAGGCAATCATCATAAGAATTAAAGAAGAAACGACTGCCCATACAAGATACATATTGCCAAATGGGTTTCTTGAAAAGATTGATTTTTCACTTCTGCAATCAAATACATGAATTAATTGTGCAAGGACCAGAGTTACAAAGGCTACCGTCTGAGCATATTGTAAATTATCAGGATTCGATTTATATACGGTTATAAACGCGAGCAATGTGGCAATACCAATCAAGAATCCTCTTGATATGATTTTCCAACCTAATCCTCTAGCGAATACCCCCTCTTTTGGATGACGAGGACCTCGCTTCATCACATTTTCTTCAGGTTGATCGAGTCCCAGTGCCATAGCCGGCAATCCATCCGTAACTAGGTTTACCCATAAAATCTGGATCGGCAATAAAGGTAAGGGCAGTCCAATGATCATTGCAAATAACATAACTAAAATTTCTCCTACATTTGATGCTAATAAATAGCGTACGAATTTACGAATATTTTCGTAAATATTTCTACCTTCTCTTATGGCCGATTTTATGGTTGCAAAATTATCGTCCAATAAAATTAACGAAGATGTTTCTTTAGCCACATCCGTACCGGATATACCCATCGCTATTCCAATATCTGCAGCCTTTATAGCTGGTGCATCATTCACTCCGTCTCCTGTCATAGCCACTATATGTCCTACTCGTTGAAAGGCACTGACTATTTTCAATTTATGCTCTGGTGAAACACGGGCAAAAACAGTCGTCTCGTCAACGATATTTTCCAAATCATCCACAGACATCGCATCTAAATCTTTACCGGTCAGCACACGGTCCCCTTCGCGGAATATTTCCAATTGTTTACCGATAGCCTTTGCTGTTATTAAGTGATCGCCGGTTATCATCACCGTTTTAATACCTGCATCGCGACATTCTAGCACCGCTTTCCTTACTTCTGGACGCGGTGGATCCATCATTCCTTCAAGGCCAAGGAATATCAATTCATTTTCAGCATCCGTTTGGTCAAGAATTGCTTGATTGGCCGGTACACTTTTGTAGGCAACCGCAATTGTCCTTAATGCTTGTTCAGCCATATGTTCAGTTGTATTCCCAATGGACTCACGAAGTTGCTCGTCCATATGCTGCACTCTGCCATTGGTCATAACCGTTGTACATTTCCCAAGTAAGACATCAGGTGCCCCTTTTGTAATGACAAATTGCCTTCCGTTATGATCCTTTACCAGCACACTCATTAATTTACGTTCTGATTCAAAAGGAAACTCCTTTAAAATCTTATACTTTTCAAATAAAAGCTGGCGGTCGATTCCCTTCTTCATAGCGGCAACAAGCATAGCTCCTTCAGTCGGATCCCCATCTATATAGTACTTTTTCTTTTTAAGCTTTAGCTCAGCGTTGTTACAAAGGATACCATAGGTGAGCAGTTGCTTTAACTCCGTATCATCCTGATGACCGCTGACACATTCAAACTTACCTGTTGGGTCAAACCCCTTCCCGGACACTGACCACTGCTGCCCTGAAACCCAAACCTTAATCACCATCATCTTATTTTCTGTCATCGTCCCTGTTTTATCAGAACAAATAACCGATGCACAGCCCAATGTTTCTACAGCAGGCAGTTTCCTTACGATCGCTTTCTGGCGAATCATTCGCTGGACTCCGAGGGATAAGGCTACCGTAACGATTGCCGGCAAACCTTCAGGAATAGCAGCTACGGCTAAAGATACTCCCGCAAGAACCATGGTGTATAAGTTATTTCCTTGTAAAACACCAATACCTACAACTAATAAAGTCAGCAGTAAAGCAACAACAATAAGTATTTTTCCCAGTTGTTCAAGTCGAAGCTGCAAAGGCGTCTGCTGCGTATTGGCACTTTGCAACAGATCTGCGATTTGGCCCATTGCCGTTTTCATTCCTGTCGCAACAACTATACCCTCACCTGACCCACGTGTTACCATCGTTCCCATAAATGCCATATTAACCTGATCGCCGATTCCCTCTTGACCATCACTTCTTGATTCTTCCGTTTTAGCGACCGGGAGAGATTCACCTGTCAATGCAGATTCTTCTATTTCAAGATTGTACTGTTTGAAAATCCTCATATCAGCACCTATACGGTCGCCGCTTGAAAACTTCACTATATCTCCTGGTACACATTCTTTAGCAGGTATTTTCGACCATAACCCATCTCGTAATACAATCATTTGCGGTGCAGCCATTTCCTTTAAAGCAGACAGCGATTTTTCTGCTTTCCTTTCCTGAAAAAACCCCAATAAACCATTAATCAATACAATCATGATAATGGCAATGGCATCAATATACTCTCCCAGCAAACCCGAAACGAGAGTAGCCGCAAGCAGGATAAGTACCATAAAATCTTTAAACTGCTGAAAAAACAGAATTAAAGCGGATTGCTTTTCTCCTTCTGCCAATTCATTTTCTCCGTATTGGTTTAACCTTTTTTTTGCTTCCTGATGACTTAACCCTTTTTTTGTATGTACTCCAAAAGCGGATTGTAGCTTTTCTTTGTCCATTTCTACAAGTTTCATGTGACGGATACTACCTCCTTAACAATCCGAATAACTTTCTTTGGTACATGTTTATTCAGAGTTGTCCTAAAAAATGCTATACTTGTTAGAATGGAGATTTATAATTTGAATACTTACTAAAGAAGGTGTCACACATATGTCCTTTGACGGTTTTTTTACAAGAGCAATGACCGAAGAATTATCAGCGACGTTAACTGGTGGACGAATAACAAAAATTCATCAGCCCTATAAAAATGAATTACTGCTAGTCATTCGCGCAGGCAGAACCAATCATAAGCTTCTGCTGTCTGCACATCCAAGCTATGCCCGTGTACAACTAACAGAAGAAAACACGGATAATCCTTCAGAAGCACCCATGTTTTGCATGCTGCTTCGTAAACATTTGGAAGGCTATTTTATAGAGAAAATCGAACAGCCTGAATTGGAAAGAATTATTAAATTTGAAATTAGAGGGCGCAATGAAATCGGCGATATAACTCAAAAGTTATTAATCATCGAGATAATGGGCAAACACAGCAATATTATTCTTGTTGATAAAGAAAGAAATATGATCATAGACTGTATCAAGCATGTACCGCCTGCTTTAAATAGCTACAGGACATTATTGCCAGGTCATTCCTATGTTTTGCCGCCAGCTCAGAATAAAGTCAATCCGCTCTCAGATATTGATAAAGGCTTGACATACATTGATTATTTTGCAGGCAGAATTGATAAACAATTGGTCACACAATTTGCCGGTATCTCTCCTCTGCTTGCGAAAGAAATAACCTACAGGGCTGGTCTCGTAAACAGGGAGACCGTTCCAGAGAGCTTTAATACGATCATGGAGCAGTTAAAATCACATAATTATCAGCCAACATTGGTTACAGGAGATAAGGAAGCTTTCTACCTCATCCCCCTTCAGCATTTGAAAGGTGATCAGAAGGAATTTCCTTCTCTAAGCTTATTGTTAGATCGCTTTTATTATCAAAAAGCGGATCGGGATCGCGTCAAGCAGCAAGCGCATGACCTGGAAAGAATTCTCTCAAATGAAAAAGAAAAAAATGAAAAGAAACTAATAAAATTAGAAGAGACTCTGCAGGATTCAGAGAAGGCAGAAATATTCAAGAAATACGGGGAACTGATAACCGGTCATATTTACGCTTTAAACAAAGGAATGAAGAGTGCTGAAGTAATTGATTATTATGATGAAAATCAACCTACTCTTTTGATTGAGCTCGATGTCCGAAAAACCCCTTCTGAAAATGCTCAATGGTATTTTTCTAAATATCAAAAGGCAAAGAACGCCAAATCCTTTGTAATCGATCAAATCGAAAAAACAAATGAAGAAATTCAATATCTCGATAATTTAATCCATCAAATGAACACCGCCTCACCAAGAGATTTGCAGGAAATCCGTGAAGAGCTTGAAGAAGGCGGATATGTAAAAAAAAGATATACCAAAAAGCAAGGGAAGAAAAAAGATTTGAAGCCTGTCCTTGATTCCTATTTGTCCAGTGATGGCATTGAAATTTTGGTAGGTAAAAATAATAAGCAGAATGAATATTTAACCAATCGCTTAGCGGCTAAAAACCAGCTTTGGTTCCATACAAAGGATATTCCGGGATCCCATGTTGTCATCCGCGATACAAATCCTACCGAACAAACGATAAAAGAAGCCGCCATTCTGGCTGCCTATTTCAGTAAGGCAAGGCAATCAAGCCAAGTCCCGGTAGACTCCACTCTAATCAGACATGTAAAAAAACCAGCCGGCTCAAAACCAGGCTTTGTAACCTATGATAATCAAACAACCTACTATGTTACACCGGATGAAGAATTGGTTTTATCCTTAAAAGCATAGAAAAAACGCAGCGGACTAAATCTTCCGCTGCGTTTTCATTATATTATTCTTTTGTTATTGCTCTAAATAGAAAATATGAATAGCCTGTTGGCACAATCACTATAATGGCAGTTACACCCATGATCATATAATACTCCCAATCTGCAGGCATGAAAATCGTAAGGAAAATGAGTAGGCCCCCACCCATAAATAACTTGCCGCCTAAACGATGCGTCTTTCTCCAAACTTCATCATTGCTGAGTGTCCAGGGCGTTCGTATACCAACAAAAAAATTAGTTCTTGCTTGCTGAATATAATTTCCAAGAATCATAAATAGCAGACCTACAATAGGCCCAGCCAAACGTTCCATTGGGATATCAATTCCCAGACATATGAGTAATGTAATCATATTGATAACAAAAAACAATGTAATAAGTGCATAATTAATGATCAGATAACCTTTTGAAAAATAATTAAAATTTTTCTTTTTCGGATCAATTTTAGGAATTACCATCATGAGAACATAAGTAAAAATCATAATGGAATGCAAGGTAAAAAAAGCAGCTCCCTTCGATTGAAATCCATCTGCTCCATCTTTACCCCAATGAATCGGCACCTCTGCAGGTAAGGATGGGAAAAAGGCCAGCCAGCTAATGATTGATATGGCAATTAAAGTAATTGGAAAAATATTCCTTTTCATAATTTTCCCCTCTTTCTTCATCTGTTTTAATCTTTTTGGGGCTGAGTAATCCCATATGCCCAACTGATCAGATCCTGCAGAACAGTTGTATTTAAAGAATAATACACATATTGCCCCTTTTTGATATGATGGACTAAGCCTGCGCTTTTCAAGATTTTTAAATGCTGAGATATGCTTGGCTTGGACATATCAAAATGTTCATGTATCTCCCCGGCTGTTAAATCACCATCTTTTAATAAATCAAGAATTTTTCTGCGTGTGGGGTCCGATAAAGCTTTAAAAGTCTCATTCATTTTCAATAACCCCCATAAATATTTGATGATGTATAAGTAATTAAGTAATTACTTAAATAATAAACGGTAAAGATAGCCTTGTAAATAGGTAGCAACCTAAGAATTAAAAAATTTAATTATGAACAGGATCAAAGTGTATCCACAGTTATATTAATCTGTTTTTGTTTTCTTCTTGAAATTTCCCTCTTATACACAACTCGCTAAAGTATGGAAGCAAAAAAAGACTGCAATAAAAAAATATCAGGGATCATCCCTGATATTTTTTAGCCTCCGTGATGGCCAGTCAGTTGATTTTCACCTATCGCCCGATTGAGCTATCTAGCTAATAGTCCCCCATCCACGACATACTCCGCTCCCGTTATATAGGAGGCGTCGTCCGAGGCTAAAAACAAGACTGGTTTAGAGATTTCTTGTGGGTCTGATAATCGTCCTATCGGAGCTGTAGCATACATATCCAGTTGTTCTTGTGTATAGGTTTCTTTTAGCAGCGGGGTTAATACACCTCCTGGACATATCACATTGATTCGAATATTCTTGTCGGCGTATTCTACGGCTGCTGCTTTCGTCAACCCGTTCACTGCATGTTTGGCTGCCGTATACGCCACATTGGGGGTTCCATTGACATGTCTTAATCCTGCGGTAGATGATATATTTACAATGGAGCCTCCACCCGCCTCGATCATATGCGGAATTAACGCTTTCATCCCATAGAAGGTTCCATGTTGGTCTATACTTATGATTTTGAGGTAGTCTTCATCTGCCAAATCGGTCAGCGAAGACACAGGACCAGCATATCCAGCATTATTCACCAAAACCGTCACAGGTCCAAAGGCTTCAACCGCTTGGTTTATGACATGTTTCCAATCGTCTGGATTGGTTACATCGTGTTTCACAAATAGTGTGTTCTCCCCGAGCTCTTTCGATAACGTCCTTCCCTCCGCTTCGAGTACATCCGTAATCACCACTTTAGCTCCTTCTTTGACAAACTCTCTTACGTGTTCAGAACCCATTCCTCGTGATGCACCCGTGATAATTGCCACTTTTCCATCCAGTCTCCCCATGCTCTTTTCCTCCTTTTTATTCACATTCACACTCATACTTTTACCCAATTTTTGGTATTTGCAAGCGTCTTTTAGTGGGATTGTCTAACTAAAACTGATGTTTCCTGGATGAACAAAATCAAAAAAAGACAGAATATTTCATTCCGTCTTTGACAACCTCTGACACGCAGGACAAATGTACGAGGTGGTGCTTCCTGTTTTGATCGATTGAATGGTCTCCCCGCATCTAGGGCAAGGTTCCCCTTTTTTATACGCTATCTGAAAATCACTCGTCGAGTACCCACCGTTGTGTCCATAAAAATCCTTTTCAAGAGAAAAACTCCCCTTGGATAAAGAATGGTGCAATTGTTCCTGCATGCTGTCATAGAGGTTTTTGACCTCTTCTTCCGATAGGTCGGATACTTTCTTCTGAGGATGAATTCCGCTTTCAAACAAGATATCGTGAATATACATATTGCCGATTCCGCCAACGTTTTTTTGATTCAACAAGAAGGATTTAATTCCCGCTTTTTTTCCGTTAACCAACCGTCTGATATAGTCATAGGTAAATTCCTCATCGAATGGAGTGAAGGCAATATCTTTGATTGATTTTTCTTCTTTGATTTCTTGTTCATTGGCGATATACACTTTTCCAAACCACCAAAATCGGATGGAAAACCCTGTCCCATCTTGAAATTGGATAAGGAATTGATATTTTTCCTGAACGGGATTGGATGAAATGTGTTCAAAATAAAGCAAATCTCCTCCCATCCCAAGCGAAATTAACATATTTTCTCCATTCGATAAGGAAACGATGATCCATTTTCCTTTATTTTGAACCGCTTTAACCGTTGATCCTATTACTCGTGATGAAAATACAAACGCCGAAACATTGCAGCACTTTTTGCTGCTTTATTTCCACCCGTTCAATTTGTTTACCCGTGAGAGAGTCATTCATCTGGGTGCTAAATTGATAGATTTCGGGTAACTCTGCCATTCTCCATTCCTCCTTTTATGCCAGTTTACCTTATCCGGAGACTATTACGAGAGCCGAATGAACAAAAAGACTGAATGAAACCACTCAGTCTTTTTCCTTATGATATTTCTTATTGGCGGCTCGCGGTATACTCTCCCTCTAATTCTAGCAATCGCTCAATCAGATCACCTATAATCAACATAACGTTTAACAGACATAAACAAAAAGGGGAAACTCAAACAAATTCAAATCATTTCTCGCTGACTCTTTATGTATTTAGTTGACCCAACTCTCATCATAAGGATTTTGCTTCCATTTACGGAGCTTATTCAGCTCCTCCTTTGTCACGTATTGGTGTTCTTCCGCAACTTCAATAAGAGTTGAATAATCGCTTAAGGAATAGTATGGAATCTCAATATCAGCAAATGCACTAGTTGCTTTATCCATTTCATATGTAAAGATTGATACAACCCCTAGTACATCACAGCCGGCTTCACGCAATGCCTTGGCACATGTGATTGAGCTTCCTCCCGTTGAGATCAAATCCTCCACGATGACCACTTTATCGCTTTTTTCCGCTTTCCCCTCAATTTGATTTCCTTTTCCATGCCCTTTTGCACTGGAACGTACATAAATCATCGGGAAATCCAGTTGTTCACTTACCCAGGCAGCATGCGGTATACCTGCTGTAGCTGTTCCTGCAATAATCTCTGCTTCAGGAAATTTTTCTTTTATTAATTGAGCCAGACCTTTCGCTATATCCTTCCGTACTTCCGGATAAGACATCGTTAATCGATTATCACAATAAATGGGAGATTTGATCCCAGATGACCAGGTAAAAGGATGGCTTGGCTGTAAGGCAACGGCTTGAATAGATAATAAACGCTCTGCTATTTTTCTTTTCATATCGTTCTCTCCCATTCTTCAACAATCTTATAATAGGCCTCTATTGGATTCTCTGCCTTTGTAATAATTCTACCCACAACGATATAATCACTTCCCTGCACACTAGCCATAAATGGTGTAGCCACTCTTTGTTGGTCTTCTGCTGTATCACTAGCCAGACGAATTCCAGGAGTAACGGTTATAAAATTTCGGCCAACCTGATTTTTAATTTGCTGGACTTCATGTACGGAACAAACCACTCCATCAAGGTCTGATTCTTTTGCTAATTGACTATAATGAATGACACTTTCAGCCAGGGTTGACTGAATGAATTGCTCTCTTTGCATCTGCTCTTCACTTGTACTCGTCAATTGAGTAACTGCTATACATAGCGGTCTTTTTTCTCCAGGAGGAGTACCCTTTTCAAGACCTTCAAGTGCATATTCCATCATCTTTCTTCCGCCTGCTGCATGAACATTAACCATATCGACTCGCAGTCTTGCCACTGTTTCCATTGCTTTCCCAACCGTATTGGGAATATCGTGCAATTTTAAGTCCAGAAAAATGTCATGTCCCAATTCTTTAATTGCCGTAATGATAGAAGGACCTTCCCCGTAATAAAGCTCCATACCTACTTTAACAGCCAGTTTTTCCTCATTAAATTTATGTAAAAAACGCAAGGTAAGCTCTCTATTAGGAAAATCAAGCGCGATAACCGGTGTACTGCGCATTCTTATTCCAACTCCTTCCTATACATTCAGATATATGATCAAACCCGAGTGATAAAATAAGATCTGGCAGAGCGTCAATAATCTCTGGAATTACAAACGGATTAATGAAGTTTGCTGTTCCAACCGCAACCGCACTCGCACCTGCATATAGGAATTCAATTACATCCTCTGCTGTTTCAATGCCGCCCATGCCAATGATAGGAATCGAAACCTGTGAGCTAACATCATGAATCATTCGAATCGCAACCGGCTTAATAGTCGGCCCTGATAAACCGCCTGTCCGATTCGCTAAAATCGGCTGGGCTGTTTTGAGATCAATACGCATTCCTATTAGTGTATTAATCATCGTCAGTCCATCAGCACCGCCTTCTTCGACTGCCTTCGCAATGGAAACTATATCGCTGACATTCGGAGACAATTTAACGTAGACTGGCACTGAAGATACTTCTTTTACCGCTTTAGTTAATTCTTTAGCCACAGACGGATCGGTACCAAATTGAATACCGCCGCATTTTACATTCGGACAGGAAATATTTAGTTCAAGAGCATGCACATTCGGAGCTGTACTTATCCGTTTCGCCGTCTCCACGTAATCCTCCATCAAGGTTCCTGCCACATTAGCAATAATCGGTACATCGTACGTATTAAGCCATGGAAGTTCCTCATTCATCACATGCTCCAAGCCAGGGTTTTGAAGTCCAATAGCATTTAGCATCCCTGCATTTGTTTCCGCTACTCTTGGGGTCGGATTTCCAAAACGCGGTTCAAGAGTCGTTGATTTAATGATGACGGCACCCAACTTGCCGAGATCATAGAACTGGCTGTATTCCCTGCCAAACCCGAAACAACCAGATGCCGGCATAATCGGATTTTTTAAGGCTAATCCAGGCAGCTGCATACGTAATTGATTATTCATATGACCACCTCCTCTGAACGAAATACCGGGCCATCCGTACATATCTTCCGGTAACCATTTTCCGGGGTACGGCACACACAGGCAAAGCAGGCTCCTATTCCGCAGCCCATTCTCTCTTCAAGCGAAATAAACACCTTTTTCCCTTCATATTTATCCTTAACGGCCTTTAGCATCGGTGTTGGTCCACATGCATAAACCACATCAATGTCCAACGGAGCTGAAGCATTTGTTACATATCCTTTTATTCCGTACGTCCCGTCTTCAGTTGTGACAATGGTCTCCCCGAGCTCAGCAAATTCGTTCTCATAAAAAATATCAGCTTTGGTACGGAGACCAAAAATATGAATGACAGATACACCTTTTGCCGTTAAATCTCTTGATAGCTGTAATAAAGGTGGTATTCCAATTCCTCCGCCAATCAAAAGTGCTTTTCCTCCCGGGTTCACTTCCTCAATCGTAAACCCATTGCCAAGCGGACCAAGCACATCGACTTTTTCCCCCGGCTTTTTTTCAGAAAGAATGCTGGTTCCCTTTCCTTCCGCTCTGTAAACGATTGTAAAACGAGATTGCTCAGGGTCAATCTGACATATGCTGATTGGCCTGCGCAGCAAAGGGCCTATCCCATCCGATACTTTGATATGTACAAATTGTCCGGGCATTGTCATGGAGGAGACAAGCGTCCCCTCCATAATCATTTCAAATATTTTCGGTGCAATCATTCGATGGCTGACGACTGTCATCATCTCTTTTTGAATCATAAGCTGATTGCCTCCTTGGCTGTTTGCATATGGTTCATTTTAGTTGTCGAAAACGTTAGCGATTCCAGTACTGTTAAAATGGCATTGGCCGTATCCAAGGAAGTCATGCAAGGAATCCCATTTTCAACCGACTCACGACGAATTCTAAAGCCATCACGTTCAGGCTGTTTTCCCTTGGTTAACGTATTAATCACCAGCTGTGCTTTGCCGTTATGAATCATATCCAATAAGTTCGGCTCTTCACTGCCAATTTTTCCAACAATTCGACATGGAATATTCGCTTGATCTAACGCTTGAGCCGTTCCCTCTGTAGCAATGATTTGATAGCCGATTTCATTGAAACGTTCCGCAAGTAAAACGGCCTCTTCTTTGTCTTTATCCGCAACAGTCAAGAGGACAGTTCCATATTGCTTTATCTGAATTCCTGATGCAATTAACCCTTTATACAAGGCCTTTTGTAATGTATCGTCTTTTCCCAGCACCTCACCTGTTGACTTCATTTCTGGTCCGAGCGTAATTTCAACCTGGCGTAGCTTCGCGAATGAAAATACCGGTACTTTTACGTAAACACCCGTCTTTTCAGGTACAAGACCATTTTCGAAACCATAATCTTTAAGCTTTTGTCCCAAAATGACCTTAGTAGCCAAGTTTGCCATTGGAACATTAGTGATCTTGCTTAAGAACGGCACAGTCCTGCTTGAACGGGGATTAACTTCAATTACATACACTTCATTATTGGAGACTACATATTGGATATTAAACAAGCCAATGATATTTAAACCCTTTGCCAGTTTAATCGTATAATCTATGATTTTTTCTTTCATACTCTCTGATAGATTCTGTGGAGGGTAGACTGCTATAGAATCGCCGGAATGAACGCCAGCCCGTTCAATATGCTCCATGATTCCCGGAATAACAACTGTTTCACCATCAGAAATCGCATCCACTTCAATTTCTTTCCCTGTTAAATAACGATCGATTAATACAGGATGCTTCGGATTTATCTTTACGGCATTTTCCATATAATGCAGTAAATCCTCCTGATCATCCACGATCTCCATTGCCCTTCCACCGAGAACATAGGACGGCCTTACCAAAATAGGGTATCCAATCTCATCAGCCACTTCGACTGCTTCCTCCACTGACAAGGCTGTTTTCCCTTTAGGCTGCGGGATATTCAGTTCCGTTAAGGCTTGCTCAAACATATCGCGATTTTCAGATCGATCCACATCCTCTAAAGACGTTCCCAGTATCTTAACTCCTCTTTCTACAAGGGCTGAGGCAAGATTAATGGCAGTCTGGCCGCCAAATTGTACAATAACTCCTTCTGGTTTTTCTAAATCTATGACATTCATCACATCTTCAATCGTTAAGGGCTCAAAATATAATTTGTCTGATATGCTAAAATCAGTTGAGACCGTTTCCGGATTGCTGTTTATAATAATCGCTTCATAGCCGGCCTCTTTAATCGCCCAGACAGAATGAACAGTTGCGTAATCAAATTCAACTCCCTGCCCGATTCGAATGGGTCCTGAACCAAGTACGACGACACTCCTCTTTGGTGTTACGATTGATTCATTCTCATCCTCATAAGTGGAGTAAAAATATGGTGTTTCAGATTCAAACTCCGCAGCACAGGTATCGACCATTTTAAATACCGGTTTAATTTGATTGTCCATGCGCCATTGATACACTTCCAATTCAGAGCTATTCCAAAGCTTTGCCAAGATATAATCAGAGAAACCAAGTTTTTTGGCTATTAATGTATATCCCGGATGGAAGGGGGCTTCTAATAGTTTAGCTTCCATTTCAACAATCTTTGCAAATTTATGCAGAAAGAATAAATCAATCCGAGACCATTCATGGATCAACTGAATCGTTAATCCGCGCTTCAGCCCTTCAGCAATATAAAATAGACGTTCATCTGTTGCTTTTTTAATTTGTTTTTCAATCTCTTCATCCATAATCATCTCAGCCTTGGGCAATTCAAAGTGTAAGATTCCAACCTCTAGGGAGCGAATTGCTTTTAATAGAGATTCCTCGAACGTTCTGCCAATTGCCATAACCTCACCAGTTGCTTTCATTTGCGTTCCGAGGGTTCTGTTCCCTTCCTCAAATTTATCAAAAGGCCAGCGTGGTATTTTGGTTACGACATAATCAAGTGCCGGTTCAAAGCTCGCATATGTTTTACCGGTTACGGGATTGATCATCTCATCAAGTGTCAAACCAACTGCAATTTTAGCTGCAAGCTTTGCAATGGGATAACCGGTTGCTTTAGAAGCAAGTGCAGACGAACGGCTCACCCTTGGGTTAACCTCGATAATGTAGTAATTGAAGCTATCTGGATCAAGAGCAAGCTGAACATTACAGCCTCCTTCAATTTTTAAAGAACGAATAATTTTCAACGACGCATTGCGCAATAATTGATATTCTCGATCGCTCAATGTTTGGCTCGGTGCCACTACAATCGAATCTCCCGTATGTATTCCGACAGGATCGATATTTTCCATGTTACAAACCACGATTGCATTATCATTCGAATCTCTCATGACTTCATATTCAATTTCCTTGAACCCTGCAATACTTTTTTCCAGCAAGCATTGGGTGACAGGACTGCTCTTGAGACCACCGGCTACAATCTCGCGTAATTCCTCTTCGTTTGAACAGATTCCGCCGCCTGTCCCTCCAAGTGTATAAGCCGGTCGTACAATTACAGGGTATCCTACAGTCTGAACAAAAGCCTCGGCTTCTTCCAGATTATGAATAATTGCGCTGTCAGGAACCGGTTCATTCAATTCGTTCATTAAGGTTCGGAATAGATCACGGTCCTCAGCCTGCTCAATTGCCGATAGCTTTGTTCCCAGAATTTCAACACTGCATTCCTCGAGCACTCCAGAATTGGACAGTTCTACAGCCAGATTTAGTCCAGTTTGCCCTCCAAGTGTGGGCAATAAAGCATCAGGGCGTTCTTTACGGATGATTTTACTGACAAACTCTAACGTTAATGGCTCAATATAAACCGCATCTGCAATTTCCGTGTCTGTCATAATTGTAGCCGGGTTGGAATTTACCAGGACTACACGATACCCTTCTTCTTTTAATGCCAGACAAGCTTGTGTACCCGCATAATCAAATTCTGCTGCCTGGCCGATTACAATCGGTCCGGATCCAATAACCAGGATGGATTTAATATCTGTACGTTTACTCATTTTACTGCCTCCTTCAGTTTGGATCTCTCAATCATGCTAATGAATTGATCAAATAAATAATTTGCGTCCTCCGGGCCAGGCGATGATTCCGGGTGATATTGGACGGTGAAAGCATCGTAGTATTTATGTCTTAATCCCTCAATCGTTCCATCATTTAATGCAATATGCGTAACTTCCAAGTCTGTTTGTTCAATAGAGTCATATTTTACTGTGTATCCATGGTTTTGCGAGGTCAGTGCAATTTTACCTGTTTTTAAATCTTTAACTGGGTGATTGGAACCGCGATGCCCAAATTTCATTTTTTCAGTTTCAGCATTACATGCTAAAGCGAACAACTGGTGACCGAGACAAATACCGAACATTGGCACTTTTCCGATAATTTTTCTTATCATTTCAATCGCTTCCGGAACATTTTCAGGGTCTCCCGGTCCATTTGTCAGCATGATACCATCCGGACGCAGCGTCATAATTTCTTCAAAGGTAGTATTATAAGGAACAACGATTACATCACAGCCTCGATTATTTAATTCTCTTAATATTCCATGCTTCATTCCGAAATCCACCACGACTACTCGATAACCGCGTCCTGGACTGGGAAACGCTTTTTTTGTAGATACCTTTTGAACCTGATTACGAGGCAGCACAGTTGCTTTCACTTGGTGGAGCATCGTTTCAGCATCTTTAGTTATTGAACAAATTACACCTTTTACTGTACCTCTTTCACGAATCATTCTTGTCAATTTCCGAGTATCAATCCCTGCAATGCCAGGAATATTCTTTATTTTCATATATTCATCAAGAGAAAAATCACTTCTCCAATTCGAAGGAAAATCAGCCACTTCTTTTACAATTAGGCCACTAAGACTCGGAGCGATTGACTCAAAATCATCCCTATTGATTCCATAGTTACCGATTAAAGGATAAGTCATCGTAATAATTTGACCACAATAAGAAGGGTCAGATAAAATCTCCTGATAACCGGTCATCCCCGTATTAAATACAACCTCACCAATTTTATCGCTTTCTCCTCCAAATGCTTCACCAATAAAAATTGTTCCATCTTCTAAAATTAATTGTCTCTTCATTCAGTTAGACTTCCTTTCTGCCAAACTACTTTACCTTCCACAATCGTCATAACCGGCCATCCTTGACAGCTCAGGCCAGCAAATGGTGTGTTTTTTCCTTTGGAAAGAAAGGTTTGAGGATTAATTACTTGCTCTTCTTCTAAATCAATCAGAACTAGATCCGCTTGTCTTCCTATTTCTATTTTTCCGTAGTTAAGTTTAAATGCTTGAGCTGGTTTTATCGTCAAGAAATCAATTAATTGTTTCAGGGTCATCGCTCCCTTTTTCACCAAATATGTATACAACAGCGGAAAAGCTGTTTCTAATCCAACTATGCCAAACGGTGCAAGCCTGATATGTTGTGATTTTTCTTCTTCTGAATGGGGGGCATGATCCGTAGCGATAAAATCAATCGTCCCGTCTAACAGGCCTTCTAGCAATGCTTTTTTGTCATCCTCACCTCTTAAAGGCGGATTCATTTTAAAATTAGGATCCAGCTCCTTAATGTCCATTTCGGACAGTAACAAATGATGTGGGGTTACCTCTGCTGTTACATGTATGCCTGCTTTCTTGGCATCACGAACCGTTCTTACAGACTCCTTCGTGCTGATGTGGCAAACATGATAATGGCACCCTGTTGTCTCAGCCAGTAATACATCCCTGGCAATATGGACCGCTTCACATACTGAAGGGATGCCGGGTAATTCATGTTCTCTCGAATAGATTCCTTCATGTACACATCCACTTTGAATTAACGAATTATCCTCACAATGAGCGACAATGGTCATATCCAGTTTTGCAGCTTTTTTCATAGCTTCAAGCATCATACCAGCTGACTGGATGCCGACTCCGTCATCTGTAAAGGCAAATGCTCCGGATTTTTTCAGAGATTCAAAATCAGTTAATTCCTTTCCGAGCTCCCTGACTGTAATTGATGCATAGGGCAATACCCTTGTGCTCGCCGTTTCTCTTATTCTATTATTTAACGAACGTAAATGTTCGGCTGTATCCGGAACGGGTCGTGTATTCGGCATAGCAGCTACAGTGGTAAATCCGCCTTTTGCTGCAGCCTGTGTACCTGTTTCAATCGTTTCTTTATGTTCTCCTCCCGGCTCTCTTAGGTGAACATGCAAATCGATAAAACCAGGTGCCAATAAAAATCCTTTAGCATGAATGATGTTTGCCTGCTGATTTGGCAATTCATCCTGGATATCGGAAATCACTCCGTTTTGAATTAAAATATCCTTTGTGACCTGTGTTCCATCCTCAAGATAAAATTGCGCACTTTTTATAATTGTATTCATGATTTGCCGCTCCTCCCCTTTGCTCGATACTATTTTTTAAAGCAGCCATTCTCACATATACTCCATTGGTCATTTGTTTAAATATTCGCGAACGTGCGCATTCAACTAAAGAATCATCAATTTCCACACCTCTGTTCACTGGCGCAGGATGCATAATTATACAATTACTCCTCAGCCGCCTCTCCCTTTCAATCGTCAATCCGTATCTGTTCAAATATTCTATTTTGCTCATAGGCATTTCCTCTGAATGACGTTCATGCTGGATCCGAAGCAACATAACTACATCTGCATTTTCGATAGCGTCATCAATTGGTTGATAGGACACATTACTTCCCGGAAGATTCGCCCAATCATGCGGGCCGGAGAATACAATCTTTGCACCTAGCCTGGTCAGTGTTTCCGCATTTGTCCGAGCTACGCGGCTATGCCTGATATCTCCTACGATCGCCACTTTTAAACCTCGGAACGTTTGAAATTCCTGCTTAATGGTCATCAAATCCAATAAACATTGCGTAGGATGATGCCCGCATCCATCACCAGCATTCATTATGGATAAATATACACCACTTTGTATTAAATTTGCAAAAAAATTATCTTCTGAATGACGAATTACTACGGTTTCCACTCCAATTGCTTCTAAAGTCTTCACTGTATCGGATAGGCTTTCGCCTTTTAATACACTTGATGTTTGCACTTCAAAAGGGATTACATCCAGCCCAAGCTTCCGCTGTGCCATTTCAAAGCTGATTTTAGTACGCGTGCTCGCTTCAAAAAATAAATTTGCTACAAAGTGTCTTTTTGCTGGCATCCACGTTTCCCCATTAGCAAATGCCTCAGCATCTAAAAGCAAGCCTGTAATTTCCTCAATCGACAAATCTGTCATCGTAAGTAAATGTTTCACAATCAACCAGCCTCCCATATTCTAAAAAAAAACCCTAATTCGTTTTTTACGAATCAGGGTTTTAGTTTATTTAGTCGATTCATCCCAATATCGCATACTGGAATTGTCGTACTTAACCTAATCCCTGTATTTTACTTGTTGGATCTACTATCAACCCTGACTTTCGCTGGTTTCCTTACCGGGAAGTACAAGATTTAAGATGACACCTACAATGGCGGCTAATGCCATTCCTGAAATGGAGGCATGATCGGTGATTTTGAGCATTGCACCACCTACACCAATGATTAAAATGACAGAGGATATGACTAAGTTTCTATTTTTAGATAAATCGATTTTGCTGTCAATCAACATCCGTAAACCACTTGATGCTATGATACCGAACAGAAGAATGGATACCCCACCCATCACAGCTGATGGAATGGATTGAATAAGGGCTGAAATTTTTCCAATAAATCCGAACAGGATTGCAAAGACTGCCGCTCCGCCTATAACATACACACTGAATACCCGTGTAAGAGCCATAACACCTATATTTTCTCCATAGGTTGTATTCGGAGGACCACCAAGACAAGAGGCAATCATAATGGATACTCCATCTCCTAACAATGAGCGATGCAATCCTGGTTTCTCAACAAAATTACGTCCTGCGATTTTACTAATAACCAATTGATCACCTATATGTTCTGATATAGGGACGATGGCAATCGGAATCATAACCAGAATAATCTCCCAGCTTAACGTTGGCGTATAATCAACAAATGGCATCGTGAAGTTTGGAAGCTGGAACCAGGCTGCTTCTTTTACCGGAGTGAAATCTACAATTCCAAAGAAGAGGGCTGTAACATATCCACCAATAATACCGATTAATACTGGAATCAGTGAAAAAAAGTTTTTTAAGACTACACTGCATGTGATCGTGATAGCAAGTGTAATTAAGGCAACCGTAATATGTTTTGTGCTGTAAACAAGCACTTCTGCATTCGGATTTTCATACATGGCCATATTGACTGCTGTTGAGGCAAGACCAAGACCAATTACCATAATGACAGGACCAACTACTACAGGCGGTAAAAAATTTAGGATTGTTTTAGTGCCTAGTTTTTTAACTAATAAAGCAACGAGTGCATAAACAAGTCCAATCAAAAAGCCGCCTACTAAAGCAGAGCCAACACCACTGCTTTCATTTAGTAAAGTAATCGGATAGATAAAGGCAAAGGATGAACCGAGATAGGCTGGTATTTGCCCTTTGGTGATCAGGATGTAAACCAGTGTACCAATACCGCTTGTCAATAGGGCAATTCCCGGATCAAGGCCTGTTAGAATCGGCACAAGAATGGTTGAACCAAACATCGCAAATAAATGCTGCAGGCTTAATATAAACCATTGCTTCGGAGTTGGTTTTTCATTGACATCGTACCTTATATGAGGATTGTTTGCTATTTCTGTAGAAGTCATAATTATTGCCTCCCTGATGAAAGAATTGGTTTCGACGGGAGATGATTATTTGCATAAGCAAATATCACTTGCTCCCCTTTTCAGCCTCACAGGACTGAATTAAAAAGGTTTATTTATTCAAAAATGGAGACTTGTTCACCGTCATCCATTTCTTTTAATTTGACGACAATCTTTTCATTTTTTGCAGTAGGTATATTCTTGCCTACATAATCAGCTCGGATTGGAAGCTCTCTGTGCCCTCTGTCGATCAGGACAGCTAATTGGATTTGAGCCGGTCTGCCGATATCTATAAGGGCATCCAGAGCCGCTCTCACTGTTCTTCCGGTATATAAAACATCATCAACCAGAATGACTTTTTTATCTTTCAAGCTAAATGGTATATCTGATCCATTTACCTGTGGATCCCCACTTTTTGTCTTTGTGCTTAAATCATCCCGGTACAAGGTAATATCCAGTTCACCAACAGGAATTTCCGCTCCTTCAATTTCATGAATTCTTTGTCCCAGACGTTTGGCTAGAAATATACCACGGGTACGAATACCGATCAACACACAATCACTAATACCCTTATTTTTCTCGATAATTTCATGAGAAATCCTTGTTAACGCTCTTGAGATTGCTTTTTCATCAAGCAATGTTGCTTTCTCTAACATATCATCGACCCTTTCCTAAAAATGAAAAAATCCTTTTGCCGCGTGGGCAAAAGGATATAATAAACCATAGAAAAAAGACATACTTCTTCCATTAGTTTTCACGTACCTTTTCAGCCTCACGGGACTGTATTTAAAGGACCCTATTCAGTTGTATCTATATTACTTTAGGATTGTTATCCTTGTCAACAGTCAATTCTTAAAGTTTCCAAATAATCGACAAAATATGCTGGCAATGGCGCTTCAAATTCCAAATATTCCTCTGTTCTTGGATGGATAAATCCCAGAACTGCTGCATGTAAAGCCTGTCCATTTAAATCAGGAGTTTTTCTTGGTCCATACTTAGGATCACCGGCAAGAGGATAACCAATATATTTCATATGGACACGAATTTGATGAGTACGTCCTGTTTCAAGCTGACATTCAATAAATGTAAAGTCCTTAAATCTTTCCAGTACATGAAAATGTGTAACTGCATGCCTTGAATTATCGTCCGTTACTGTCATGCTTTGACGGTCTCGTTTATCACGGCCTATCGGCGCATCTACCGTTCCTGCATCATGCGGAATGATACCGTGGACAAGTGCCTTATACTTCCGGGTAACTGTTTTTTCAGTTAATTGCTTTACAAGTCTCTCATGTGCATAATCATTTTTAGCGACCATGAGCAATCCTGAAGTATCCTTGTCGATACGGTGAACGATACCTGGACGCATCACACCATTGATTCCTGATAAATCCTTGCAATGGTACATTAAAGCATTTACAAGTGTACCTGATCCATGTCCTGCTGCCGGATGCACAACCATTCCTTTAGGTTTATTCACAACAATGACATCCGCATCCTCATAATAAATATCAAGAGGTATGTTCTCAGCTACAACATCTAGTTCCTCTGGCTCTGATGGTGTGATTTCAATAGAGTCACCAAGCTGACATTTATAATTTGCCTTTACCTGCTTTTCATTAACCAGAATATTTCCTTCTTTTATCCACTGCTGGACTTGAGAACGTGACCATTCTTCATTTAAAACGGAAAGGACCTTATCAAGCCTTTCACCTTTATGTTCTTCTGTTACTATCAGTCTTTGACTATCCATTCTTTAGCTCCTTAGCTCTTTTTTCCTCCAAAAACATAGCAATCACCAATAATCCAACTCCTACACAAAGAGCAGAATCTGCCACATTAAAGACAGGAAAACTGTATGAGAATATATACGTATGCACAAAATCAACTACTTCATTGCGGAAAATCCGATCAATAAAATTACCAATCGCTCCTCCAAGAATAAGTCCAAGGGATATCCCCGTCAACTTATCGGTACTGAATTTTCTTATGTAAAAGACAATTCCAATAATAACCACGGTTGTTACGATATAAAAAAACCACATTTGTCCCTGAAGAATTCCCCAGGCTGCCCCTCGGTTTCTGTGAGAGGTAATGTATAGAAAGTTTTCAATGATTGGTATACTTTCCCCTAAGGTCATATACTTAACGACCAACCATTTCGTAAATTGGTCAATCATGATAATGAGCAACGCAATCAAATAATACATATATAACATAAGCTTGCCCCCTGCCTGCTTAAAATGTACATACTGCCTAACAAATTGTAGCATATCTATCTAACAAATGTTTTAAAACTTTAACAAAAATACAGGCCCTTTCGAATAGATGAAAGGGCCTATAGAAGGAATAGCATCCCAGTATTTTGGAGCAGGTCGGTCTATCACCTCTACTGCCCACACATAAAAGCTCTTCAAATGAGAGAGTGCCTCACTTTTCACTGATTGCATAAGCACTCAGGAAATCGGCTCTCTATCATCTTAAAATACACGATTATCCGAGTTCTGGATATTCGTTAACTACCACTGTGGAGCAGCGTTCACATAAAGTTGGGTGTTTTTCAATTGTACCAACCTCTTCACTGATATTCCAGCAACGTTCACAAGTTTCTCCATCTGCTTTTGTGACTAAAATTGCCGCATGCTCTAACTTAATTGCTTCTTCCGGTGCATCGTAAATGTATCCGGCAACTTCCACTGAAGAAACGATAAATAATTGTTCAAGGCTTTCTTCAATGCTTTCAAGCAAATCTTTTGTTTCTTCACTTACATACAATGCTACTTTCGCATTTAATGATTTACCAATCACTTTTGCATTCCTTGCTTCTTCAAGCGCTTTAAGGACATCATCTCGTAAAGTCATGAACAGATCCCATTTCGCTTTAACAGCTTCACTATTTGAATACTTTTCAACGGACGGCATATCTGTCAATTGTACGCTCTCTGCATCAGCATCATCGATAAAAGTCCATACTTCATCAGCTGTATGCGGCAGAATAGGCGCAATCAATTTAACCAGTTTCAATAAGCATTCATGCAATACAGTTTGAATTGCACGGCGGCTATCACTGTTTTCCGCATCGCAGTATAGAATATCCTTTGCATAATCCAGATAGAAGGAACTTAAATCCTGTGTACAGAAATTATTAATACCATTATAGATATCAGCAAATTCATAATTGTCATAGGATTGTTTTACCTGATCAACCAAATCATTTAACTTAATGAGCATATACTGGTCCACTTCACGAAGATTCTCGTAAGAAACAGCATCACGCTCTGCGCTAAATCCGCTCAGGTTTCCAAGCAGGAATCTGAATGTGTTACGAATTTTACGATATACTTCGGACACTTGTTTCAGGATATTATCAGAAACACGTACATCAGCCTGATAATCGACACTCGCTACCCAAAGACGCAGAATATCTGCACCCATTTGATTAATAACTTTTAATGGATCGATTGTATTGCCAAGGGATTTACTCATTTTGCGCCCTTCACCATCCAGTGTAAATCCGTGGCTCAATACCTCCTTGTAAGGAGCTTTACCAGTAACAGCAACAGACGTGATTAAAGAGGAATTAAACCATCCGCGATACTGGTCTGAACCCTCAAGGTAAAGGTCAGCTGGTCTTCTCAAATCTTCTCTTGCTTCAAGAACTGATTGATGGGAGGAACCAGAGTCAAACCATACGTCCATAATATCTGTTTCTTTCGTAAATAAGCCATTCGGGCTGCCTTCATGTGTAAAGCCTTCTGGGAGAAGATCTTTTGCATCTTTCTCAAACCAAACAGTGGAACCGTATTGTCGGAATAAATCGGATACATGCTTAATCGTTTCATCCGTAATGATTGCTTCCCCATTCTCTGCATAAAACACCGGAATCGGTACGCCCCATGCACGCTGACGGGAAATACACCAGTCTCCACGATCACGAATCATGTTAAATAATCTCGTTTCACCCCATGCAGGTACCCAATTAGTTTCTTTGATTTGCTGCAATAAATCTTCACGGATATCATCAACAGAAGCAAACCATTGGTCAGTCGCACGGAAGATTGTTGGCTTTTTCGTTCTCCAATCATGTGGATAAGAGTGTGTTATGAAATCAAGTTTTAACAGAGCTCCGACTTCCTCAAGTTTATCTGTGATTTCTTTGTTTGCTTTATCATAGAATAATCCTTCAAATCCAGGAGCATCAGAAGTCATATGACCTTTTCCATCCACTGGGCAGAGTACACCAAGATTATATTTTTGACCTACGATAAAGTCATCCTCACCATGTCCTGGAGCAGTATGAACACAGCCTGTACCTGCATCAGTTGTTACATGCTCTCCTAAAATAACCAGTGAGTCACGATCATACAATGGATGTTTAGCGACTACATATTCCAGTTCAGCACCCTTAACAGTCTTCTCAACCTCAGCATTCTCCCATCCTAGTGTTTCTTTAACGGAAGGCAATAATGTTTCAGCCACAATATATTTTGTACCATCCACATTCACAAGTACATAATCAAGGCGTGGGTGAACAGCAATTCCTAGGTTAGCTGGAATGGTCCAAGGTGTCGTAGTCCAAATAATGAACTTCGCTCCCTCTTCCACTACTCCTTTGCCGTCCTTCACATCAAATGCAACAAAGATAGATGCTGATTTTTTGTCGTGGTATTCGATTTCCGCTTCAGCCAGTGCAGATTCACTGGAAGGAGACCAATAAACCGGTTTTAACCCTTTATAGATATAGCCCTTTTTCGCCATATCACCGAAAACTTTGATTTGCTCAGCTTCATATTCAGGTTTCAGCGTGATGTAAGGATTTTCCCAGTCCCCTCTTACGCCTAAACGTTTAAATTGAGTTCGCTGTTGATCAATTTGTGTATATGCATATTCCTCACAAAGTTTACGGAATTCAGCGATCGTCATTTCCTTACGATTTACTTTTTTGTTTTTTGTTAGAGCTGTTTCAATTGGTAAACCATGAGTATCCCAACCTGGTACATATGGCGCATTATAACCATTCATAGATTTAAAACGAACAATAAAATCCTTTAAAATTTTGTTCATCGCATGCCCGATATGGATGTTTCCGTTCGCATAAGGAGGTCCGTCATGCAGCACAAATTTAGGAAGGTCCTTTGTGCGCTCCTGTACTAATTTGTAAATATCTTTTTCTTCCCAACCTGCTTGAACTTCCGGTTCTCTTTTTGGTAAATTCCCACGCATTGGAAATTCTGTTTTAGGCATCAATAATGTGTCTTTAAATTCCATTCCATTCACTCCTTAAACTTCCGTTAAACGATTTTCATAAATAAATACAAAAAAGCCTCTTCATCCCGGTAAAGGGACGAAAAGGCTATATTTCCGCGGTACCACCCTTTTAGAATATTGCCTGACAATATTCCTCTTGGTATTCGTAACGTGAATGACTCGCCGCTATTTACTGCCAGTAAACTGGGTTCAAAAGCAGACTCAGGGATGATCTTCCAACCAGATTCTTTTACCGGGCTCCCACCTTCCCCGGCTCGCTACAAAAAGTATAATCTGATGTACTGTTCCCGTCTTCGTTTTATCAATTTTTTGATTAGATTTGTTAAGATATTATATTCAATAACTTATGATAAAGTCAAGACCTTACATTTCTTCTTCATTCAGGTCGATATCAAATTCAGTGGCATCCACGTCATATTTAAGAAGTTTATCCCAGTCTTCACTATTTAATAAATCAAGCTGGGCTTCAACTAGCATTTTAAAACGCATTCTGAATACTTTAGATTGCTTTTTAAGATCTTCAATTTCAATAGCAATTTTTCGTGCTTTAGATAAAGCCTCATTGACAATTCGGTCAGCATTTTTTTCCGCTTCCTTCATAATCAATTTAGCCTCTTTTTGAGAATTACGTTTGACATCTTCTCCGGCTTCCTGAGCAATGACGATTGATTTATTCAACGTTTCCTCAATGCTGGAGAAATGCTCAAGGCGTTGTTCCAACTCTTCCACTTTAGCTTCAAGATCTTTCTTATCTCGAAGGACCAACTCGTAATCTTTAATTATTTGGTCAAGAAACTCATTTACTTCATCTTCATCGTAACCGCGGAATCCTCTGCCGAATTCCTTGTTATGTATGTCTAGCGGTGATAATGGCATAGACTGCACCTCCGAATACTGATTCTTCTCTTAATTATTATACTATGCTTTCGACAGTAATGGTGATATTCCTTCTAAATTCCTGATTATTTTTGTATACCACACTTTATTTTCCATTTATCTTTCTTTGTTTTTCCTTCAATGGAAAATATCTTCATTCTTCCTATCCCACGAGTGGATAACACATCACTTTCTCTGATTTCATATGATGGATTATCGACTTGTTTCCAGTTTACCTTAACACGCCCCTGCTGTACGAGTGTTTGGCTCTTTTGCCTCGAAATATTAGCAATAGCCGACAATATCGTATCAATTCTCATGGAGGAAACCGTCACTTGGCATTCCTTCCATTGCTCAGTAACCGTCATGACTTGATCAGCAGAGATTTCCTGAAACTTTACCCCCGCATTGCCCATTTTAGATATATTCATTTCCAGATAGGATGCTACATCTTTTGCGACAACGAATTGTACTCGCTCCCCTTCGATCCAAATATCACCAAATTTTTCTCTCTTTAAGCCAACAGACATTAACGTGCCTAGAATCTGCCTGTGTTTCAGTGTCGTAAATTTTGTAGAATAAAACAATTCATAAATAGTCAGTTCGTAATCCTCGAATTGCGGTTCATAATAATCCGGATAGAGGAATGCTCTTTGTCGCTCGGCTGCTTCGCTTCCTCCAAAAAAGGAAACAAGAACATCTCCATTTGTACCAATTAGCATCCTTACAATCTCTGATTCTCTGGGGTCAAGAAAATCTGTCAATTTAGGGGCGTATTGCTCCTTGACTTGATCAATCCATCCAAGCACCTGATCGATAAATTCTCTTTCTTCCTGACGAAAATGCTGATAAATATCCATTTACATCCTCCAGCTAAAATATAAAAGCTCCCTGTTTAGAAAGGGAGCTAACATTCTTCTTAAAAAGCGCCTGCTAATGCGGAGATTCCTACTCGTGCCATATTTAACACAAGGATTGCTATAATTGGAGAAATATCAATCATGCCGAGTGAAGGTACAATTCTCCTGAACGGTTCCAAAAACGGCTCACATATGCGTGCCAAAAACATTCCAATTCCTGTATCCCTTGCATTTGGAAACCACGACATTAATATGTAAATAATCAAGGCCCAGGAATATATATCTACTGCTTTATAAAGTATATAAAAAACGATATCCATTATTTACTTACCACCTTATATCCTCCAGTTCATCTTCTTGAGCATATCCAGAGATGGAACCTGAAACATCAACATTATCAGGAGTACATAAGAATATATTTGACCCGATACGCTGAATATCCCCACCGATTGCATAGACTGTCCCACTTAAAAAGTCAACAATTCTTCTAGCCTGGTCTGGTGAAATCCTTTGTAAATTCACAACAACTCCACGGCGGTTTTTTAAATGGTCGGCAATCTCCTGAGCATCTGCATACGCTCTTGGTTCCAGCAATACTAATTTAGAAGATTTCTGTATGCTTTGAAGACTCACTATATTTTGTTGTTTTTGCTGCTGATCATGTTTATTCACTTTTGCCGGAACTTTTTCTTCTTCAACATATTGTTCCTCATACTCATATTCTTCATCCTCGAGTGCAAAGAACGTTTTCATTTTTGATACGATAGACATTATCTACACCTCTCTTTTATTCATTCCCTACCAAGGCAGTTCCAATTCTAACCATGGTTGCACCTTCTTCAATGGCAATTTCATAGTCATTTGACATACCCATTGAGAGTTCTGTGCATGGGGCATTGGGCAACTTCATATTTTGTATCACTACTTGCAATTCTTTGAGTTTACGGAAACAAGTACGTATTTCTTCTTCATCATCTGTGAAAGGAGCCATCGTCATAAGTCCCATTACCCTAATTTTTTTAAATTCAGCAAGATGTTGTACAAACTCAATTGCAACCTGAGGCTGTATCCCATGTTTAGTATCTTCTCCGCTTACATTTATCTGAACAAAACAGTCAATCGGGCGGGTGACTCTCTTTTCTATTTCTTCAGCCAATGATAAGCGATCCAGGGAATGAAGAACGTCCACACGATTTATGATCGATTTTACCTTTCTCGTTTGAAGCGAACCGATAAAATGCCATACTGGTCGTTCTTTTATACCCTCTTGCTTGGCAATTAATCCTTCCGGGCGGTTTTCGCCAAGGTTTGTAATTCCAGCTTTATAGGCTTCTAGAGCGCGTTTTGTTGAAACATATTTTGTAACAGCAATTATTTGTATATCTTGTGGATTACGACCTGCACGTTTTGCAGCACTCTCTATTTTTTCATGAATGATCTGCAGGTTTTCTGACACTTTCAAAGTTCTATTCCTCCTTCCAGCCGATTAACCCCAACATTCGACCAGTTTTCCCCTCATCACGTCGGTGAGAAAAAAAGTAAGAATCATCACAACTTGTACAAAAATCAGTTGTCATAATATTCTCTGGTAAAATACCGGCTTTCTGAAGAATTAAAGCATTCGCCAGCTTTAAATCAAGCTGATATTGATTCTCCGTAATTTGATTATAAGCGGTTTTTGTCTGTTCTTCTAGTATAACCTCTAAATAGTTAATTACTTTTTTGTCGACCGTATAACAGTTTTGGCAAATAGATGGCCCTATTGCAGCATATATCTCTGCAGGCTGTACGCCTTCAGCCTGTCTCCATATATCAATCATAGATGAACCTATGCCGGCAACCGTCCCCTTCCAGCCCGCATGTACAATCCCAATCAAATGATGGTTTGGCGCCATAAAATATACGGGTACACAATCCGCAAAGCAAAGCGTCAGTACTATTCCGCTTTCTTTTGTATATAAACCATCCGTTGCTTTTAATGCTGTTTTATAATCTAACGCTCCAAGCCCGGCATGACTTTTTTCAATTTTCACAATAGAAGCATCATGCGTCTGCTCAGCCCCAACCCATCTTTCAACAGGAAAATGGAGCTGGTCAGCCAGAATACGCCTGTTTTCTATTACTTTTCCATCCATATCATACACGTGAAAAGCTGTATTCATCGAATGAAACGGAAAATCGCTGATGCCTCCGTTCTTCGTAGTAAATCCCGCCAATAAATTCGGATGCTGATCCTTCCAATCTTTTATCGACAAAAATGATTCGGAAAACTGAACAAATGGTTCCAAGCTAATACCCCTCGATTTTTCTTTCATTTTATCATAATCCCGCATAATTTTCTTCTATTCATTAAAACTTCCGTATCCCTTGTATTCCACAAGAATCACATCTTCTCCAATCATTTTAATTTTATACCACGGAATGACAGTGTCTTCCTCTTTATTTAAAAACGAAAGCATTTTACTGTTTGCTACCGTTATACTTTCTATTTTCCCAGTACTTAGATTAATTTCTATATCTTCAACATTTCCCAATCGTTTTCCATCGAATGTATTTACGATATCTTTGACTTGTAACTCAGAAATTTTAATCATGCTCTATCTCCTCCACTCGGGATCTGTAGTTACAGGCATTATATGAATGGAAAGAACAATAAAGAACTTCTCTCTCCGGCACTCTTATCCATCAAATCTTGAACGTTTAATAAAACAGATTTTCATTTTCGATATTCTTTCATATCTGGCCATCTATATAACCCTAAAATCTTAAATAACAGATGTAAGTGCTGCAGGGTTTTTTTAGTTCCCTTTTTCAAAACCGGAGCCACCCGTTATTATAAATATTCCTACATACAAATAAAAACTATCCTGCAAACGAGGATAGCTTAAGGGCAATACATATTTAATTATAAGTTCATTAATCAGCAGCTAGATATTTTTATTCATTTGGCGAATAGCCGCTTTTTCCAAGCGGGATACCTGTGCCTGTGAAATACCGATTTCCTCAGCAACTTCCATTTGCGTTTTCCCTTGGAAGAAACGTTTCTTAAGGATCATTTTCTCACGCTCATTTAACCTGCGCATGCCATCTTTTAATGCAATCTCATTAATCCATGTGCTATCTTTACTCTTCTCATCACTGAGCTGATCCATTACAAAGATCGGATCGCCTCCATCATTGTAGATAGGTTCAAATAATGACACCGGGTCCTGGATTGCATCTAGTGCAAATACTACCTCTTCATACGTAACATCAAGAGCTTTTGCAATTTCTTCAGATGTCGGTTCTCTCGATGTTTCACTCATCAGTCTCTCTCTGACCTGTAAAGCCTTGTATGCAATATCTCTCAACGATCTGGAAACCCTAATCGGATTATTATCCCGTAAATAACGGCGAATTTCCCCAATGATCATTGGTACAGCATACGTAGAAAATTTTACATTCTGACTTAAGTCAAAGTTGTCAATCGATTTCATTAAACCAATGCATCCAACCTGGAAGAGGTCATCAACATACTCACCCCTGTTATTAAAGCGCTGAATGACACTTAGGACAAGTCTAAGATTACCATTAACCAACTTCTCCCGTGCTGATGATGATTCTCCAGATTGCATCTGTTTAAACAACTCTCGCATTTCATCATTTTTTAAAACAGGTAATTTTGATGTATCCACACCACATATTTCTACTTTGTTTCGTGTCAATCCATTCCCTCCTAGCAGGAGCTGCTGTACAAAGTAAAGTATCTCCGCAGGAGGGAATTATATGCATATAAAAATTATTTCCGTATAGTGACTAAATGAAAATCCCCTGATTCATAAAGCTTTTATACGACTAAATATTTTTTACACCTTTCTTAAACCATTTTATTAAATTCTTTTCTAAGTCTTTTTATAATTCGCTTTTCAAGACGGGAGATATAGGATTGCGATATCCCCAGTAAATCAGCAACATCCTTTTGTGTCTTTTCCTCTCCACCAACAAGACCAAATCTTAGTTCCATAATCTGCTTCTCACGATCATTCAATTGTTCGAGTGCTTTAGCCAAAAGTTTTTTATCAATACTTGTCTCTAAATTTTTTGTGATGATATCATCATCGGTTCCCAATACATCTGATAAGAGTAGTTCATTCCCATCCCAATCAATATTCAGAGGTTCATCAAATGAGACTTCGGAACGCGTTTTACTGTTTCGTCGTAAATACATTAAAATTTCATTTTCAATACATCTTGATGCGTATGTCGCAAGCTTTATTTTTTTTTCTGGATTAAAGGTATTCACAGCTTTAATAAGTCCGATTGTGCCTATACTGATTAAATCTTCAATGTTAATACCCGTATTCTCGAATTTGCGTGCTATGTATACAACTAAACGAAGATTTCGTTCAATTAGCATAGATCTTGCTGTTTCATCACCAGCAGGCAGTTTATGAATTAATATTTCTTCCTCTTCCTTACTTAGTGGCGGTGGAAGAGCCTCGCTGCCGCCAATATAATATACTTCATCTGACTTGAGCCTTAATTTCACTAAAACTTTTGTCCAATAATAGGATAGTCTAAAGCGGAAATTTCTCAATTGTTTAACCCCTTTCCTAATCCTTTAACGTCTATTTTCTTCTTGAAATGAGTATAGTGATTATTACATTAAGAGGCAGATGCTGAATCACCGGCCGGTACCATTTTTGGATGAACAATGGAATCGAAAAGCCCTTCTCCTGATAATTGCTGCATGGTAAAAGAAATTAAACATTTTTGAACCTCGCGGCATTCATTCGCTGCTTTTATGGATAGGGCATCTGGTTTAAACGCAATTAACAATTGACTGTCATTGCCAACAACCTTACATGGAATAATTCTCATTTTTTCTTGCCACTCATCAGGGAGATCAGCAAAATCGACATTCATATTCTGTATACCTTTATCAATCAACTTAGATACAGGCGCAGGTATCATTGTTTCCCTGCCATAGAGTGAAATAATTGCTACAGGCGAACCTGATATCGGATCGAGTAATTGGTTTCCTGTGTCAACAAGCCCTTCTGATTCAAATGAGACGCCATTAATTTCTACAACCATTGTCACCCTCTGCTCTTTATTCCATTTGGCAAGATCAAGGATGTTAATATGCTTTTTTGAAAAATGCCAAGCCAACGGAAATCCAATCATAACAAAAATCCAACTGACCGGGTCACCAAAGCTTCCTGCTCCACTTGCAAAACCGTTGAAATATTCAGTCACTTTAAAACTAAAAAAATAGTGACTGCCTAAGAGGATCCCGCCAATGGTAAAGGTCACCGCATATAAAGTTACTACTCTTTTTAAAAATGCTCGAATACTTCTAAAACCAAATGCAGTTAAAACCATCAAAATAGAAACCATGCATTTCAGCCAGATTTGATCTGCCAAATAGGAATAGGGTGTGATATATAGCCAAACAACCATAGATCCCACTAACCCTCCTGCCAGCATTCTAATCCATTTTATATGGTTTTTTAATAAAACTGCAGTCCAGACCAGTATACTTGTATCAAAGATCCAATTGAGAAACCAAATGGCATCAATATAAATAGTCATATTGTTTCCCCATACTTTTTTTAATAGAACATATGAAAAATTATAACCTGACGTAATCCAAAAGGTTGTCACTTCGTGTAAAGAGTGCAACCGTTTTTTATTTATATTTTCATCAATATTTGTCGATGGTTTACTGCAAAATTTTCATGGTCATATTTACTTTAATTAGCAGAACTACCGAAGTGGAAAAACGAATTAAAACAATCAAACAGGCCTGTAATTAAAATGTTTGAAAATAGATACCATCCAACTAAATTCATAGGACAAGCTAATAACCCTTTAGCCTTTTTCTACAAACCAGCTGGTAATAAATATCTATACAAACAAAAAAGAAGATGACGAGTAATTTACCATTACATCATCATCTTCCTCTATGAATTATATTATCTACGACGATTACGATTTCTTAAGAACGTAGGAATATCAAGTGTATCATCAGTATTGCTGCTCACTTGATTGTTTCTGCTAGGTTCTGAAGTATAAGATTCTTCACGCTTAGGTACTTCGCGCTTGATCGGATTCGGATTCGTTTGAGGAGCAGGTCGTGATTGGCCAAAGTTCGGTCTTGCCGCTGGACGTTGTTGTTCAATTTCATTGAATCCAGTCGCAATCACAGTTACTACAATTTCATCTTTTAAATTCTCATTAATAACAGATCCAAAAATCATATTTACTTCCTGATCGGAGGCTGATGCTACAATATCAGCAGCTTCCTGAACTTCGAATAAGCTTAAGTTCGTTCCTCCTGTGATGTTCATTAACACACCTTGAGCACCATCAATTGATGTTTCAAGCAATGGACTGGAGATAGCTTTTTTAGCCGCTTCTGCAGCACGGCTTTCACCTGATGCCACCCCGATTCCCATTAAAGCGGATCCTTTATTGGACATAATTGTTTTCACATCTGCAAAGTCAAGGTTAATTAATCCTGGTACTGCGATTAAGTCAGAAATACCTTGTACACCTTGTCTTAAAACATTATCTGCTTCACGGAAGGCTTCAAGCATTGGTGTACTTTTATCAACGATTTCTAATAATCGATCATTTGGAATAACAATTAAAGTATCAACAGATTCTTTCATAGCAGCAATTCCACCCTGAGCCTGCGTGGAACGCTTACGGCCTTCGAATGTAAATGGCCTTGTCACTACACCAACCGTCAGGGCACCCAACTCACGGGCAATCTGAGCTACAACTGGAGCAGCTCCTGTTCCGGTACCACCGCCCATACCGGCTGTAACAAATACCATATCTGCTCCTTGAAGGGCTTGCTCAATTTGTTCCTTACTTTCTTCTGCAGCTTTTTTTCCAACATCCGGATTGGCGCCAGCGCCAAGTCCACGTGTCAATTTACCGCCTATTTGCATTTTTATTTCAGCTTTTGATAGATTCAAAGCTTGGGCATCTGTGTTAACCGCAATGAATTCTACCCCTTGTAAGCCGTGTTCAATCATTCGGTTAACGGCGTTATTTCCGCCGCCCCCTACTCCGATTACTTTTATCGTTGCTAACGAATCAATATTTGTATCAAATTCTAGCATGGAAAGTCCTCCTATTATTTTCGGTAAAGTGTTTCCCTTATTCGAAAAATACTCCGAAGAATTTTTTCATTTTTGTACTCACTTTATCTTCCGGATTTTTTGGTGCTTTTTCTTTTGGAGCTGGTTTTTGAGCCGGACGCTTTTCTGTTGTTTCTCTGGTAGCAGCAACAGTATGCGCTCCTAACTTCAAGCCTTGCGATCTGGCTTTGTTACAAGCATATGTGATAAGACCAACAGAAGTTGTGTACTGAGGTTCTCTGACACCTATGTAATTTGGTTCCGCTCCACGAACGCGATTTTGCAGGATATTTTGTGCTAAATCCAGTATACCAGGGGTTTTTACTACTCCACCAGTGAGAACATATCCCCCAAGTAAATCAGTTACACCCATATTTACTATAGCATCTTCTACCATTTCAAAGATTTCTGTTAATCTATCTTCCATAATATCAGATACAATAAATTGATTGCAGGTCTGTTGTTTTTCACTGCCAATCACCGGCACTGTAAATGTTTCTTCTTCCGCATCATCATCAATAAATGCATGGCCATGTCTAACTTTAATTTGTTCGGATACATCTGTTGGTGTTTTTAACACAATACTGATATCTTTTGTAATATTATTTCCGCCAAGCGGGATAACTGTAGCTCCTTTTAACTCCCCATCTTCAAATACAGCGACCTGTGTAGAACCGCCGCCTATATCAACTAGGGCTATTCCAAGATTACGCTCATCCTTGGATAAAACAAGTGAGCCGGCCGCCATAGGCTGCAATGCAATATCAGTTATTTCTAATCCTGCACGTTCTACAGCGCGAAGGGTATTATGTAAAATGGTTCTTAGTCCGGTAATTAATACGCCCCTCATTTCAAGGCGAACTCCAGTCATACCTTTTGGGTCGCTGATTTCATCTATTTCATCCACTTTGTAATGAACAGGAATAACATCAATAATTTCTCGATCAGAAGGAATTGTGACTAATTCCGCCTGTTCTCTAACACGAGTTTTATCCTCTTCTGTAATCTCCCGATTGTCATTGGATACAGCGACTACCCCATGGCATGGCTGAAGCATAATATGATTGGCGCTGATTCCGACAATCACTTTACGAATCTCCATACCTACCATTCTTTCAGCTTGTTCAACTGCTTTTCGAATGGATTTGACAGTTTCATCTATATCAACAATCTGACCTTTTTTCAAGCCTTCAGATGCTGCATTACCCACACCGATTATGTTCAAGGAGTCATTTTCCATTTCTCCTATTATCACTTTCACAGTGGATGTACCGATGTCAAGGCTAACATAAATTTCATTGTTGTGCACCCTTTGGCACCTCCTTCAATAGCTATCTATATTATGTTTGAGCTTTTTGAAACCCTACAAAACAACTATTCGCCAAAACCCTTTATTATCCTGTTATTTCATGTAAATTATCAGGATGTATAAAGAATGTCTGTTTTTTAATGATAAGAAATATTTCAGAAAAACAATTTGTTACTTCATATTACCTTATTAACTACAAGTCTACACCAATATGAACGCCTAGAAAAGTCAAATTTGTAGCATATATCATATAAAAAAAGAATTTTCTCACATCCGACCAATTCATTCTGTTTTATTTTAGAAAATTAAGCTACTGAAATAATACGGTATGTCCTAATTGGCTGAAAATTTACATCCTATGATTCTTTTAATGTTTCTAATTATAATTCTTCGAAATTCTTCATTATGAATCTAATAAGAATGGAAATATGAACCAACCTCGAGATCGATAACCCCTTTGCTGCCTTCCTCTAATTGACTCACAATTGCAGCATAATGCACCAGTTTATCAGCAAGAGTTTCTCCACTCGCTGTTACTTCAAAACCGTCATTCATGTAAAGAGTGACTTTCGTTTTATCCGTCTTAGATGGATTATGGTGAATCTCTGATATTGAGTTCATCACATCCTCGGACATTTCTTCAAGCTGATCAATAACGATTGACAAAGGTTTCCCTTCTTTAAATGAAACGAGTAAAGGGCCCGAATCAGGAATATGGCTTAGCTTCTTGTCCAATATCTTACCATTTGATAATATCGGATAATATTCCTTTCCCTTTTGTACATAAGCGGTGTATTTATACTCACTGACTTCTAATGTTATATGGTTGGGAAATCCTTTTTTTAATCTGACATCCTCAATCTCGGGATGTTTTTTGATCGTTTTTTCAATTTTGTTAGCTTTAATCTCCCAAATATTATCATCTACTTCCAAACCGCTTTGCTCAATGATTTCTTTATCTGTCAAATACGCATTGCCTTCCACTTGTATAGATTGGATTCGACTTAATGGAGATTGCAAATAGATAATACTGAATATAAGTAAAAAGAAAATCGTTAACAGCCCGATTAGGCGCCTATTTGCTTTCTTTTTTCTCATCTGTTTCAATTTAGGAATTCGATCTTCAAGAGATACCAAATTCTTATCCAATACAAACACCTCATTTAACCAACAACTAAGAATCTGCATACCCTCGTCGTTTTACATATACATAATAAAATACTCACCATGATATATTGCGAAATTATATCGATAGAAGAAGATTTTATTTTTCAAGTTTCAAAGAAGATATTTACCAAAAATTGATAGACAACACATCAATTATGAGAAAATTATAACATATTATCTCTTATTTTTTTCTGCTTTTTTTATAGGATGAATCTAGAAATCCGCTTCCGATCCCATCGTTTTAAAAAACTTAGACGATTGGATTATGATGAATCGGAAGGGATCATGTACTGATTTATCTTAGCAGACCATCATTCGGTAAAGCCGGCATATCTAATAAATCCTTTAATGATGATTAGAACATGACATAAATCTAAGTCATCAAACGATAGCCATGCATGTTATCTTCCATACCCGAAAAATTTTTCTATACATTTTTTGATTTTTAATTCGTTTTATTTACTGCAGATCCTGCATGATTTTCAACAACCGCTCAGCTGAATCAGGTATACCCATTTGCTTCGCTGACTTCTTCATAGATTCAATCCTATCTGTATCGAGCATAATTTCATCAATCGCTTTTATTAAGGTGACCCCATTTAATTCACTTTCTTTTATCATGGTTGCTGCCCCTTTTTGTACTAAAGCCTGCGCGTTCTTTTCCTGATGATTATTCGTTACATATGGACTTGGAATCAGGATACTGGCTATTCCCAATGCTGTTAATTCAGCCAAAGTGGTCGCTCCTGCTCGCGATACAACCAAATCAACTGAAGGCAGTATTTCTGGCATATTGTGTATAAACGGTTTTACAATGACATTATCCGGAGTTCCTACTAAATCGAGCTCTTCTTTTACAGATTGATAATGAACATCACCAGTTATATAAATAATTTGATATGGTTTATCCTTTAATACTTCAATATTTTTTAAAACAGCTTCATTAATTGCTTTTGCTCCACGACTTCCTCCGAATATGAGCACAGAAGGAATGCCTTTCTTAATCCCTAGTTGCTGGATTGCATTTGAGCCAATATGTGACACAACCTCTGAACCCCTCGGATTTCCTGTAAAGACTACTTTTTCCTTCGGGAAATATTGCCGAGCCTCTTCAAAGCTTATAGCCACTTTATTAACATATCGACTTAAAAATTTATTTGTTAAACCTGGTACGCTATTTTGTTCATGTATAATCGTTGGAATTTTCATTTTGGACGCTGCATAAACAACCGGTCCACATACATAACCGCCGGTTCCGATGACGACATCTGGCTTAAACTCTTTTAATAGTTTTTTGCTGTTTGAAACACCTTTTAAGAAGCGCCATATAGTTTTGACATTTTCTAAGCTTAAAGATCGTTTAAATCCTGTAATCTCAATCGCTTTAAAATCAAGACCCTCTCGACTGACGAGGTCTTTTTCTAATCCTTTTTCGGTACCTATATATAGAAAAGATGCCTCCGGATTTAACTTCTTAATTTCTCTTGCCATGGCCAGTGCAGGATAAATATGTCCTCCCGTACCTCCACCACTTAATACTATTTTCATGATTGATTCACCTTTCACTTTACATACATTGTTTCTAACTATTTGATTTACCCATATTCTACTACACTCTAAACCAGGTTTACATAGGTTCTTCATTATATATATTACTTAAAAATACCATTATACTTAAATAATGATAATCTGTAAAAAAAAAGAAGCTAAATGAATCAGCTTCATGGCACTCTAATAATTAGAATACCTGCTTATATTCAGCAATACACCAACCGCCATTAACATCAAGGTTAACGAAGAACCTCCATAGCTTAAAAACGGTAATGTAATCCCAGTAACTGGCATAAGTCCTGTCACAACACCAATATTGATCATCACCTGTATAGCAATCATAATGATGATGCCAACCGCTAAAAAGGATCCAAATAAATCAGGTGCTCCAAGCGCAATTCTGATACCTCTCCATAGTAAGAGAGAGAATAATAGTATAACAAGCGAACCACCTATAAAACCCAATTCTTCGGAGAGAATAGCAAAGATGAAATCTGTTTGCGGTTCAGGCAAATAGAAGAACTTTTGTCTGCTTTGGCCCAGACCAAGCCCAAACAAACCGCCAGGTCCGATAGCATAGAGTGACTGAATGATTTGAAATCCACTTCCAAGAGGATCCTGCCAAGGGTCAAGAAATGATGTAATTCTCTTCATCCGGTAAGGTGCGGATATAACAAGTATAACAAAGCCAGCAACCCCAAGCATCCCAAGACCTACGAAGTGGCTTATCCTGGCACCTGCAATAAAAATCATCGCTATACATGTTCCTACCATTACAGTTCCTGTTCCAAGATCCGGCTGCATCATAATTAACCCAAATGCTAAAAAGACAAGACCTAAAGAGGGGGCTAATCCTTTTTTAAAAGAAGTTATGTACTTTTGTCTTTCAGATAAAAATTTAGCAAGAAAGACGATCATCGCCAGCTTCATAAATTCAGAAGGTTGAATGGAAAAAGCCCCTACTCCAATCCAACTCCTCGAACCATTTCTTAATGTTCCTATTCCTGGGATGAGTACCACCAGCAATAAAATAAAACAAATGATGATTAAAGGCTTTGCCCATCTTCTCCAATTCCAATAATCAATATTCATAATAACGAGCATAGCCACAATTCCTACACCTGCAAATAATAATTGTCTCTTTGCAAAGAAAAAGGTGTCATCAAATTTATAGGTAGCCCATATTGCACTGGCGCTATATACCATGATTAGCCCTATTGAAAGCAAGGAAAACATTGCGATGATTAAAATAAAGTCAGGAGTGGTTTTTTTTGCAGGCACTTCCATGCACCTCTTCGTTTTAAATTAGGGAAGTATTTCCAGGCGTGATAAATGCTAACAAAAAGAGACGACTTCAAAATCGTCTCTATTGCATTTAGGCAGTGCCTTTCATGAGAAATACTGACTCTCCGAACAAGCTCCCTATTTTAACTTATGCACGGCATCCATAAACATGTCTCCCCGGGCTTCAAAAGTTTTATATTGATCCCAACTTGCACATGCCGGTGAAAGTAAAATAGTATCGCCACTTTCTGAAAGTTTATATGCTTCATTGGCGGCTATAGCTACATTATCGACATGTTTGATTATAGATATCCCTGCTTTCTGTGCAGTTTTCGTTAATTTCTCAGCTGTTTCTCCAAAAACAATCATTGCCTTAACATGAGTGAGAAGCGGAATTAATTCATCAAATTCATTTCCTCGATCCAAGCCTCCGGCCAATAAAATCAGCGGGCTCTTAAATGATGATATAGCAGCTGATGCAGCCAGAATATTTGTTGCTTTGGAATCGTTATAAAATTTTCGTCCATTTATTTCTGCAACAAATTGAGTACGATGTTTAACACCGCTGAATGTTTTTAGTACATATTGAATCGCTTCATTAGCTACACCATATAATTTAACAGCAGCAACAGCGGATAAAATATTTTCGAGATTATGCTTACCAGGCAATACTATCTCATCTATAGCAATAATCTTTTCATCTCTGAACCAAATAAATCCGTCTTTCGTGTAAGCACCTGTTTCATCCACGGATACAGTGCTAAATGGAACTGAAATAGCAGCTGAGCCCTCTGCAGCCTTTTTAGTAGGCTCCTGGTTGGCATTAAACACGATGAAGTCAGTATCTTTTTGGTTTTTGGTTATTTGTGCTTTAGCAAATGCATATTCATCTTTCGTCCCATGATAATCCAAATGGGCATCAAATAGATTTAAATAGACCGAAATATAAGGTCTGAACGTTTGAATTCCCATCAACTGAAACGAAGACAATTCAATAACAATGACATTCTCCGCCGTTGCTTCCTGAGCCACTCCGCTCGCTACCGTCCCTATATTCCCGGCTATAAGCGGCTTTTTTCCTCCGCGTTCAAGCATCTCGTAAATCAATGTTGTAGTTGTTGTTTTTCCGTTCGTACCTGTTATTCCAATAAAAGGAGCCTCAGATATTCGGTAAGCAAGCTCTACTTCAGTAATAATTTCTATATTCTTTTTCAGTGCTTCCTGTATCATCGGATTTGTATATGGAATCCCCGGGTTTTTTACGATTAACTCGAACCCTTCATCCAATAATTCAATCGGATGGCTGCCGCAAACGACCTTAATACCTTCTTCCAGTAAACCTTGAGCTTCTGGGTTTTCATTCAAAGGCTTAAAATCATTTACAGTTACAAAAGCACCAAGTTTATGCAAAAGTGAAGCCGCACTTACCCCGCTCTTTGCCAGCCCGAGGACAAGCACTTTTTTTCTTAAATAATCATTTATTTGCTTCATATTATAACCACACCTCTAAGTAGATTCCTAAAATAGCGAAAAGCAAGCCAACCGTCCAAAACGTTACAACTACACGCCACTCTGACCATCCGCTTAATTCATAATGATGGTGTAATGGACTCATTTTAAATACACGCTTACCTGTCGTTTTAAAAGAAGCTACCTGAATAATAACGGATAAAGTCTCAATAACAAAAACACCGCCAATAATAACAAGAAGTAATTCTAATTTTAGCAATATCGCCACTGTCGCAATAGCTCCACCTAAGGCAAGTGATCCGGTATCACCCATAAACACCTTCGCAGGATGAGCATTAAAAACCAGGAATCCCAACACAGCCCCGACAACAGCTACACAGAATAAAGCAATATCATACTCTTTTAAATCCCAGGCTAATACAGCAAATGCTCCAAACGCGATAGCAGAAGCCCCAGATACCAACCCATCAAGACCATCAGTTAAATTGACAGCATTCGAAAAACCGACTAACCAGAAAATAATAATAAAGATGTAAAACCATCCAAAATCAATGCTGTAATCAGTCAATGGAATACTAATTTCAGTAGACATATTGCTCTGTCTCATAATGAAATAAAAGATACAGGATATAACTATTTGCCCAAGCAATTTTTGTCTGGATGTTAATCCAAGATTTCTCTTCATGACGATTTTAATAAAATCATCCAGGAAACCAAGTAAACCAAAACCGATGGTTACAAATAGCAGTAAATAGGTTTCAGTACCCGGATCTCTAAATTTACCAGTCATTACAAGGGTTGTAACAAGGATTGACAGTAAGAATACAACCCCTCCCATCGTAGGTGTACCTGTTTTTTTCTGATGGGATTTCGGTCCTTCTTCTCTAATACTCTGACCAAATTTCAAACGTCTTAGGAACGGTATAAAAATAGGGGCGAGAAGAACCGTAATCAAGAATGATACGAGTATAGTAAAAAATAAAACTTGCTCCAACATGGTTCTACTCCCTTTCGTCTCTTCGGTTCAATTTTAATTTCTGTTCAATTGCTTCTAATGCGACTTCTTTATCGTCAAAATGATGAACTTCCTTACCAATAATCTGATAATTTTCATGACCTTTTCCGGCAATTAGGACTACATCACCAGGTTCAGCACTGAACACGGCATCATAAATGGCTTCCTTACGATCTGCGATAACTTTGTAATCATAGCCGGCGACACCATTTTCCATATCAGAAAGGATCGATAAAGCATCTTCACTCCTCGGATTATCAGATGTGAATATGGCATTTGAACTATATTCACATGCTACCCGAGCCATAATTGGACGTTTTGTACGATCACGGTCACCACCGCAGCCAACAATCGTATATACTTTTTTAGAAGCAAACTCATTGATTGTCTTCAGAACATTTTCCAAGCTATCCGGTGTATGTGCATAATCTACTATCACTGTAAATTCCTGTCCTCCGAATACCGGCTCAAAGCGACCCGTCACTCCTTTAATATTCTGTAAAGACGATAAGATTTGATCGATATGAAGACCTGAAACAAGTCCAACAGCAATGGCAGCCAGACAATTGTATACATTGAATTTTCCAATCATCGGAATTGTTATTGGACAGCTATGGTCTGGCGTTGTCAAAGTAAATTTTGTTCCTTCTGAAGTAATAATAATATCAGTTGCCCTTACATCTGCTTTTTGAATAATGCCATATGTTACGACACTGGCAGAAGTTGCTTTTTCGAACATGATGGATGCTGAATCATCCGCGTTTAAAATGGCATACTTCGGCTGATTATCCTGATAAGTATTTCCTAAACGGGAGAATAATAAGCTTTTTGCATAACGGTAATTATCCATTGTTCCATGGTAATCAAGATGGTCCTGAGTCAAGTTTGAAAAAACAGCAATATCGTAATCACAGCCAAATACACGCCCCATATCGAGTGCATGCGAAGATACTTCCATAACTGCAGTATGTATACGATTGTTTACCATATCTGCAAAGGTTTTTTGTAAGGTTAGGCTATCAGGTGTTGTATTTTTTGTTTCGAACTTTTCAGATCCAATCTTCGTATACATGGTTCCGATTAAACCAGTTGTATAGTTTGCATCCTGAAATATTCTTTCTACCAGATGACTAATTGTTGTTTTTCCATTTGTTCCGGTAATTCCGATTAAATTAAGTTTTTGTGTAGGATGGCCATAAAAGAAATCGGCCAGTAAAGCCATTAATTTTTGTGTGCTTTTAACAATTACGACAGGTACAGAGAGTGATAGAGGCTTCTCTGCAACAATAGCGACTGCTCCATTTCTAACCGCCTCTTCTGCAAGATCATGGCCGTCGACAGTATATCCCTTAATACAGATAAACAAGCTGCCTTCCTTGACCTTGCGGTGGTCATTCTCAATGGATGAAATAAGAGGGTTGCCATCTCCCTGTTTCTGTTTAAACGGTATTCTAGAGATTAATTCATCGAGTTTCATAAAACTGTTCCTTTCTTTTTAAAGCAATCTTCACTATTGTATCGTAATTTTAGCCGTTTAGAAATAATAAAGTATATAATCTTCTAGTCCGGTAAAAGAATAACCGCTTACACTTTTTTTAAATGACTAAGAGGCAGCTGAATAGAACTTTTGTCAGCTGCCAATTTGTAATTCAATGCAGAAATATCCTGGAAGCCGCACCACTTTATGACCGATTATTCCTCTGCATCATCCTCTTCAAGATATATACGGATCGAGGAACCCTCTTTTAGTTTGACACCCGCTTGCGGTGATTGCTGAACAATTCGATTTCCGCTCCCAGACTTTTCGACTTTGAAGGTAGAGTATTGCTCACCCAAATCCTTTAATGTCATTCCAATCAAATCAGGAACTTCTTCCATTCTCGGATCTAAATAGTTCTTTTCTTTCTCCACTTGGTTTTTACGCGGCTCAATTCCAAGTGCCGGCATACTATCCTTCATGATCCTTCCAACAATAGGAGCGGCTACGACCCCTCCAAATTGCACTGTTCCTTTTGGATTATCAATCGCTAAATAGACAACCAATTGCGGGTCATCAGCTGGCGCAAAACCGATAAACGAGACAATGAAATTATTTTCTAAATATCTCCCGTTTTGAGCCTTCTGGGCTGTACCGGTTTTCCCGCCAACTCGATACCCATCAACAAATGCACCTTTACCTGAACCTTGTGCCACTACAGTTTCTAGAGCTTCGCGAATTTGCTTTGATGTTTCCTTTGAGATAACATTCCTTTTCGCCTTTGGAGTTTTCTTAATGATGGTTTCACCCGTAGCTGGATTAACAATTTCTTTTGCGATATAGGGGGTATAAAGTGTTCCGCCATTAATTGCCGCCGACACAGCCATCACTTGTTGGATTGGCGTAACTGAGACTCCTTGTCCAAAAGCAGTTGTTGCCTGTTCTACCGGACCCACTCGATTTATATTAAATAAAATCCCTTTCCCTTCTCCCTGCAAATCAATACCCGTTTTTTCTCCAAATCCAAAGTCATGAATATAATTAAACAATTTTTCTTTTCCCAGTCTTTGACCAAGCTCAACGAACCCTGGGTTACAGGAGTTCTGTACTACTTCAAGGAATGTTTCTGATCCATGTCCACCGCGTTTCCAGCATCTTAAACTGGCTCCGCCGACTTTTGTATAACCCGGATCATAAAAATGGTCATTTTTCAAATCCACTTTACCTTCTTCAAGTGCCGCAGCCAGCGTAATAATTTTAAACGTTGAACCCGGTTCATACGTACTCCACACAGGTAAATTACGATTATAAATCTCGGGTGCTACATTTCTAAAGTTTGTTGGATCAAAAGTGGGTCTGCTTGACATACCAAGTATTTCACCTGTATTTGGATTAACAGCTATGGCGACAATACCATCGGGATTATATGTTTCTTCGGCAATTTCCAGTTCTCGATCGATAATCGTTTGTATTCTGTTGTCAACTGTTAACTTCAAATCATATCCATTTGCTGGAGCTTTATAGTCATCAGCCATATTCTCCATCCGTTTTCCTTTTGCATCTGCATAAAACTTTACATACCCTTTTTCTCCCTTCAGCTCATCATCATAGGCCAATTCAAGTCCCATCAACCCTTGATTATCGATACCCGCAAATCCAAGAACATGCGCCAGAGTAGATCCTTTAGGATAATAACGAATGGAGTCCTCAGCAATATACACTCCTTTTAAATCTAAGTTTCTGATTTCTTTTGCTTTATTATGGCTGATTTTTCGGCCTTCAGGTATCTTTACGATAGACGTATTTGAGGTTATGAGTTTAAAAGCTTTATCTGTCCTCATATTCAATACTGAGGCAATTTGTTTAGCTGTATCCGCTGGATTCACCACCTGGCGAGGGACAATATAAACAGTAGGGGCGGATTTATTGGTAGCATAAACCACTCCATTACGATCCTTGATTTCTCCACGTTTCGGCTCAAATGGAACATTTCTGCTCCACGAATCTTTCGCTAAGCCCGTCAGAAAATCTCCTAAATAAAACTGAACATATCCAAGTCTGATGATGATCACCAGAAATACGAACAACCCAATTAACAATGCTGCGATTAATCGTTTTCGGACAGTAATATTTGTTGCTCTCATGCCCATCCCTCCAATGCACGACTCTTTTTCACTGTATGCTTGTACCCTTTCTTTTATGTCTATGCATTATCAAAAGAAAAAAAGAGCCTGACAGCTATAAAAGCTATCAGGCTCATAAATAAATCTAATCGGATTCTACTTCCTCATCCTTAGTTTTGGAGCTATTCTCTTTTGATTTTTCATAAATGGTTTTAGGATTCTCAAATTGAACAACCAGGAAAGCATCATCCTTCATTTTTGTGCCTGCTTTTGGTTTTTGAGTAACAGCATACCCGGAGCCTGAGTTATTTAACTCTACATCCATTAAGGAAGCTGCCTTCATAACATCCCTAATTGACCATCCTGAAAAATCAGGAACTGTTAAATCGCCATCAGTCAGAAGAAGAACTTTCTCTCCTTGTATAATCTGAGATCCTGCACTTGGCGATTGTTTAGAAACACTCATTCCGTTCCCTATAACAACAGGAGTTAGTCCAAGCTCTTCAACCTTAGTCTTAGCAGTTTCAACATTCGTTTCTTTTAATTCTGGAACTTTACTCGTTGATTTTTTCTTTGTATTATCTGACTTAATATTTAAGTACTTTAATGTATTTTCCATCACCGAGTTAAATACTTGGGATACTGGAGCTGAGCCAGATTCACTTTCGCTAATCTGCGGCTGTTGGATGGCGACATATACCACAACTTCAGGATTATCCTTCGGTGCCATTCCTAAGAAAGAGAACAAATAATTTTCATGGCCTGTAGCGTAGCCCGCACCAGTTTGACTGCGTATCTGAGCCGTTCCCGTTTTCCCTATAACATCATAGCCATCCAATTTATATGGCTTACCGGTTCCTTTTTTCGAGGTTACGACCGTTTCCAATATATCCCGAACCTCAGCTGCCGTTTCTTTCGAAATAGGAGTACCTGCTACGGTAGGCTTCGTTTCTTTTATGACTTTATTGGTGTTGGAATCAGAAATTTTTTCTACTACATACGGCTTCATCATTTTTCCGTCATTTGCGACGGCAGTTGCTGCCTGAATCATTTGGATCGGCGTAACAGTTGACCCTTGGCCAAAGGCAGTCGTAATTTGTTCAGATTTATATTTATAAACAAATTTTCCGGTCGTTTCACTAGGTAGATCAATGCCGGTTTTTTTACCAAAACCAAAGCTTTCAAAGTATGTTAAAAGTTTTTCAGTTCCGATTTTTTCATCAGCCAATTTAGCAAAAGCAACATTTGAAGAACGTTGAACCCCTTCTAGATAGCTAATCGTCCCCCACCCTGCTCCACCGTTATGGTCTCTTATCGGTCTAGAGCCTTTAATCTTAAACGTGCCTGATTTATATTGTTCATTAGGATTAAATACTCCTTCTTCAACAGCAGCCGCCAATGTAAAGATCTTCATGGTAGAACCAGGTTCAAAGGATTCTTCAACCGCTAGATTCTGCCAGGTATCTGCAAGTCCATCCCTAGTGTTTAAATCAAAAGTAGGGCGCTGTGACATAGCTAATATTTTCCCTGTCTTTGGATCTGCTACGATACCAATCATTTTAGTTGGATTGTATTTCTTATTGACATCTGACATTGCGTCTTCTAAAAAGATTTGAATTTTTTTATCGAGCGTCAGCTGAACAGAAGCTCCATTTGAAGGATCGTTCACTACCGTCTCTTTATTAGGAAGAATATTACGCCATAGATCACCCTCGAACTTGATAGATCCATCCTCCTCTTGTAAATACTTATCCAATTCTTTTTCTAGTCCTAACGCTCCAGTTGTTTTCCCTGTTTCTTCATCATTCTCTACAAATCCTATTACATGTGAGGAGAAGACTCCATTCGGATAAAATCTCTTGGTATCCTTTACAAATGTGATACCTGGTAAATTTAATTCTTCGATATCATTTTTTTGTTGATGGGTTAAATCACGCCCGGCAGCACCAAATTCAGTTTGATAAAGACCCTTTTTGTTCAAGCGCCTTAATATTTCGCTTTCATCCATATCAATATGCTCAGCCAATACTCTTGCTGTTTCTTCCTTATCTACAACATGTTTAGGCTTTTTCGGATCTTCAGTTACAGATGAATTGAGGAGGGCAATTAACTTATAGGTTGACGTATCCCTTGCCAGTACCTCGCCATTTTTGTCAACAATCGTTCCTCTTTGTGCTGACAAGGTCCGGGTGACTTCATACTTATCCTGCGCTTTAGCAGCAAGCTCCTGCCCCCCGGCAACACCAGTATATTGAATATACAAAAAGCGAAAAAATACTACACAAAAAAGCAGCCCAAATATTACAAATAAGAGTGCTGCTCCCCTATTACGGCTTTTTCGATTACTCATTAATCTTGCACTACCTTAACATTTTTATCTTTTAGTGTTAATCCCAATTCTTTTGCTTTTTGCCAGATTCGGTCATATGTACTTAACTCGGCCACTTGATCTGCATAATCTTTATTAAGCTTTTCCTGGTTCTCTATCTTGCTTTCAAGTGCAATAATTTCATTATTAGTGGAGTATATATTTGCTTGCGCGGAAATGATTTTTACAGCAAAGAAAGCGATAAACAATGAGAATGTTAAATATAGAATCTTCTCACCAATCGTAATGCCGCCTTTTACTTTTATCTTCTTTGTTTTTGTTCCTACATGACGTTGCTGCTCTTGCTGAAGTTTTCTTGCTATACTACTCAAGTTTATCCCCTCCCATTAAATAATCTTTCATAATCTATTTATTTCTTTTCTGCTATTCTTAATTTAGCTGAACGCGCTCTTTTATTCGCTTCGACTTCTTCTTCACTCGGTAAAATTGGTTTTCTGGTTATCAACTTTAGATCTGGCTCGAATTCTTTCGGAATAATCGGCAAACCATGTGGCATTGGCGGTAATTCCGAATGTTCTTTAAAGAAGCTTTTGCAAATCCGGTCTTCCAGCGAATGGAACGTAATCACTGAAATTCTGCCGCCTTTATTGAGCATCGGAAGCACTTTTTCTAAAGATACTTCAAAAACTCTTAGTTCATCATTCACCGCTATTCGTATCGCCTGAAATATTCGCTTAGCGGGATGTCCGCCTTTTCGCCTTGCTGGAGCAGGTATGGCTTCCTTAATAATATCTACCAAATCAAAGGTTGTACGAATTGGCCCAATCTCTCTGGCTTGTTCGATTTTGCGGGCGATTTGTTTCGAAAATTTTTCTTCACCATACTTAAAGAATATCCGGACCAACTCTTCGTATGTCCAGCTGTTCACTACATCATAAGCTGTTAAAGGAGATGATAGATCCATTCGCATATCAAGTAATGCGTCGTGGTTATAGCTGAATCCTCTTTCCGGGGTATCGAATTGAGGAGACGAAACACCCAGATCGTATAGAATACCATCTATCTTTGTAATACCGATTTCAGCGAGTTTTTCATCAAAATAAACAAAATTACTATTAATTAATGTTACTTTGTCCATATAAGGCTCTAGCTTCTTCTCTGCATGCTTTAATGCAGTCTCATCCTGGTCAAACGATATTAATCTTCCTTGTCCGGATAAAGACTTCGCAATTAGTTCACTGTGTCCTGCGCCCCCAAGGGTACAATCTACATAGATACCGTCAGGTTTTATATTTAGTCCATCCACAGCTTCTTTTAATAGTACAGTCGTATGATTAAACATTTCTTCACCTTCCTGAAAGGAAGTATGCGCATTAAATATCAAAACCAATCATATTTTCAGCAATCTCTGAGAAAGATTCTTCCGATTCCGAGAAATATTCTTCCCATATTGATTTACTCCATATTTCTATCCGGTTAGATACTCCTAAAACTACGCATTCTTTTTCCAATTTTCCATAGTTTAAAAGTGGTCCCGGGATGTTCACACGTCCCTGTTTATCCAGTTCACATTCAGTCGCACCTGAAAAAAAGAAACGGGTAAATGCTCTTGCATCCTTCTTCGTAAGTGGAAGGCCTTTTAGTTTTTCTTCAAGTTGAGACCATTCATCCAGTGGATATCCAAACAGGCATTGATCAAGGCCGCGTGTAATTACAAACATATCGCCTAAACTTTCCCGAAATTTAGATGGTATGATTATGCGTCCTTTTGAATCAATTGAATGATGGTATTCACCCATGAACATGTCCTTCACCCCACTTCTCCACCTTAGAGTACCACATTGCCCCACTTTTCACCACAATTTATATAAAAAAACTTTAATATTTGAATAAAATTTCAGACTATGATTCCTTGATCACCGGCAATCCCATAAAAACAAAAAAACTGCCTTTCTAAGACAGTTTTTTCTAGATATTATTATCTGTTTTTTTATAGTCCAATTGGACAAAAACTTCCATCATTCACTCTATATTTATTGTCAAACGAAGCAAATCTCCACTTAAGTTCTTACAGCATCTTTATATGGTTACGACATAATGCGACCCATCAAATTCGAGTGATTCCGCTAAGAGGCAATCAACCCATAATGTCCCATATTGATTGAAAAAGTAAAACGGATTGAGAATTCTTTCTTGCAGGCCGCCTGCCGGATGGAGACTATTTTCGACACGATTGTATTTTGCAATCGTTTCTTCATTTTTTCTCTCTAAATGGCTCTCCACCTTTTTCTGCATAAAAAGGAGCTGTTCTTTAATCAAGTGGCGATTTTTTTCGAAAAGAGGTTCCAATCCTTTATCGAAATCAACCGCTTTTTGTTGCCACGTAAGATGAGCAGATTCCAGATTTTTAATTATACTGCTATATGTATCTGGAGCCTGTTTACGCAATTCTTCCAGATAGAATTCCCTCTCCTCTGAACAGCCTTTTCTCAAAACTTTTTCCAAGGAAAGATTAAGTTCCTCTAATAATCTTTCAATATTTCCTTCCAATAACGTAAAGGAAAGTCGAGGCCATATCGGTGGCATCTTTTCTCCAGTCATGGCAAACGCGGGTTTAATTTCACTCCAATAGGCAATCTCGCCGGGTCCAGCTATAAATCCTAAGACAGGAAACATTTTTTCCTGTAAAAGTGGACGAGACACAACATTTGTACTGAAGTACTCCGGATGTTTAGATAGTAAACGATCCAGCTCTATTTGGGATAATTTAATTCCGCTACCCTTCCCAATTAAGTCACTTGAACCTTCTTCACGTTCTAATAGCAACCGGTTAAGAGTTGTAGGCTCGTAATAAAATAAGTTCGTACATTGTTCATCAAGGTCAATAATCGGATTATATCCGTTTTCTTTTAAAAGATTTTGCTGTTCAATCACCGCTTTGCTAATTCCTGATTCATACGCAATTTGCTGATAGACAGGCCCAGCCAGTTTCCTAAAGCTAGGATCACCAGAATCCACCATTAAGAGACCATGCATGCTAAAAAGATCATTAATAAGAATGGCGAAAAAGTCGGTGATGGTTTCGGATTGATCGATTGCTTTTTCCACCCATTCCAGCAATTCGTTCGTACGCTCTGTTTCTCCCCATAAAGAAAATACATCCTGCAACCACTCTTTTGCAGTATTCACATCCATACCAATATCAGATATCATTTTTTTCGATAGAGGTTTTTCCGGATACACGATTTTTTTAAATTCATGTCCTTCTTCAGCGTAAACATGATTAACCTCTTGGTAATCATGGTCCTCACCAGCGATCCAGAAGACTGGGACGACCCTTTTATTTAATCTTTCACTTTGTTCCTTCGCTAGTTTTATAATCGAGATAATTTTATGAATAGAATACAGCGGTCCAGTCAATAATCCTGCTTGCTGGCCTCCAACGATTACTAAAGCATCCTCACGCAAGGCATCAATATTTTCCTTTACTTGCTCAGATATTCCATATTTACTCATGAAGGACTCAATATAGGTTGCCATTTCATCGCGTGGGTATGTTCTTCCCGCTAGCCAATCCGCCCGATCTTGAATATGGTTCTCATTCTTCCAATCATACTCTGTAAAAGATTTATTTATACTTCCGGTGATATAGTCAGATGCAAAACTATTCATAGCTGGAAGATTTATTTTTATGTATTCCATCATCAAGGTTGTCTCCTTTTGAACAAATTCATATAACAGTATATCATTCCCTTTGAAGGCTTTAAAAGGTATTGCTTTTCGCCTATGTAAATACTTTTACTATTCTCTCCACAATCCCAATTGTGGCCAATAAAAAATAGGCGGCAGAGAATAACAGGAAAGAAGCTCTCCAAAAACCAGTAAAAACTCTTTTTAAGTCAACCTCTTCCCTTACTTTATAATGCATAAACAATACAGTGGAGGCGATTATAATCAAGATAATCATAATAACCCATAAGTATGAATGTTCAAAAAGAGCGATAACTGCATAATGAACTGCCATAATCAAAAAAATCGTCGTAGTATCGGCAGAAAGCCTGACTGCCTTTTTATTATTTTTAAGCATCTGCCTGGAAATTGTATATACGGTCAAATAAACAATAATTGGCATGATTACGCAAATAGCAATAAGGCCTGCTAATAAGCTGTCCACTCACATCTCCTCACTTTCTTCCATACCACACACCATATTAAATAGCATTTTACATTGAGGTGCAGGGATACCATTCTTATCTGCTTCGCGAATACAATATCCAAGGATTGTCTCTATTTCAGTTTTTCTATCCAGCTGAAGATCCCTTAACATAGAAGAGGTATTCTCGGCTGTTCGATCACATATTGTAATAATTCTCTCTAAATAAGCTTGATGCTCAGAGTCCGGAATTAAAAACGACTGACAAACCTCCTGACAGATGGATTCCACTAACTTAATGAAATATGTATTTTTTATTAATTCACCGTTACGAACTCCCAGAATACTGGTCAATGGGTTAATAACAGAATTAATGATTAGTTTTTCAATATGAATAGATCTGATATCAGGGAGCAATTGAACAGGAAAATCATCCGTATCCAAATATTCTATACCTGGCAGCTTCATTCCTCTATACAAGCCGATTTTTATCATTCCAATCCCTGTATGATGAACCGTATGAGTATTCTCCCGAATGGCACCATGCTCAACAATCCCAGTATAGATGGTTGAAACCCGCAATGCAGGTAAATGAGCGAAATGACTCATTCCGTTTTGCAAAAAGATCACTGCAGATGCATTCTCTTCTAGCAGGGACCATAGTTCAATGAGAGCCGTCTGCTTTACGGTTAGAATGATGATATCTTGTCTTTGAATCCATTCCTCCGAATCATCAATACATAACGCATTCATATTTTTATAAGTATACTCACCCTGCCTGTCAATCAGGGTAATTCCTTTTTTATTAATGTCGTCCGCTTGTAATGGTGTATGCGTGAATAGCGTAATTTGATGGTTATCACTCAGCTTTGAGGCTGTCAATAATCCAATTGCTCCTCCCCCTATTATCCCAATCCTCATGTTTTCCTCCAAGTGATCTTTTGCAATAATTTTAACATTAGCAATGTATGATGGAAAGATAACTACACCTAGTTTTGAATTAACATCATTTCGGCTGAATTATTTATGGATTCACTTCTATTTCTTTTTCGATTTACCGAAAGCATACATCGTCCAAGTACTCATTCATTCATCCAACCAAACGTAGCCTTTAGATGATTAAAAATTATGATTTTTCTATACATTTAGCTATAATGGAAATATAAGTATAAACTTTTCACATACATTTAAGGGGGCTATGAAGTGAGTGTAAAGGTCGAGAAATTACGCGTTAACTACCGCACGCTTGAAGAATTCAAGAAATTTAAGGAATATGGTTTGCAAGAATTATCCATGCTTGAAGATTTGCAGGCAAATCTTATAGAAGATAATAGCGAATCACCTTTTTACGGTATCTATTTTGGGGATAAATTAGTTGCCAGGATGAGTCTTTATAAAATCGATGCCAGGTTTGATAAATATTTTGACCCTCCACAGGATTACTATGAAATATGGAAGCTTGAAGTTTTACCGGATTATCAAAAAAAGGGATACGGCTCCATGCTCGTTCAGTTCTCCAAAGATCTTGGCCTACCAATCAAAACAAACCCAAGAGTCCATTCCCGTACTTTTTGGGAAAAACAGGGCTTCGAACCCGTAGAGTATGATATGGAAAGAGATTTAGGGGAGAACCCACTGATTTGGCAGCCTAATAATGATAAATAAATCTACTTTAAGCTTTCCAGCGAGAAAGCTTTTTCTTTTCATTTAACATTAATAGAAGCACACCTTTTAAAAAGGCATGCTCCTATAACAATCCTCATTTTTCCTCCGATAATTGACGTGCCCGATTCAGTAAATCAAGCAATCCACGGTAATCCTTCTCCATCTGTTTAAATCGTATTTCTACTGTATCTCTCTCTTGAACTAAATAATCGGCATGCTTTTTTAACTCTGAATATTCCAGCAGTAATTCCTCAGGCGAACGGAATGATCGTTCTTCCAACCTACTCTTTAAACTGGTTAAATAGGTAATAACTGTATCTAAAGAAAGATTAAGCTCAGCATCACCCTTTATTCCGACCAAGATTTCTTGATCCTCACGATGTGGCTGCTCCGCCTCCAATTCCGCAGTCCCTATCGATTTTTTAAGATCTTTACGTACCTTTTTAGCCAGCTCTATCCCTTCCGAATATTGTTTACGGACATAAGAATTCCATCTAAAGCCACACGCAGCCGGAGTTCTCGACAACCCTTTTCCAACCTCTTCAAATGCTTTTAATTGCGTGCTTCCCTCACGGATATGCCGTAATACGACCTCCGCCAAATATACATCCTCATCCTGCGACCATCCATCCTGTCTCGAACCTGTCATCCTCTATTCCCCCCAATAAGCATTCATAATATTTATTCATATGCGTCTGGTAGGAAAGATAGAATAAACAAGATTCTATTAACATGATAATCGGCTTCTTATTGAGACTTTTTCTGAAATTGTTGCACAGTCTGCATATGGATTGGTAATACCCATAAATCAGAACATCGTTTAATCTCTTCTTGCATCCGTTTATACAGATCAGATGCTTTCCTTTTGCGGATAGTTATACTTTTATATGCCATCAATGCCTCAATATCATTTTTAATAATAGGCTCAATAACGCTTAAAATGGTTTTCTCGTCTATTTCTGACACAATACCATTTACAAATCCATTTGAGTACGCTTCTTCTTCAGAAAACTTCCGCCCCGACATCAACCATTCCAGCCCCTTAGATTCTGCTACCTTTTCAAGCAAAAGAGCTCCACCTCCCCACCCAGTGGTTATTCCCTGCCCAATTTGAATAAAGCCCATCAAAGTTCCTTTTTTTACATATCGAAAATCACATGCTGTAGCCAGTTCTAATCCACCGCCCACAGCCGGCCCATTTAAAAAAGCCAAAACGGGCTTCGGCAAAGTAGCTATTTTATATAAAATTTCTCCCATACGCGATAACATGTGATAAGCGTTCTTTTGATCATCAAGAAGATGAAAAACCTTTAGATCACCACCCGAACTAAAAACATTACCGGCTCCAGTTATCACCATGGCCTTACTGTCATCATCCGTTTTCACATGTTCGATAGCCTCTTCCAATAAATCCATAACCTCAAAATTTATGGCGTTCCTAACATGCGGCCGGTTTAGCGTAACAAGCAAATACCCCTCTTTTTTCTCCACAATCACTTCTTTCACCGCGAATCCCCCTTAAAAACAAAAAGAACACAGGTTTCCCTGTGTTCTCTCAAGTTGATTATTTATTTACAACTTCTTTTCCTTTGTATGTTCCACATGCTTTACAGATACGGTGGGATAATTTCATTTCACCGCAGTTTGGGCATTCAACCATACCAGGGACTTGAAGTTTGAAATGCGTACGACGCAATCTCTTTCTAGTTTTCGAAGTTCTTCTGAAAGGTACAGCCATGTTTTACACCTCCTTAAAAAACGATGGTTCTATGGAAGACTTATGTAGTCTTTCATTTTTCACTGTTATCATCATTGTTGTCAAAAAAATGGGCCAACTTTGCCAGTCTTGGGTCAACCTTTTTAACTTGCTGGTCCTCTAAGATTAATTCCCAGTCATCTCCAGCTAGCGGAGCAGCACCTACAGGATGATCCGTATCACAGAATACCTGCAATGGAATCTCCGTGAGAATTATTTCTTTGATTACTGGCGTAAGATCCACTACATCTCCCTCAGCCACATGATATTCTCCATCCTCAATCTCCATACCTTCATATTGATTAAAAAGATAAGTCTCTGTTGTTTGAACATCGATTGGGAATGGGACATCAACTAAGGTTCTTGAACATGGTAATGTTAATGTACCTGATATTTTCAGATGAAAAGTAACTCGATTAGAACTCAAGTCAGCTTTCCCAAATACACGAATTGGTGAAATATCACGAATTTGTGGATCCGCCTTTTTCAGTTCAGAAAGATCTGCTGTCTCATCTACATTAAAACCATTGTCGCGAAATTTTTGCAGTTGTGGAATTGTCCATTTCATATTATATCACCTCAAGGCAACAAAGGTAATTATAGCTTTGGTAAATTCATTTGTCAATGTTTTTTCTTTACAGCCATATGCGATACCCTCATGCAAATTTTAAGCGCTTATCTAACTATTTTACCCGAAAAGTTTCATTTTGAAAACAGAATTAATCTCGTATAAGATTATGGCATGCTTGCTTCCTGATTCCTCCATCATATACTATTAAAAAAACAACCATTTATCAGGAGGTGTACAATATGAATGCCCTGGGACTTGTAGTAGAATATAATCCTTTTCATAATGGACATTTATATCATTTACAACAAGCCAAAGCTATTACAAAAGCTGATGTGACTATAGGCGTAATGAGCGGAAATTTCCTTCAGCGAGGGGAGCCAGCCCTGGTGGATAAATGGACAAGGGCTTCCATGGCCTTAAAGGCTGGTATTGATCTAATCATCGAGCTTCCATTTGTTCATGCCGTCCAAAAGGCAGAATATTTCTCCGAAGCAGCTATCTTATTATTAGAAGAAGTTGGCTGTCAGTCTGTTTGTTTTGGGAGCGAGCAAGGAGAAATAGAACCCTTTATAGATACATATTCAATTATTCAGGAAAATTCTAAGGAAATCGATCAATGGATACAGCACTATAGCAAGGAGGGATACAGCTACCCCAAGGCTGCTTCTCTGGCCTTTTCGGAATTACAAGCGCGTCATCCTTCTATGCTTTCTTTAGACCAGCCAAATAATATCCTTGGGTATCACTATGTATCCGCAATTTTAAAACACAAATTATCCATCGAGCCAGTGACCATTAAACGAACCGGTTCGGGGTATCACGATCCAACTCTCATGCCAGGCACAATAGCCAGTGCAACTGGTATACGGAAAGAACTAATGGAAAGCGGTAAACTGGATGCTATCTCATCCTTTGTTCCGGATACAACATTTGCCCATCTCCAAGCTTATACAACTGAGCAGCGCACGTTACATAATTGGGAGCTGTATTGGCCATTTTTAAAAGTTAAATTAATCACGACGCCCGCAGAATCTCTTGCCAAAATTTACGAAATGAAAGAAGGTTTAGAGAACCGACTAATTGAAGCCGCTGAACGCGCCAGTAATTTCATGGAATTTATGTCATTAATTAAAACGAAGCGATATACCTGGACTCGGCTGCAAAGAATACTAACCTATACGCTATTAAATTTCACAAAAGATGAAATGCCAAAAGACCTGACTCCACCTTATATACGCGTGTTGGGCTTTACAGCTGCCGGGCAGCACTATTTAAAAAGTATAAAAAAAGAAAAGGGAAATCAAATCGTATCACGCCTAGCAGCCTGTAAAAATCCATTAATAAATATTGATAAGCGAGCTGCCATTGTTCATGCTGCCGCTCTTCCCCCTGCTATTGCTATGAAAGCTCAAAAACGTGAATATATGTCACCCATCGTCTTAGCTGATTGAAAAAACGAAGCCATTGATTCACTGTCCGAATCAATGGCTTCTTCTTTAAAACCAACTTCTCTTATTTCATGCTTTTTAAATAATCCAGTGCATCATCAACTGTGTCCACAGGAACAATAATCATATCTGTTCCAATCTCTTCTGCTGTTTTTACAGCTAATTTATAATCTGATTCCTCAGCACCTTGTTGATTAGGGGCAAAAAACACTTCTGCATCCGCATTATCAGCTGCTACAATTTTCTGATCAATACCACCGATAGGACCGACTGTTCCATCATCAGAAATGGTACCTGTTCCTGCTATTTTCTTCCCTTTCGTATAATCCTCTTCCGTTAATTGATTAAAGATTTCCAAAGTAAACATTAACCCAGCAGAAGGTCCTCCAATGCTATCTGCGTCGATCTCGATTTCTCGGTCCGTTTCAACACTTCGATCTTCGACCAAGGTAATGCCCACACCAACCTTTCCAGTTTCCTCCAGCATCTCCAATTGCAGTGTCTTAACAATATTTTTATTATCACGCTTAATATCTAATTTTACTTGGTCTCCAGCTTTTTTCGAGGAAATATAGTCTATGAAAAATTCACTTGACTCGATTCCACTTCCATCGACTTTAATAATTCGATCTCCCGGCTTCAATACTCCATCTGCAGGTTTACCCTTGGCAATCTGCAGCACGTATATTCCTTCTACTTTCACTTTGGCTTCATAGCCTGCTTTTTTATACCCGTTCAGGATTGCAGATGTTTGGGAATCATCCATTAGTTTTAATTGTCTAACCGTATATTCTTCATCGGTTTCATCCTGGCTTCTGATTTCTTCCAGTTCATATATTTTATGATAATCTGCTATTTTAGCCCATGCATATGTATAAATATTCGCTCTGCCCATTCGGATTGTTGTCAGCATAAAAGAGCCGTCCGCTTCACTTCCATCTTCAACCTCTACAAATTGCTCCAGTGTCTCCGCCGACCCAGGGGTGGAAACATAATAAGGCAATTTATAAAATGCAGCCAGAAATGCCAACAATAAAACTGCGATCCCGATTTTGCCTATATTAAGTTTACGGTTATGCTTCATCTTTTTTCTCCTTCCAATGCTGTATGACCTGTTTAATCTCCGGCAGTCTTTTTCTTGCTTCTTGCTCCCCAATCATAATAATTTCCTGAATGTTTGTAAATGCCAATGAACTAAAAGACTCAACAGGGGGCTGAATCATTACATCAGCGTTAATCCCTTTAATTTTGACAATTTCCATTTGCAGTATATCTAAACTTTTAAAAATAACATCGTATATAGACCCAATATCTGCATCTCCTTTTGTTGCGGAAACATTGCTTGCAATCACGATATCCGCTCCCATTTCTTTCACAACCGAAACAGGGACCCGATCCATTAATCCTCCATCCACAAGCAATTTACCATTGATTCTTTTAGGTACGAAAATGCCGGGTATTGATATACTGGCTCTTACCGCTTCATATACAGGACCTTCCGTAAAAATAACTCTCTCTCCTTTTTCTATATCCGTTGCCACTATCGCTAAAGGAATTGAGAGATCCTCTATATTTTGATTTTTTGTAAATAATCGAATGTATTCCTCAATCTTTTTCCCAGCTACAAATCCTAATCTCGGTACAGTCAGATCCATAAAGTATTTTCTTTTAAATTGCAATGAAACTTTTTGTAACAGGTCTAAGTCTGATCCACTTGCATAAAAACTGCCTATTAAAGCCCCCATACTGCTCCCGGCTATGTAATCGATGTTTATACCTTCACTATTTAGCACTTTTAATAAACCAATATGTGCAAATCCCCTTGCACCGCCAGAGCCAAGCGCTAATCCAATTTTAGGTTCCATTTCTTTTGACTCTCCTTTATCCGTACTGATTCCAAGCATGCTCCTTTAACAGGAGTATTAGTTCTAAATTATTTTCCTATGAGTATATTTTGATATTGGGGACAACCCAGCCATCTGAAAAAACTTCTATTCATTTTACTAAATATATTTTAGCACCAGATTATTTACCACGCTTAAATTCAATAAGGGAAGGGATATAAATTGGATAAATCAATCTTAAAATCAATGCTTTTTGCATTAATTGCAGTTATTATGGCAGCTGCATTGATCTTGATGCCACAGGAAGCCTTCGAAGCCTCTGTTCGAGGGTTGAATATTTGGCTTGAAATTGTCTTTCCTTCCTTATTGCCTTTTTTAATTATTGCAGAAATGTTGATTGCATTTGGTGTAGTAAAACTACTGGGTGTCTTTTTAGAGCCTCTCATGCGGCCATTATTTAAGGTACCAGGTGCAGGAGGGTTTGTATGGGCAATGGGACTTGCATCTGGTAATCCATCTGGAGCAAAACTAACAGCCAGACTAAGAGATGAAGGTCAGCTATCGAGAATAGAGGCTGAACGATTAGTGTCGTTTACAAGTTCATCAAATCCATTATTTATTTTCGGTGCTGTATCTATCGGTTTTTTTAATAATGCTAAACTTGGAATACTATTAGGGTTAACCCATTATGCAGCGAATATTTTTGTTGGTTTAGTAATGAGGTTTTACGGGAGAAATGAAGAGAAAAACAAACTTGACCGCAGCAAAAAAGATACAACTATTTTCCCGATCATGACAGCTTTAAAAAGCATGCACCGCACCCGTCTAAATGACCAGCGGCCATTTGGAAAAATTTTAGGAGATGCAGTTAATTCCTCCATACAAACACTTTTGATGATTGGAGGATTTATCATCATTTTTTCCGTGATTAACAAGCTATTGTTTCACTTACATATTACCGGCTTCTTTGCATCCATTTTCAGCAGCCTGTTTCATACACTTCACCTGCCGTCCACTTTAAGCATTCCTTTTATTTCGGGGTTATTTGAAATCACGTTGGGATCACAATTAACAAGCCAAGCTGGTGGTGCAACATTATTGACACAAGCAATCATTGTAAGTGCTCTACTCGCATTTGGAGGATTCAGTATACAAGCTCAAGTTGCCAGCATCTTAGCTGAAACGGATATACGCTTTAAACCTTTCTTCCTCGCACGCATTATTCATACGTTTTTTGCTGCGATTCTTACAGTGATCTTATGGAAACCCGTATACTTGCGGTTATCTACTTCTGAAAATACATCAATTACCGAATTTGTTTTTTCAATGGAAACGCAGGGATTATCCAGCACTATCCTGAATTTCTTCCTTAACTACGGTGCATTAATTACTATTCTTTCTTTGGCCGGCTACACCCTTTTATTATACATACAGTATAAGAAATCCATATAAAAAGCCAATTCCTATTAAAGTAGGATTGGCTTCTTTTTAACAGTAAATTGATAGATTGAGCATATTTTATTCAGACATCTTTATTCTCAGCCGTTTTTGTACACATTCAGGAACAAGCTCTGAAACATCTCCACCGTACTTCGCTACTTCTTTAACGATCGAGGAGCTCAAAAAGGAATATTGATTATTTGTCATGATAAAAAATGTTTCAATTTGATCGTTCAATAACCGATTCATAGATGTGATTTGCATCTCATACTCGAAGTCAGAAACAGCTCTCAACCCTCGGATGACTGCATTAGCATTTCTTGCCTTAGCATAATCCACGAGCAACCCCTGAAAACTGTCCACTTTCACATTTGGTATATGAGCAGTTGCTTCTTCAATGATTTGCACTCTTTCCTCCACCGTAAATAAAGATTTTTTAGCAGAGTTATGAAGGACACCGACATATATTTCGTCAAATATGCGTGCTCCTCTTTGAATAATATCAAGATGTCCGTATGTTATAGGATCAAAACTTCCAGGACATACAGCTATTTTCTTCACCATTCTCCCCCCCATTTCTTCATAGATATTTAACGTTCGAAAAAGGACACAGCAGTAATACCATACTTTTCAACACGGAACTTAGTAAAATCGCCAATTTTTTCAGGCAATGTTAATTCTTCTCCATGTTCACATATTATCATACCGTCTTCTTCCAATAATTCCGCACTTTCAATTTCTTCAATAAGAGCAGGTATCATCGTAGCTATTTTATAGGGAGGATCCATAAAAATGAGATCAAATTGAGCTTTTCTCTTTCCAAGAGCTTTTAGTGATCTCAGTGCATCACTCCTATGAACCTCAGCTTGATTTTCGAATTTACATGCACTGATATTCATTTTGATAATTTGAATAGCTTTTGAGTCTTTATCAACAAAAACTCCTTTTTCCATTCCTCTGCTCAAGGCTTCAAGCCCAAGGGATCCGCTTCCCGAAAATAAATCCAGGACCGCTCCACCTTCAAAATATGGTCCTACAATATTAAATAAAGATTCTTTTACTTTGTCCGTAGTTGGCCGAGTTGTCATGCCTGGAACAGCCTTTAATGGCCTTCCCTTACAAGTACCTGAAATGACTCGCATAATCTGTCACCAAATTTCATATGTATTCAACTTTCTAAAATATCCTACCATAAAATCTTGATTTCACAAATAGAAATCAAATTTCTGCTAACAATGAATAGTTCAGTTCGATTTGGTCATACTACTAACAACAACATCTTCAGAGGTGTTGTTGCCAACCGCGGAGAAGACTTACGTTTCCCCATAAGTTCTTCCTCCGGTTTCTCCTCTCCCTTTGCCTTCTGCGTTTGTAAAAGCGCGTAGAAGGAAGCCCTGGCGCCCTTGTGTGCCAGGGCTTTTCTTTTGGGTGAATTAACTGCCACCTATTTCCACAGTGAATAAGTTTCAAAAATAACTAATTTAATTAAAAGACCAGTTGATGCGAACACTTATTGGGATACAGTAATATTCCTGATGTACATGACCGGATTATGATACACTTATCAATATCCGATTTACAGGAGGAAATACAAGAATGAATCAACGTTTTATAGAATTAGGACCCGGATATTCTGACCTTTATGAGCTATTGGAATTAGCAAAGGCTAATCAATATCGAATCAATCATTTTTTAAGCTTACAGTCAGATGGACCCAGCGGTAAAGTCATGTCGTTTGTATTGATTATGAAAAAATCAAGCTATGGCGATTTCATCCCAATTTATATTTGCAGAGAAGGAATACCTGTCCTAGATAATAAGCCAAGCAAGCGTTATGAACTATTTGACCAGGCAGCTAAGGAGCAAGGTAAAGAAATTATAACGTTGGAAGTCAGACATTCATCTACTTTTGCTGATCCTGACCTTTATTATCAGTATTTAATAGGTATTCTGCGCATGAATCGTTTTTTACCCCCATGGCAATAAAGAAAAACCGGACCCATCAGGATCCGGTTTTTCTTTAAATACCTATTCTATATTCTTCCTTTTCTTTTTCATGCTTTTTACTCTCAAATTCAGTTTTAATAAAAGGTTTTTGAGAAAATTCAACTTTTTTGACAAAAGCATAGGAAGATAATTTTTCTGAAACTGCTTCTATTTCGTCCATATTTACATATAATACGGCATATTTTAATTTGCGGGAAACATAATGCAGATTGCCTGTTTTACGCAGAGTTTTCACTTGTTTTAGACTATGTAGCCAAACAATCAGGCTTTGCCTTTCTACAAACATATACATACCCCTTTAGGATGCAATTTATATTTAGTGTACCATATTACTAAAAGGTGTATCAATATTTAGAGAGAATGGTATGTAAGATCTACTGAACAAATCGGAGAGATTTGCATCCAACTGAATTATATCCTTGGCAAGACTGCCTTATCAGAATTTATAACAAAAATGATTGGAGTACTTTAAATGAAACAGCATAGTTATATCTAAGTACGCAATAGAAAAGATACCAGCTCCACTTTCCTATGGAGGATCGAATAGGTTTATCATACACCCTTAATACTTGTTTCTAAAAAAACGTTTATTTTAGTTTTACAGAATTCTAATGTCGGCCATATACACAAAAAGACAACCCCATTTGATTCTGGGATTGCCCTTTTTTTATCTCGTTCCCGTTAGGAACATCCACAACTTCCCCCGCTGCCACAACCTCCGCTACAGGAGGATTCAAAAAACGGATTTCCTGTCGGGACTTTTATATGAGGGGATACTGAATGACCAATCAGCATACTAATTTCATCAAGTATTTGCTGTAAGTTTGTTTCAGCCAGTTTATATTCAATAATAGATGGATGAAGGTCCATTTCCCTTTTAGCCTCACGAATTGCTTTAGAGACAGTTCGATAATCCGGATGGTATCTTCCGAAACGCTGTACTTCCTCGTAAGCATCCTTTAAAGAATTAAACGCTTGAATTTTTTTCTGGGCCATTTGATCCTTCTTCATCTGATGTAAACTTAAAAAGTATTGCTTAGCTATATCTGAGTTCATTATATCTTTAGCCAATTGTTCAGCTTGGTCAATGATTTCAACCGTTTCAATAGTAGCAAGCATAAAAATACTCACCTCCAACCTTATCATACCACGTAATATCCAAGGATGCTATAACTTAGAAATATTATCCACCTATAAAAGTAGCAATTATGGCTTGTCCCCTATTACTTTGGTAAGTAGAAGAAGTAATTCGCAACTAAACCTCCCTTACTTCATCTACTCTTACAGAATGTCCTCATTTCTTTAAACAACGTTATTCACCATTATTCATTGATTGAAACATTGAAACCATCATTGAAGCCATTTGAACGCTGTTTGAAAGCTGATGAACCCGATCCGGAATCGTTTTTTTAAAAAAGTACTTAGCTTCAGTATCAAATTTCGAAAAATCCTGTGGATTTCTGCACAAACGTCTGTACCAGATTGGTTGTTGCCTCAAAAAACTCAGTAAATCTTCATCTGCCTCAATTAATTCATAGATATCTTGTCTCAAACTCTCACTCCTATCTACCTAATCTTGCCGAAATTTGAAAGGATGATTATTCTGGACGGGAGGTGGTGCACTTTCTGATTGTCCGGAAGATTGAAATTGAGAGATGACTCCCTGAACCACTCCTAAAACCTGACTAAAATTCCCAATTTGTTTTTGGATTTGATCAGGGTCCATTTTTTTAAGTTGATTAAAAAGCTGTGAAATAAACTCGCCCTTATCTGTTTTTTCAGTTTCTTCCTTCATATTTTTTTCCTCTTTATATTCATTCCACACTTCATCCTGATCACCAAGCAAAGACCAATCTTCATAAATTTCCTGCCATGTTTTCTTACCCATCCTTACATCTTTTACGATTTTCGGATTACTCTTAAGAAAAAGCTTAAAATTCTGGACAGAAGGATGCAATTTGGAATCATCCATTTAATTTCACCTCACCACATGACATACGCCTAGGGTAGTATATGTTTCGATAGATAGATAAGTGATGCATATTTCCAAAGAATTCCGTGCATAGACTTCATTTATATAAATAATATTTACACACAAAAAAAGAGCACTGAGGAGAAATACTTTCCTTCAGTGCTCTTTTTTGTATCATTTAATCAGTTAACGCAACAAAGTTTTGTGTATAGTATCTTTTATATACTCCCACACCAAGGTGCGTAAAATCTTCATTTAACATTATATCTCTGTGCCCTTTACTATTTAACCATCCTTCAACAGCCGCAATTGCATCTGTATACTGAGCAGCTATGTTTTCGCCAGCTGAATAGTAAGAAACACCGCCTTCCTTCAGACGATCACCAACATCTTTATCATCGGGTGATACATGATCAAAATACTCATTCACCATCATGTCTTCGCTATGTTTAAATGCCACAGCAGAAATTTTTTCATCAAATTCAAGGGTACCTAAGTCAAAACGTGTTCGAATGATGTTTGTCAAATCAAGAATTTGCTGCTGACTTCCTTCTTCAACCAGCTTCCATTCTTCATCCGTTAACTCTTCAGGTTCATGTAATTCTCCACGGTATGTCAGCTCATATGGCTTATGCATAATCAATGTCTTTGCATCCATAAACCGCACGCCTGATACCTGACCGAGAATTTTATCCAAATAAACCTGAGCATACATATCTCCAAACTTGATTAGAGGGCGATAATGAAGATCTTCTTCCGACAACTCAAAACGATATTCAGTGCCTTTCCAGTTCATTTCAATATAACTATTCATATTCAATTCCTTATATAAGGACTCCACTGTTTGATCAATAAAGAATGGATATAAATTAACATCTTCTGCTGAACTGTATAGGGTTACAATTTTTTTATCCTTTTCGTTTACGCCAAATTGTATATACTTACTTAATGTATCATTATAGATCCACCAATTATATCCATAAGCTGAAGGATCAATACGATCAGGCTCCCCGTATTCATCCAGTAACTGATTACTAGTTTTACCAATCCATTTAGATACACCCTGTTCAGGTCTGGATTCATTATCTGTTAACTCTCTAATCTTATCAGAAGTTTCCATGGTATTTTCATTAACGGAATTTTGATCAATGATAGCTGTATTTTCTTTGACATCATCTTTAACCGTAACATAGATGCCGAAGATTATTATTAAAATTAAACTAAAGAAAACCCTAAAGACCAATTTCAGAGGTGGTCCCTCCTGTCATTCTTACTTTATATTTTTTTATTATACCATTAGAATTCAAACAAACCTATCACTTAGATGTAAACAATGAAAAATAAGTATAATATAAACATTTTGAATAGCAAATTGAACGAATTTACCTTTCTGCCTCTATAAAAGAACAATTTATTGCAGATAAGGTAAATTAATACTAAAATTAAAATGAGAATTTCCAAAACTTGTTTCATACTGAAAAAGGCATTTTCTAAAAGGGGATAGGAGGAAATAAGATGAGATTTGAAAATACAGGACTTGAAAAATACCAAGTGAACCTAAACAGACTGGATGAGGTCATGAGTGAGAACGGTTTAGTCAGAGCCGAACAATGGGATTACGAACGCGTTTCCTACGACAAGAAATATGAATTAAGGGATGGTACTTTCTATTTACGCGTCTTTGGATATGCGGTCGAAGGTGACGTGGGTGCACATCGCGCAACCATACAACTCATGACACCAGTCCTTGGGAAGCATTATTATCCACATGGTGTCGAATATGGAGAAACAGAGAAATTTCCAACATCTCTTCAAAAACAATGCGAGACAGTTCTTGCGGCAGTGAAAGCTGAACTCGATATATTTGTAGAAGTGGAATAAAGGTTAACAAATAAGCCTGCAGATTGTGTGATTTCCGCAGGCTTATGTTATTTTTCTTTTCATTAAATAATAGTCTCCCTCCACTCTCTCTGCTTTAAAACCGTACTTTTTTAAGGTCTCCTTATAATAAGAACGCTTATCTCCTATTTCTGTTTGGATCATTTGGGCAATTCCTATTTTATGAATATAATAGAAAAAGCCCTCCATAACTTCAGAAACAAACTCTTTTTCTGTCTGAGCATCTGTAAAGCTTAAAGAAAAGGTTAAGTTTTCACCTTCTCCCTCCAACTCCAATTCTCCAATGAATTTTTGGCTTTGCAAATCAATAATAAAACAGATCCACCAACCTGCATCCCCACCTTCCAATTCATATAATTCTATTAAAAGAGGAAGTATACATTTCACTCGGTCAGATGGGAAAGATTCAGGAACAATTACCGGCGATACCATTTTGAAATCATATGGGTACAAAATAAGAGACTTTGCCAATGAGATGGAACAGGGGAAGATAAGAATGCGATTAGTTCTAATTTGTTTCATTACCGCACCTCCGATTAATTGCCTCTAAATAAAACCTATGATAAACATCAGCCATTCCTGAGAAAATATTTAACTACACCATTTTTACGACTCATGTAAAAGAAAGAAACGAAAAAAGGTCATCTCTAATTCTATGAGACGACCCGTTTTACCTATGCAACTTTTATTTTTTATGAACCAATAATCGCTTTAAACACACTTGTTGTTTTACCACCTTCGTATATTACATAAAGCAATAAATATACAGTGACACCAGCAACCGCGTTCACCATCCAAATGACACTTGTAGGCGGAGCAATTTTTCGATGTTTCTCAATCTTCCCTTTAAAACCATAATACAGACTGATAATCCCCATTACGGCTCCAATTGTAGCCAATGTAATATGTGAGATTAAAAAGATTGTATAGTAAATTTTTATTGAATCAGGTCCTCCAAATGCCGTGTTCCCTATAAATAACGTTCTGCTTGCATAAATAATAAAGAACACAATTGCAAAAATAGCTGCCCAAAACATTAATTTTTCGTGGACCTTTATATTCCCTTTTTTTACTTGCCATACTCCAAAGCCTACAAGGATTGCGCTGATTACGATACAAGCCGTGCTGATCGTAGGCAGGACTGGTAATGAACTGCTCATAATGGTGGAACCTCACTTTACTTATTCTGTTAACTCTATAATTGTAAAATATTAAATTTTAAAACTCAAATTATAATACAGTATTCACTAAAGTTTCACTTTTATTAATTAGTTCCCTAAGTGCGGATTCGCTTCCATAAAACGTTCTGTCTCTGCATCCGCCTGTTTGGTATCTTCTTTAAACCAAGTGAAGAAAGTTGTAGCCAGGATAATTCCATATACTATTTCTTGAATTATTTTCATAATGACACCGCCTGTTTGCTGATCTTCAACAGCCGGCATATTGATAAACATTTGAGGACTGCTTAAGTCCAATGCGGATAAGGTACCGGCAGGAACACACAGTTTCATTGCCTCCATCCACACAGCTGGATCTGCATAAGTTGCATACATGGGATCTTTAGAAAAGATGATAAGCGCACAGGCCGGTGTAATTAATATTCCATTGGCAAAAATATAGCCAATTTTCTTTAATCCTGATAATCTTTGGCTTTCTTCAATTTTATTAACTAGATGCCACCACATGAACAGCGAGGAAATAAACAATACCACAGTGAAAAGCCCATGAAGCAACATATTGACTTTGACGATATCAAAAATGGATGGAACATGGTAAAAAGAAAACAGCCCATTAAAGAAAATCAAAGTGATTAATGGTTGTGTAATCATTAAAAACCATTTTTTAAATACGAACTTTTTTAGTAACCAATCAGGCAATCCCAATAGAAAAAATGGCGGAATTACTAAAAATAAAAAAGCCATTTGAACCATATGAACTGTGAAAGAAAGATGTCCCAACAAATCTATTGGCGAACCCTTTATCATGTATAAAAGAATCATAGCTATCGAGAAGTATACAGCTTCTTTCTTTTTAAATTGGTCACCTGCTTTAAAATAGGTGATATAAAAATAGAAGGCTATGATCAATAGTGTCACGAGGAACAGGTAAGGACTCCACAGGGCCCTAAATCCAAATATATCTAATTCCATTTATCTCACCTCATAATTAGTTTTCCTGCCCAGAAATTCACAAGAAAATATCGAATAACCCAGAAATCATATAGTTCTAGTTTCTAAAAAAAATCGGCTTAACAAGTTAAGCCGATTCCATCTTTAAATCCACACAATTAATACAAATGCAAGGATAGTAGTCACACCGATCAGTAACCCGGTATACATAAATCCTGCCATCGTTCCATGACCTTCTTTATTCATATGCATGAAATAATAGAGCTGAAAAATGACTTGGATTACTGCAAGCAACAAGATGAATGGTAAAACGAACCACTTGGAAAATCCATCATAACCTACTGCAAAGAACGCAATTAAGGTAAGAAAGATCATCATAATAAATGTAATAACCTGCATCTTCATATCTTCCGCATTTTTCTTACGTCTATATTTAAGAGCTTCCTTACTAAGATGTGTTTTAGGTTGATTTTCCATTTAACATCACCCCACCATTCCCATTAAGTAAACGACTGTAAATATGAATACCCATACAACATCGATAAAATGCCAGTACAGACTCGCAACATAAAATTTCGGTGCATTATACAGATTTAAGCCACGTTTCGAATTACGGAGCATTAAGGTAATAATCCACAATAATCCAAAGGTAACATGGGCACCATGGAAGCCGACTAATGTGTAAAAGGCGGATCCAAATGCAGAACCTGTAAATGTATGATGGTATTCATGCACATAATGATTAAATTCGTAAATCTCTAAGCCCAGGAAAGCAGCCCCTAATAAAACAGTGATTAACAGCCAAAACTGCATTTGTTTAAAATCATAGTTTCTCATATGATACATCGCATAGACACTGGTTAATGAGCTGGTTAACAGCAGCATAGTAGCAATAAACGCCAGTGGCATATCAAATAAATCTTTGGCTAGAGTCATTTCCTTATTAGGTGGTACACTATCTTTCAAAGCTAAGTATGTTGCAAATAATGAAGCAAAAAGCACTGTCTCTGCAGCGAGGAAAAGCCAAAAACCTAAAAATTTATGCTTTCCGTCATCTGTGTGTTTCTCAGGGTGAGATGGCCATGTTTCTGGTGTGAATTTTTGCCCTGCATTCATTACACCTCAACCCCCTTATCATTTTTAGCATTAGGAGATACCAAATCTTCTTTGTGGATATGATATCCATGATCATCTTTAACAGAACGGATGAGCATCGCTGTAAAGGTAATTAACAAACCAATCACCATTACCGGAACTGTCCATTCTTTATCCGTTGCATTATAAAGCGCCCCAAATGCAGCAACAAACAATCCAAAAGAAATAATAACAGGAAGAATTGAATTGTTAGGCATATGGATATCACCAAGAGGTTCAGCCGGTGTCATCGCATTTCTGCCTTCCATTTTTTCAAGCCACCATGCATCATATCCTCTTACTAATGGTAATCTTTCAAAGTTGTATTCAGGAGCCGGTGAAGAAATTGCCCACTCAAGTGTACGTCCGTCTTGCCATGGGTCATTACCGACTTTAACATTTTTAACTGAAGTAACTACGATATTAACCAATAATATAATGACTGCTACAGCCATCATGAATGCACCGACAGTAGATATTAAGTTGCCATTATCCCATCCCTGTCCGTCCAAATAAGTGAAAACACGTCTAGGCATTCCCATTAATCCAAGGAAATGTTGAACAAAGAATGTTAAATGGAATCCGATTAGGAATAACCAGAATGTGATTTTACCCATGAATTCATTCAATACTGTACCGAATATTTTTGGCCAGTAAAAATGTGTACCTGCCAACAAGGCCAGCACTACTCCACCGACGATAACATAGTGGAAATGGGCAACAACGAAATAGCTATCATGATACTGATAGTCAGCCGGAGCTGCGGCATTCATAATTCCCGTTACTCCACCCATTACAAAAGATGGAATAAATGCAACGGCGTATAACATAGGGGTCGTAAACGTAATCTGACCACCCCACATCGTGAAAATCCAGTTGAAGATCTTTATACCAGTCGGAACAGCTATCGCCATTGTTGCTACTGCAAATATCGCATTTGCGACCGGTCCAAGACCAACCGTAAACATATGGTGAGCCCATACCATGAAGCCTAGGAAACCGATTAAAATGGTTGCAAAGACCATAGATGAATATCCAAATAATCTCTTTCTTGAGAATGTTGGAATAATTTCAGAGAATATTCCGAATGCCGGAAGAACCAAAATATATACTTCCGGATGTCCAAAGATCCAGAATAAATGTTCCCAAATAATTGTATTTCCACCCAAAGCCGTTACAAAGAAACTGGAACCAAACATACGGTCAAACATCATTAGTGTCAAACCAACTGTAAGCGGCGGGAAAGCAAATAGAATTAAGGCAGATGCCACAAATGTTGTCCACGTGAAAAGCGGCATACGCATAAACGTCATTCCAGGTGCTCTCATATTAATAATCGTGGCCAGGAAGTTAATTCCCCCTATTAACGAGCCCATACCTGATATCTGAAGTCCAAGTATGTAAAAATCTATACCGTGACTTTCAGAAGCCAACGATAGAGTTGCATAAGATGTCCATCCTGCATCAGGCGCTCCGCCCATAAACCAGGATAAGTTTAAAAAGACTCCTCCAAAGAAAAACAACCAAAAACCTAATGAATTTAAAAATGGAAATGCTACGTCTCTAGCACCGATTTGCAGCGGCATAATCGCATTCATAAATCCAAGCAATAAAGGCATGGCGGCAAGGAAAATCATGGTTGTTCCATGCATGGTAATAATTTGGTTAAACATTCCACCGCTGATAAAATCATTCTCTGGCTTTACAAGCTGAATTCGTATAAACATTGCCTCAAGCCCACCCAGCAAGAAGAAAAATCCACCTGCAAAGATATAGAGCTTGGCAATTTTCTTATGGTCAACAGTCGTTAAATAATCCCAAACGACACTAAGAAACCCCTTTTTTTGAGCAATAGTACTCACGTTTTAACCTCCCCTTTGAAAACTAGCAAACTCTTATTTTTGCGATAAGGTTTCCAGGTACTTAGTAAGCGCATCGATTTGTGAATCAGAAAGCTCTCCGTAAGTGTCAGTCATTTTGTTTCCTTCTTTAACTGACTCCGGATCCTTAAGCCACTTCTTCACATTTTCTTCATTATTTTCCAAATAACCCGCTACTACTTCACGATCAGCAAAGTTTGATAGATTAGGTGCTAATCGAGCCTGCTCCGGTCGCTGATCATTGGAATCGATCGCATGACAACCGATACAGCTTTTATTGAAAATTTCCTGGCCTTCCCTTGCTGTTGCATCAGTAAGTTTTACTTCCGTGTGCTTTGTTTCTTTCATGCTGGCTACCCATTGGTCAAATTCATCCCTTGGCAAAGCTTTCACTTTGAAATCCATTAATGCATGGGAAGCCCCACATAATTCAGCACATTTTCCATAAAAAATCCTGCCGGCTTCTTCACTTTTTCCATCATCAAACTCAAGCCAGAAGCTATTTTCTCCCTCTGTATTCGTATCAAGCTTACCCCCAGCTGAAGGAATCCAGAAGGAATGCTTTACATCTGACGCTGTTAAATTAAAGTAAACCTTTTCATCAGTTGGAACAACAAGTTCTTGCCCTGTCATGATACCTTCGCCAGGATATTCAAACTCCCACCAGTAATAATTAGCCCTTACATTTACAGTTAAGGCTGTAGGATTCCCATCCTTATCCTTTTCATCCTTGGCAGATACATCTGCAAAATCAAATGTATAATAAATCGTTGGAACTGCAAGGATGATTAATAAAACAATCGGGATAACCGTCCAAAGTATTTCTAATTTGTGGTTACCCTCAATTTGCTTAGGGATTGAATTATCTCCCTTTTTACGACGAAATTTTAAAATTGCAAGTACAAAAAGAATAACAACAACAATGATTACCAATACCATAATGGCAGTACTGAGTATCATTAAATCATACTGTTTCTTCGCTACCTCACCTGCTGGATCCAATGCTGATAGATACGGCTTTCCACAACCCGAAAGTATTAGCATCAAAACAGCAATTAAGGATGCAATGCGCCATTTTTTCATAGCAAATAATTACCCCTCTTTCGTAAAAAATTTCTTCTTTCCAAAGGAACATCTTATATATTGAATTTCTTTAAGAAAGAACCCCCAATGTTAAAAACGATTAATTAAAGAAACAATGACCATTGCCACAAAAGAAATAGTCATATAGTTTAATGAATAAATGAACATCTTATTGGCCCACTTTAAATCTTCTTCTTTGGAAAACTCCTTTTTTAATGAGAATCCCTTTAAAGTTAATATAAGCCACCCTATATTAAGAATTGTTGCCAAAACTACAAAAGAAACCCCGATTGGTTTCAGTATAAATGGAATTGGAAACAATAATGCTACCCATATAAGCATATGAATCTTCGTTTCTTTAAATCCTTTTACTACAGGCAGCATAGGAATTCCAGCCGCTCTGTATTCCTCCGTCCGCTTCATAGCCAATGCGTAGAAATGTGGAGGCTGCCAGACGAACATTAATAAAAATAATCCCCAGGCAATAGGATGTAATCCTGGATCAACGGCGGCCCACCCGATTAGTGGCGGTATAGCACCCGAAAAACTGCCGATTACAGTATTTGAGACAAACCGTCTTTTGGACCACATTGTATACAGCAATACATAGGCCAATACCCCAATTAACCCCATAAAAGCTGCCATTGGAGTAGCCATTAATAGAATCAATAATCCAGTTACCACAAGTGCCAGACCCATATACAAAACTTTTATAGGGTTCACCTTACCAGTAACTGTTGGGCGCTTCTTTGTACGAGACATAAACACGTCGATATCCCGATCTATGTAATTGTTTAAGCTGCCAGCGCCTGCTATTATTAGTGCTGACCCTACAATACCATATAGAACGAGATCAAGATTTCCAAGGAAACTCTGGTCAGTAAAATACAGACCGAGCCAAATACCTGCAAAAACAGTAATTAAATTTGAATTGACGATGCCTACCTTTACTAATACCAAAAAGTCCTTAAATGCTGTACTGTTCATATCTTTCTCCACGTCTAGTCCCTTCTGGTTTTCATACGAGGTCTGCGATGCCGGTTTAGGTTTCATGCTGTTACCTCCTATCTGAATAGTAGATTTCCAAACTTTTAGTTTCAAGCGATATATTCACAATTTATAACAGTGATATTTATATAGAAAAATTTGCCTAATATATATTTAAACACAGATTACACTTCTATTGTGAAAATAATTTGTCCATTTTTTGTCATAAGTGTGACCTAATCATTATATAGTGGTAATTTTATCCTGTAAATATATTTTTGTAACATTGTAAGTATGAAAACCTTATTTAACCAATTAAATCCCCTCTCTATTTCTAACAAACTCTTCTTTAAGTTTCAACTATAAACAATTACATGAATTTTCAATTATCACTAAATAAATAATTTCTTTGACTATTTAGAAACTTTTCTTTGAAATTATTGTAAAAATTATTTATGATATGTTAGTAATGATTATCAAACTTTGTAATATTTACCTCATTATACGGTTCCATTTATTAGGAAACAAATGTTTAAGCTTACTATTTTATAAAAACAAAGCAGGTGTTAGATTTACATGCAAAAATCTTTGAAATGGTTTGCCGTTATGACTTCCTTTGTCATGCTTGTGATCTTAATCGGCGGTGCGCTCGTCACAAAAACAGATTCGGGTTTAGGATGCGGACGCTCCTGGCCACTTTGCAACGGAGAATTGATTCCCACAGATATCACGCCCGCACTACTAATCGAATTCGCACATCGTCTTTTTACCGGCCTTGGATCCTTCATGGTAGTTGGATTAGCAATCTGGTCATGGAAAGCCATTGGACATATTAGAGAAACCAAATTTCTTGCTCTCCTGTCTATTGCATTTCTAATCATTCAGGCATTGCTGGGAGCTGCCGCCGTCGTTTGGAGTCATTCTGATTTCGTGCTGGCTTTGCATTTTGGGATATCACTCATCTCTTTTGCCGCCGTTCTACTTTTAACTTTACTTATTTTTGAAGTTGATAAAAAGTTCGATGCGGAGAAGCTGATAATCCCGAGGAAAATGTCTATTCACATTATCGCTCTATTTATTTATTCCTATATTGTTATCTATACCGGTGCGCTGGTGCGTCACGCAGAAGCAAGTCTCGTCTGTCCGGAATGGCCCCTTTGTTTTAATGATGGTACTATAGTCCCTCATAATATGTATCAGTTCATTCAAATGGGGCATCGTGCTGCTGCAGGCCTCATATTTATCTGGATTTTATATATTTTCGTCTATACTTGGCGCAATTATCGCCATATAAAAGTTTTATACTGGGGATGGACGCTCTCCCTTATTCTTGTCAGTTTACAGGTTATAGCAGGTGCTTTTATCATTTATACCCGTTTAAACCTGTATGTAGCCCTCTTACACGCCATATTGATTTCTTGTTTATTTGGAGTTTTTTCCTATTTTATCCTACTTGTAACGAGATCACGGAAAAACAAAGCTGCAGAAGCCTTGAATCCATCTGATAGGAAAACAAGCTGATTAGACTGTATAAAATCATCCTTTTGCATCACATTATACAAACCAGGGAAATAATCCAGAACATAAAAAGGAACGTGAGTTAAAAATCCACGCTCCTTTTTACTGTGTTTTAGTTTTATTTATCAAGCACAATCAACAAATCGCCCGTCTGTATGGCGTCTCCATCATTAACATAAATCTCTTTGATAACTCCGTCAAATGGTGCCTGAACGGTTGTTTCCATTTTCATTGCCTCCGTTATGATTAAATGGTCTCCTTTTTTGACTTTTTGTCCATGAGACACTAATACCTTCATCACGGTTCCAGGCATTGTTGCACCAATATGGTATGGATTGGAAACGTCCTGCTTTGGTTTCGACTGAATAAGGGTTTTAACACTTTCGTCCTTAACTACCACTTCTCGAGCCTGTCCATTTAGTTCAAAATAAACCATTCTTGTGCCATCTATACGTGGCTCACTAATTGAAATTAGCTTTATAATTAAGGTTTTTCCCTTTTCAATTTCCACTTCTATTTCCTCTCCGATGGAAAGTCCATAGTGGAACGTTGGTGTATTTAACTTTGTTATATTGCCATACTCACTATTCGAGTACACATAATCAAGGAAGACTTTTGGATAAAGTGCATAAGCGAGTGCATCAAACATCGTAACTGGACGTTTGATTTTCTCAAACAACTCTTCCTTTATTTTCTCAAAATCCACGTCCTCAAGCAATTCACCTGGGCGAACTGTAATAGGAGATCTATTTTTCAGGATCACCTTTTGAAGTTCTTTAGGGAAACCACCATATGGCTGACCCAAATATCCGCTGAACAATTCAATAACTGAATCAGGGAAATCGATTAAATGGCCTTTCTCCAACACACTGCTTTCTGTCAAATCATTTTGTACCATAAATAAAGCCATATCGCCTACTACCTTGGACGAAGGAGTTACTTTGATAATATCACCAAACATCATACTAACTCGATGGTACATATCTTTAACTTCATCCCAGCGTTCACCTAAACCAACTGCTTTCGCTTGCTGCTGAAGGTTGGAGTATTGACCACCTGGCATTTCGTGTACATAGATTTCTGTATGGGGAGACTTCATGCCACTTTCAAAGTCAGCATAGTAACTTCTGACCCCTTCCCAATACTCTGATAACTCTTCAACTGGCTTAATATCGATTTGCGGCTGTCTCTCATGACCCTCTAATGCATAATAAAGAGAATTCAAGCTTGGTTGTGAGGTAAGTCCAGCCATTGATCCAAGAGCCGTATCAACAATATCCACACCGGCATCAATCGCTCGTGCATACTGATAGATTCCATTCCCGCTCGTATCATGTGTATGAAGATGGATCGGTATGTCAACTGCATCTTTCAACTCTGAAATCAGTCGATAGGCTGCTTCCGGCTTCAATAAGCCTGCCATATCTTTAATAGCTAATAGATGTGCTCCCTGTGCCTCTAGCTCTTTAGCAAGATTTCTATAGTATTGTACATCATATTTTTGCCTGCTTAGATCGAGTATATCACCTGTATAGCAAATCGTTGCCTCGGCAATTTTTCCTGATTGGCGAACATAGTCAATTGTCTTCTCCATTCCCTTAACCCAGTTAAGGCTATCAAAAATACGGAATACATCTATTCCCGCACAGGCAGATTTTCCAACAAATTCCCGGATAACATTATCAGGATAATTCTTATAGCCAACTGCATTAGATGAGCGCAGGAGCATCTGGAATAATACATTAGGGATTTCCTGTCTAAGCAATAATAATCTTTCCCATGGATCTTCCTTTAAGAACCGGTAGGCTACATCAAATGTTGCCCCGCCCCACATTTCAAGTGAAAACAGATTCGGCATAAGCTTTGAGGTTGGTGCAGCAATCTCTTGTAAATCCTTCGTTCTGACTCTGGTAGCTAAAAGTGATTGGTGTGCATCCCTGAATGTAGTATCTGTAATCAACACATTTTTTTGCTCTTTAACCCATTTAGCCAGTCCCTCAGGTCCCAATTGATCCAATAATTGCTTGGTTCCTGTCTTAGGCACTAGAAAATCATGAATTTGGGGAACTTTTGGTTTTTCGAAAACTGGTTTCTCCTTAACACCTATGCCCGGGAACCCATTGACAGTCACATTAGCGATATAATTCAGCATTTTGGTTCCACGGTCTTTCCGGTTAGAGAAAACAAAAAGCTCAGGTGTTGTATCGATGAATGATGTATCGTATTCTCCTGCAATAAATTTTTTATGCTTTACCACATTTTCAAGGAAAGGAATATTTGTTTTAATTCCTCTGACACGGAATTCTCTTAAATTACGCAGCATTTTTATAGCTGCCTGATCGAATCTGGTAGCATGAGTGGATACTTTAACAAGCAAGGAATCATAATACGGTGTAATAACCGATCCATGAAAAGCATTACCAGCATCCAGACGAACACCAAATCCTCCGCTAGAGCGATAAACTGCAATTCGGCCTGTATCCGGCATAAAATTATTTAAGGGATCTTCCGTCGTCACCCTTGCCTGAATGGCATATCCATTAATATGTATATGATCTTGTTCAGGTATATTTAAAGAAGCACCGTGTAAACTGTGTCCCTCAGCTATGTTAATTTGAGATTGAACAATATCAATACCCGTAATCATCTCGGTGATTGTATGTTCAACCTGGACACGAGGGTTTACCTCGATAAAGAAAAATTCGTCTCCAGAAACAAGGAATTCTACCGTACCTGCATTTACATACTCTACATTCTTCATTAACTGAACGGCAGCGTCACATATCCTTTCTCGTAAGGAATCTGTAAGTGACACACAGGGTGCTACCTCGACTACTTTTTGGTGACGGCGTTGCACAGAGCAGTCCCTTTCATACAAATGAACAATATTTCCGTTTTGATCACCCAGTATTTGAACTTCAATATGCTTGGGGTTCTCAATAAATTTTTCTACGTAAACTTCATCATTGCCAAAAGCCGCTTTTGCCTCTGATTTTGCTCGATTATAGGCTTCTTCTACTTCCTCTGGATCACGAACAATGCGCATTCCCCTGCCGCCGCCTCCAAGTGAAGCTTTAATAATAATCGGGTAACCATTAATTTCTCCAAACTTCGTAACTTCCTCCAAACCAGAAACCGGTCCTTCACTTCCTGGAATAATGGGGATACCCGCTATTTTCGCTTGCTCTTTTGCCTTAACTTTATCTCCAAACATATCGAGATGAGTTGTTTTTGGACCAATAAAAATAAGTCCCTCTTCTTCACATCGTTTTGCAAATTCGATATTTTCAGAGAGGAAACCGTATCCAGGATGTATAGCATCTACATCACTCATCTTAGCAATCTCAATAATTCCTTCAATATCAAGATAGGCATCAATCGGCTTTTTGCCAGTACCAACTAAATAGGCTTCATCTGCTTTATATCGATGATAGGATTTATAATCCTCTTTTGAATAAATAGCAACAGTTTTAATATCCAATTCACTACAAGCACGAAAAATACGGATGGCAATTTCTCCGCGGTTGGCAGCCAATACTTTTCTTATTTTTCTCATCCTGAGCACCTCACAGCTTCCCGAAAATTATGACAATATAGTAATTTGTTGTAAAAATAATGAGTAAGAAGATTATTCTTACTCATTATTTTTAGCAGCTTATCCCTGGAATGTCTCCCCTTTTTCAACTGGTTCCTTTTTGTAGGCTGCATCATATCTCGTCATCATAGAGACATTGACGAGTAATCCGACAGATATCAAAAGAATAATTAAGGAAGAACCACCATAACTGATAAATGGTAAAGTAACCCCAGTAATCGGTATTAAACCAGCTACTCCTCCTAAATTAACCATAGCCTGAATTCCAATCATACTGGAAATACCTACTGCTAGCATACTCCCAAATGGATCATTCGATTTTATCGCGGTATGAATCCCTTTTAATACAATCGTAGCCAAGCATATAATAACAAATCCTACCCCAATAAGTCCTAACTCTTCAGAAATAACAGACATTATAAAGTCAGTGTGCGGTTCAGGCAGATACCCATATTTCTGCGTGCTTTGTCCAAATCCCACACCGGTAATGCCGCCATTGCCGATTGCCACATAAGAATTGACCAACTGATATCCTTCATATTTCTCACTGGAAAACGGGTCTAAAAATCCAACGAAACGTTCAAGCCTTTTTGGAGTAAAAATCTTGTCTTTAAAAAGGAAAATGATCGGTGTCGCAACAAGAATAGCTCCGAACAAAATCGATAGCAGTTTACCTAAACTCTTAAAATTCATACCAGAGCATAAGATAATCGTACAAGAACTCATAAAAAGAATGAATGCCGTCCCGATATCCGGCTGCAAAACAATCAATAAACAGATAACTAACAAGAATAATAGTGGTGGTACGACACCCTTATTAAAGACATTGATATATTTTTGTTTATTCGAATAGACTGCTGATAAGTATATAATCATACCTAACTTAATAAACTCTGATGGCTGCAAACTCCCTAGCGCTCCAAGCTTAAACCAGCTCTCTGCATTTCCGGCGGTGTGGCCAATAAAATTTAAAGCAACGAGAGAGATAATCGAGCCTAGTACGATGATCACCAAAAACTTTTTATTTTTAAAAACCGGATAAGGTATAGCAGCTACAACGAAAAACAGGATAAACCCGATGATTAGATGCCTAAATTGTTTTATGTAGAAAAAATCGCTCGGAAGTCCAAATCTTGACACAGCCGTAACCATACTGGCGCTATAGACCATTACAAGACCAAAGATACTTATAGCGATAATGACAGCGATGAGAGTAAAATCATACGATTTTAAAATACGTTTTATCATATAGGTCTCCTTGAATAAATTTCATTTTTAAAAATATGCTTGTTTAAAAATTATATAAAGAAAAACAAAAAAACTCAAACAACATCGGCATCGTTTGAGTTTCGACTGCTACTTATTTTCTTAAGGAAGCATCATGAAGAGCAGAAAGTTCTTGTTCAAGGAATCCCAATAGCTCTTTACCGTCTTTCTCTTCTATTAATCCCAATCGAACGGCAAAGTCAATTTCTCTGGAGAGACCAAACATTTGGGTATCTAAAACTTCTTCATATAACGGACACTGAGGCATAGTCAAATTGTCCATTTGCACCTTTATTAGTTTAAATATTTTATCAGCGTCAGCCTTTAACAATGCGTAGGCCTTTTCTTGATGATTGACAAGGATATCAGATGTCAATGTGCAACCCCCCATTATGGCCCAATGAACCAATCTATTATAAAATTCTACCCTTAAAATCGTAAAATTGCAAGAAAAGGTAATGTCAAGGAGTTTAGTTTTTTCTAAAAAAAGATAACCTTCCTGCAGCGAATTACTGTACATACTCATTCAGCAGCTATAAGATTAAAATTGGAAAGGAGAGTCAATTATGAAAGATATTCTACAAATAAAAGGGAATGTAAAATTCCCGATTTATCTCGACCCTGGCACTTGGATTTTTGATGACAGGAAATTCGATCTTGATGCTTGGCATCCAGAAAACAATCAGGAAGAAAATCTAGAACACGAGACTTATTTAAAACAGGTATCATCTCAATGGGATAAAGAAATCATTGAAGGGGCATCCCCACCGCCAAATAAACCTGTAATAAAAACGAAGAAACAGCAGCTTACTGAAAACAGTTTCGGGATTGTATTAAAGCCTTTTTTCTTGAACACTGAACCTGACAGTACTTCTGCCACTATTATTGTACATACGGAAAATTCTGATTTAGCATTCTCTTTTGAGGAAGCGCTTCAACTCGTCGCTGGCTTTTCTATTAAAGGGCGACCAATCAAATCGGATGAGGGTGGACCTATTCATATTTACCACGGAGATGGCTCCAACCGGCAAGCACCCATAAAAAACGTAACAGGTTTTACAATTCAATAAAGAGTTCAGGAGCCGTATATACACCTATATGGCCCCTGATAGCTACGATCTACTAAACACAAACACTTTAAATGATTTGGAGCAGAAAGTATCCAACACATTCCCGTTAGGATAATTAAGATAGAAGAAAAACTCACTCATAATAAATCTGCCGCTAATTGAGCTAATCCGGAACGTTCTCCCTTCACTAAATTCACATGACCTGCGATGGCTTCATTCTTAAATTTTTCCAAAACATATGTCAATCCGTTGTTCCATTCATCCAAATAAGGATGATCGATCTGAGCAGGATCTCCCAGTAAAATAATCTTACTGCGCTCACCCACACGTGTCAGTATGGTTTTCACTTCATGTTTAGTAAGATTCTGAGCTTCATCCATGATAATAAAGCTATCCGGTAAGCTGCGCCCTCTTATATATGTTAAGGCCTCCACCTCTATTGAATTAATACCAGCCAAAATAGAGTCCAATTCACCTGGCTTTTTTGTGTTAAATAAAAATTCGAGATTGTCATAGATTGGCTGCATCCACGGACGTAGTTTTTCTTCTTTTTCACCAGGCAAGAAACCCAAATCTTTCCCCATGGGTACAATTGGCCTTGCAACAAGCAATTTATTATACTCTCCCAGATCCTCCGTTTGAAGCAGACCTGACGCCAGTGCTAAGAGCGTTTTCCCTGTACCTGCTTTCCCAGTTAATGTGACTAACTGGATATCACTTCTTAATAATAATTCAATTGCCATATGCTGCTGCACATTTCGTGGCTTTATACCCCATACATGCTCCTGATTATATCGAAGCTTTTTTATCCTTTTTTCATGTCCGCTAATAATTCCTAAAGCAGAAAGTGATGTGATTTCTGTACATTTCATAATGACGAATTGATTTAAATATATTCCCTCTGCTATGTCTGCAGGAATTGGTATCTCTCCCTTGGAATAGAATTCATTTATCTCAGCTCGGGATACAAATATCTCGATAAAGCCAGCGTACATCTGATCCTCATTGATAACTCGGTCACTCAAAAAGTCCTCTGCTAAAAGTCCAAGTACATCAGCCTTTACCCGCATTAGAATATCTTTACTTACTAATATTACGCTCCGCCCATGTTCTTTCGCCTGTTCTTCCAGCGATAGATTTTTTGCAATCGCCAATATACGATTGTCATTTGTTTTTTCAGCAAAGTATTCTGCGACATTGTGGGGGGAGCGATGATTCATCTCTATTTTCAACATCCCACCATTCGATAAAGGAATTTTATGATGAAGCTTACCTTTTGTGCGCAGCTGATCAATCAGCCTTGAAACATAGCGAGCGTTTTTCCCTACTTCGTCCAAGTTCCGTTTTTTTGAATCAAGTTCCTCCAATACTACTGCTGGGATGATGACCTCATTATCCTGGAATGAAAAAATCGACATTGGATCCTGCAATAATACATTTGTATCTAGAACATAAATTTTTCTCAAAATATATCCTCCTGTGTCATAATTTCATTTACTATCCAGAGCTTTGCAATACCCTGATTCGAGTTATTGCAAATACATTATCTAATAAGCACGAATCGTATTTTTTCAATTTTAATCAATAATAGCCGGATAGAATTTTGTTTTAATGGATGGACAAATCTGATGCTCAAATATATGTATTTACATACAAAAATAGAAGAAAATAACCCATTTCCTTTGAATTGTTTTATTCTTTTCAGTTTTATGAAATTTTAATCATTCATCTTATCCGTTTCACATACCATGACCATTCCATAACCATGTATGAAGAATTCTTATATGGTATAATGACTATACATGCAATAGATTGGGGTGTCCTTTAATGCGAGTTAAATGTGTGATCTGTGATAAAATCGAATCAATTAATGATGAAACACTAATGGCTAAACGACTTAGAAATCGTCCAATTCATACATATATGTGTCAGGAATGCAATAAACGTATAGAAGAACGAACAATTGCACGAAAAAGCACTGGGAATTTCAGATTATATCGAGCGGCTAAAGAAGAGGATACATGGTAAAAGCATTGACCTGAAAAAAATGGGCTGTTTACATGTAATCTAAAAAAAAAACAGAGAAGAATGAGATTACTCATCTTCTCTGTTTTTTTATGATGGATAATTACGGTAATGATCCGGATTCTGGAGGATTTGATTAAGCATAACCTCAATCATATCCTCCGGAAACCTGAATTCATTTATGGCCCCCTCATTTTTATAGGAGACTATATACCAACCGTCACTTTTTTTATAGCGATAGTCTGATATTCCAAACTTTTCCTGCAAGGTATGTTCGAACCAGAGGACTGTTTCATTTGCTGCGGTATCTTCAGGTCGATGATCAATGACAACTTTTATCGTTAACCAATTATAGATCGCATCCTGAACAGAGTTCATTTGCACACCCCTTATTCCGCATTTACCTCGTTTTTCATTTCCTTACGGAGTCTATATTTATAAATCCCCAGAAAAGCAGTAGCCACTAACAGAACTTCTGCCACGGGCAAAAATAGTGCCAAAAACGTCAAAAAGCTACATCCAAAGGCCATAATGGCATAGACTACTATACTTTTCCCAAGACTTAATTTTCTGGCAAACCCCAGTTTATATACTATTCCGCAAAGTATTACAATCGTCAAATAGAGAGCCCACACCCCTATTTGTGAATATTGTGGGTCTCCTATTCGAAACAAGTCTGCAAAGAACGGCAGGTTATTTGTAATATCCACTTAAAACGCTCCCTCTCCCCAAAGGTAAAAGTTATTCAGCGAATTTCTTTTTCTTAGCTGCTTTTTCACGTTCGTTTTTATCCAAAATCTTTTTACGTAAACGAATGGATTCTGGTGTTACTTCACAGTATTCATCATCATTTAAATATTCCAATGCCTCTTCAAGTGACATGATTCTCGGCTTTTTCATCGTAACTGTATTATCTTTTGTAGCGGAACGAACGTTTGTTTGTTGTTTAGCACGAACAATATTGACAGTTAAGTCATTTTCACGATTATGTTCCCCAACAATCATACCTTCATAAATTTCAGTACCTGGCTCTACGAAAATAACGCCGCGGTCTTCAATTTGAATGATACCGTATTGAGTAGCTTTACCTGTCTCGATGGATACAAGAACACCTTGTCTTCTTCCGCCAACCTGACCTGCCTGCATAGGCTGATAGGAATCAAATGTATGGTTCAAAATACCATACCCACGTGTTAATGTTAAGAATTCAGTTGTATACCCGATTAATCCACGGGAAGGAACATTAAATACTAGACGTACTTGTCCGCTTCCGTTATTGACCATATCAAGCATTTCGCCTTTTCTTTCACCTAATGATTCCATGATTGCACCTGTATATTCCTCAGGAATGTCAACTTGAACGCGTTCCACAGGTTCACATTTAACACCATCAATAACACGGATGATTACTTCAGGCTTAGACACTTGAAGTTCATATCCTTCACGGCGCATATTTTCGATAAGAATGGATAAATGTAATTCTCCGCGTCCGGAAACAATCCAGGCATCCGGAGAATCAGTAGGATCCACACGTAAACTTACATCTGTTTGGAGCTGGCTCATTAAACGCTCTTCGATTTTACGTGATGTTACCCATTTACCTTCTCTTCCTGCAAATGGACTGTTGTTTACTACAAATGTCATTTGTAATGTAGGCTCGTCTATACGCAGAACTGGAAGCGGCTCCTGAACATCAACTGGGCAAACTGTTTCCCCTACGTTAATGTCTTCCATACCGCTGACAGCAATCAAATCGCCCGGTAATGCTTCTTCTACTTCCACACGCTTTAATCCCTGGAAGCCGAATATTTTAGTTACGCGGAAATTTTTCGCGGTTCCATCAAGTTTCATTAAAGATACTTGTTGTCCAACTTTCATTGTGCCACGGAAAACACGGCCAATTCCAATTCTTCCTAAATAATCACTATAATCCAGCAAAGCAACCTGGAATTGCAGAGGTTCTTCACGATTGTCTACAGGTGATGGAATATTTTCTACGATTGATTCAAATAAACACTCCATATTTTCTTCCTGATCAGCCACATCAGGGCTTAAAGAAGCGGTACCGTTAATCGCTGAAGCGTAAACAACCGGGAATTCCAATTGTTCTTCAGTAGCACCCAATTCAATAAACAAATCAATTACTTCATCAATTACTTCCTCAGGACGAGCAAAGTCACGGTCAATTTTGTTAACAACAACGATTGGCGTAAGTTTTTGTTCTAATGCTTTTTTCAGTACAAAACGGGTTTGCGGCATACAACCTTCATACGCATCAACGATTAAAAGAACACCGTCTACCATTTTCATGATACGTTCTACTTCTCCGCCGAAGTCTGCGTGTCCAGGTGTATCCAATATGTTAATACGTGTATCCTTATAGTTAACGGCAGTATTTTTCGCTAAAATTGTAATACCGCGCTCTCTTTCAAGATCATTGGAATCCATTGCTCTTTCAGCAACTTGTTCATTAGAACGGAATGTACCTGCTTGTTTTAACAATTGATCGACCAAAGTAGTTTTACCATGGTCAACGTGAGCGATAATCGCTATATTTTTGACGTCATTTCTGTATTGCAAACTATTTCAACTCCCAGATTTTATGCTTATCGAAACCAACCTTGTCATTATAACATACTGAAACTAGAAAGCTGCATTCGTATTGTGTACAATGAATATGAAGATTGGGGTGATTACATATGAATATTAAATTTATATTTATGCTGCTAGCAGTTCTCGCAGTAACAAGTTTATGCGGAATTGCTATATCCATCGCTGAAGGAAGTGCGGTGGCCATTGCCCTATGCCTGTTAGCTTTTATCGGCATTATGGGTAGCGGCTTTACACTAAAAAAGCGTTGGCGAGAAAAACTTTAGACTATTCTTTTAACTAAACAATTTTACCGCAATATCCTAATTTAAGCAATAAAAAAGCATCAGATACTGATGCTTTTTCTCTTTTATAGCCATTAGGATGATAAATACTGCTCGAGAATCACTCCATGTAAAGCTGGCGAAGCCACCAGGAATGAGCTCTTCCTAAGATAATGGATCGGGTTGCCTTGCAAATCTGTCACTTTTCCACCCAGTTCTTCAATAATCACGGCTCCACCCGCAAAATCCCATGGCGCCAATCTCATGGATATATAAGCGTTCATTCGTCCAGTAGCAACATAGGCAATTTCAATGGCTGCAGATCCATAGGACCTGGTCCCTCTAATATCTTTGACAAGTCTTCCCGTCAAATTCTTATCAATTTTTTTATTGTCCGTCAGCCAAATTGGATTTAAGCCTACAATAGATTCAGGAAGTGGAACTTCCTTTATCTTAGGAATCTCCTTATCATTGAGAAAAGCTCCTTTTCCCTTTATACTGTGATACAGTTCATCATGGACTACATCATATATTAGCCCAATCTTTCCAATACCATTTTCTATTATACCTATTGATATCGCAAAATTTCTTTGCTGGTGCACAAAATTCATTGTTCCGTCTATAGGATCTATAATCCAAACGACTCCATCCAATGACTGTAAATCATGGCCAGAGCCTTCTTCACCGAGAATTTGATGAGTAGGAAAGTGTTCAGATATTCTTTCTTTGAAGAATTGCTCTATTTCCATATCCATATTAGTGACTAAATCATTTACATTTGATTTTGTGTTAATATCTAAAATCGATTCAAATGAGTTAATAATCTTTACCCCTGCTTCTTTAATCCATTGAACCGCCATATCATGAATGTTGGACCAATCTGCCATTTTTCCCACCTCAATTAAAATCTTTTCATTAGTATGTATATTAATTCCAGTTTAATTCTAAGACAATCAAATAACAAGAAAAGACGAACATCATGAACGAGAACATGCAGTTCGTCTTAATCAATCAAAAAAAACATATAATAATATCCATTATTAAAGTGCTTTTAAGCGTAAAAGTTCTTTTCTTATTCTTTCTAGTTTTTGCTTAGAACGATTTTTTTGTTTTTCATCATCCTGTTGAATAGCTTCATATAAGGTAGCCAATTCATAATCCAGTTCCATCCGGAGAACTGCTTTTCTATGTTTCTCGACTTCTTGTGCTTTCAATTTGTGATTAACTACCTGTTTCATAAAAATCCTCTCCTTGCATTTATTTTAAGAAAATTCAGAAATTTAATTGTACTTTGTACTATAGTATGTTATTTCGGGATTATTGCAACCAAAATAGACAAGGGCCTAGTTACATATGCATAATATTATTTGGCCCCTCCATTCTTATGCTAAAATAAGATAGAATAGGAGGTAATAAATATGGTTATAAAAGGTTTCACAAATGAAGACTTTAATGTATTTACAATAGATGGTCTCGACCAACGAATGGATGCAATCAAAACCTTAATCCGTCCCAAATTTGAAACATTAAGTCAGATTTTCACAGAAGAATTATCTGTTTTAACACAAGATCCAATGTATCCCCATATTGCAAAGCATGCTCGTCGTACGATTAACCCGCCGAATGATACATGGATATCTTTTTCATCCAATCCACGCGGTTACAAAATGCAGCCACATTTTCAAATTGGTCTGTGGGAAACCCATTTATTTATTTGGTATGCAGTTATTTATGAAGCCAAAGATAAAGCGCAAAAGGGACAACGATTGGCTAGCCAAACTGAAACGATAAAAAATCTTATCCCATCTGATTACGTGTGGTCTATTGATCACATGAAGCCTGAAGTTATTCCCCACAGTACATTATCAAACGAAGACTTAAACGGTATGTTTAATCGTTTACAAACAGTCAAGAAAGCTGAATTATTATGCGGCTATCAAATTCCACGCGAGGAAGCTGTTCAGCTTTCCGGTGATCAATTAGTTGAAATTATTCATGATGTATTTGTACATTTAATACCCCTGTACAATGTCTAATAAACTCGAAAAAAACATCACCCCCTTTAGCACTATGCTAAAGGGGATAATGTTCTTTATCGGCTTATTTTTATAAATCCTTCATTAGCACTGTTTTTTGCTCGCTTAATTACTTGATAGGAAGAGTAGCCACTCACTTCTTCAAACTCATTGCACAGTTTCTTTTCCTCAGACTTAGAAGGAACAATTCGTTTAAATTCATTGTAAAGATTCATTAACTGTTCCCTTTCTATCCCGTTCTCATAAGCTTTCTCGATTCCTTGAAAAAAAGATATGACCTTTACGATCTCATCAGTGGACCATTCATAATCAATCGGATATTGATAATCCATATGTATCACCTCTTATGTTGTAATTGCTTTCCAGCGTTCTCTTATAACTTCTGCTTCCGCTAGCATTCTACTGAACAATTGCTCTACTGTTGGCTCATCCTTAATTATACCAACAACTTGTCCAGCCCAACCAAAACCAGCTTCTGAATCTCCATTATATATAAATGCTTTGTTTCTTTCACCACTAATATAATCTTTTAAATCCTCATATGTACAATTATTATTCTCCATTCCAAGGATAATATCCGTATACGGATTATGAATGGCTCGTCCTGGAGCACCCAAGCTCTTTTTAATCACTACTGTGTCCTTTTCAGAGCTATCTATGATTGCTTGCTTATAAGCGGCATGAGCATGTATACATTCTTTCGTAGTAATAAATCTTGTCCCCATTTCTATACCTTCAGCACCCAGGGCCAGCGCTGCCATTAAACCTCTTCCATCACCGATTCCTCCAGCAGCAATAACAGGGATGGAAACATGATCGACTGTCTGAGGTACCAGAACCATTGTACTCAACTCATCTCTTCCTATATGGCCTCCACCTTCATGACCAACCACCATAACTGCGTCTGCTCCAAGTTCTTCAGCTTTCATAGCATGCCTTACCCCTGCAGTCAATACGAGTGTTTTTACTCCAGTACCCTTAAACATCTCTAAAAATTCCTTCGGGTTTCCCCCTGTAACAGAAACAACTTTAACTCCTTTGGAAAGTACCACTTGAACAAATTCTTTATAGGATTTTCCGTGGTTACCAATTGCAAAATTAACTCCAAACGGAGAAGAAGTCATAGAACGGACCTTATCAATTTCATTAGCTAAATCCTCAGGACTGCTCAATGACATAGCTGTAATTTGGCCAAGTCCACCTGCTTTTGAAACGGCTGCTGCCAAGTCAGCATAGGCTAGATATGCCAGACCCCCTTGAATTATTGGCAGCTCTATGCCGAGCAATTCTGTTACACGTGTTTTCCACATAAAACACCCTCCTTTGTCGTTATGATTGCTCTCACACAACTGCATTATTTGATTCGCTTCTTAATTAGGAAGTGATGCCAATCATTTGTGTATCATTAATTTATCATATAAAGAATAGATAAAGAATACACCGTGTTCATGCGAGTAAATTTAAAAAAGACAACCCCTGTTAATTGAAGGTTGTCATCGCTAATGTTTACTTTTTATAGTTTTCAAGATTAAATGATTATAGTTTTTGAAATGAACCGGTTTTGGTCTAGTGACTATTCTTGATCACAACTGTGGCAATCAGTGCATGTTGCATACAATACTGTTACTTTTTCATCTTCAAAATGATCGATTGTATTGTTGCATCCTGTACATACGATTGTACCCATTCATTTCATCTCCTTTTTTAAATGTAAACACCTTCCAAGAAAGCGTTTTAATTCCATAAACTAATAATAGTATAACTCATTATATATTTCAAGCCTAAATTGTATGTCACATTAAAATATTTTTCGTTTAATTGTGTATAATATATTATTAATATGACAATTGGACACTCTTATCCTTCATATGTATCAGTAAGTGTAATATCAATATATAAACGGTTATATCGGCTATTATTCTAATAATTTTATCCATGAATTCCTCCATTACCGAAATTAAACTCATTTACAAAACAAGTAAAGCGTTTTCACTTTCACTTGTTATCCATTTTCAGGTAATGATAAACTAATTAAAATGAATTCATTCAGGGAGGTTCCTATGACTTTATCAACGTTCATAAAAATGAAGGGATCCATAAAAGATGACATTACTATTGAGGACATTAAACAATTAATCAATCATTATAGACAATCAATCTCACATACATCCGAACAATTAGCATGGGATTATAGTAAAACTGCATTTCCTTATATTTTGAAAGAAACAGACGAAGGGAAACATAATTGGTTTTATTTATACTCAGAGGAAAAGGACTATCACATGATAGGCATTGGAGTGGATTATGAATATATACAAACCCCTGATGAAAATGATCAAAGAGTCCCTTATATCCAAATCAGTTTATCTCAACACTCTACAATTGGTGATAAATCGAAGGCTAATGAGTTTGCAAAATTTTTATCAAAGAAATTAAAAGGGGAGCTTCATTTATTTAACGGGAGAATCATCCATTATAATCTAAAAAAGTAGAGCCTCTTTATATTGGTATTTTAGACGGCTTATAACCTTTATGTATCTAATCGTGATGATCTAGCTACTTAGTAGATATAGCTGTCTTAAAAGTCTTAAAATCATGAATCATCTATCCAGCAAATTAGTTGGACAAATCTGATTTTGCCGTTCGTTCCATTGCGCGCTTCAGCCACTCGCTTTCCGCGGGGAGGAAGGCTTTAGCCTCCTCGGCTGCGCCTGTGGGGTCTTAAGCCTCCGTTACTTCCCGCAGGAGTCGGTGGCTTCCGCTCCATTCCACTAAGTTTAATATACAGAAGTAACCAATCTATTTAAAACAAATAAAAATCCGACCTATTAGGCGAAATATTTATTAAAATATCACCTAATAGGTCGGATTTATCATTGACTGAAATACTTATATCCCAGCATCAGAACTTTTTCATTAAAAAGACTTTATTTCACGAGGATTTATCACCCTATACCCCATTGCACGTAATCCTTCAACTAATTCCGGCATTGCCTCATTAGTCCATTTACGGTCATGCATAAGCAGGTTTGCTCCCGGATACAATTCTTTGCTAGTGAGCATAATTTTCACTAAAGCGTCCTTATCTTGGTACTGTTTTTCCCAATCGTATCCTATTGTCCAATTCATTAACTGCATTTTTTCTTCTTTGGCTATTTGTTTGGAGAACTCTGTATTTTGCCCATATGGAGCTCTAAAAAACCTGGGCTTTTCCCCGGTAATATCTTCCACCATGTCATTCACTTTAATGATTTCTTCTCTTTGCGTCTCTTCATCCAATTCTGGCAGGACGGCATGGCTGTATGTATGGTTACCGATTTCAAATCCCATATCATAGATTTTCTTTAATATCTTTTTTTGCGCATCCGACTCCAAAAAATGCCCGTTAACAAAAAATATAGCAGAGGCATTCATTTCTTTTAATTTTTTAGCCATTGCTAAACTATATTGATCCGGCGCATCATCGATGGTTAATAGAGCTACTTTTTTCTCACCATCTTCTATAGGTTCAATTTTCCAATTTGTTAGATTGACCTGATAGTTTTGTGAAATCTCTTCTATCGGCTTCGCTGCTGTTTCTTTAGGTACCTCTTTGTTAATTTCAGCTTTATTAGGCTTTGTTCCCTGATTCGATTGTGTCTGTTCTACACTTTTCTCAGGTGTATCTTCTTTCGCCTTCTCTTCTTCTCCGCAACCAGATAGCAACAGAACCATAGATGTAAGCAACGCTATAGCATATCTCATGAAATTCCACCTTTCGACAACCTTATCCTATATTTTACCACTTTACCGACAAAATAAAACACCCCTATCCAAAAAGGAAAGGGGTGTAAAAATAATTATTTATTTAATAATGTGGATTGGACTTCCCATCGCAACTTCTGCTGCTTCCATTGTGATTTCTCCCAATGTAGGGTGAGCATGAATAGTCATAGCGATGTCTTCAGCAGTCATTCCAGCTTCAATTGCAAGGCCAAGCTCTGCAATCATATCAGAAGCACCAGGTCCAGCAATTTGAGAACCGATTACTAATCCGTCTTCTTTGCGTGTAATTAACTTCATAAATCCTTCGGCAGAATTTAATGCTAAAGCACGTCCGTTTGCTGCAAATGGGAATTTAGCAGCAACGATCTCTAAGCCTTCTTCTTTTGCTTGAGCTTCAGTATAACCAACTGTTGCAAGTTCCGGTTCAGAGAATACAACTGCAGGAATACCAAGATAATCAATCTCAGCTGCATGTCCTGAAATAACTTCAGCAGCGATTTTACCTTCATAAGAAGCCTTATGAGCTAATTGAGGGCCAGAGATGATATCACCAATCGCAAAAATGTTACTTACAGATGTACGGCATTGTTTATCGGTTTTGATAAAGCCTCTTTCATCTAATTCAATTCCGACTTGCTCTAAACCAATTTCATCAGTATTAGGCTTTCTTCCAACTGTTACTAATAGATATTCAGCTTCTACTTTTTTCTCTTCGCCTTTTTCTTCGTAAGTAACAATTACGCCATTTTTAGTTTCTTCCACGCCTTTAGCTTTAACTTTTGTGAAGATATCTACATCTTTCTTCTTCAAGTTACGTTTAACGATAGAAGACATTGGTTTTTCGAAAGCAGCCAAGATTTCGTCCATACCTTCTAGAATGGTTACTTTAGTACCAAAGTTAGCATATACAGAACCAAGCTCAACTCCAATTACTCCACCACCGATAATAGCCATGCTTGCAGGGATATGATCAAGGTTTAAAGCACCAGTGGAATGAATGACACGATCAGAATATTTAAATGTCGGTAATTCAATCGGTCTAGAGCCTGTTGCGATAATAGCGTTTTTAAATGTATATGTTTGAGCGCTATTTTCAGTCATAACACGGATGTTATTAGCGTCTACAAAGTAAGCTTCACCTTTAACGATGTCCACTTTATTACCTTTAAGTAATCCGCCAACGCCACTTGTTAATTTTTCTACTACAGTACCTTTCCAGGCTTGAACTTTAGAGAAGTCTACTTTTACGTTTTCAGCAGTGATACCAAGATCTTCAGAATGTTTGGCATCATGATAACGGTGACCTGCAGTGATTAAGGCTTTGGAAGGAATACATCCAACATTTAAACATACGCCTCCAAGGTCTCCTTTTTCAACGATTGTTACTTTTTGTCCAAGTTGCGCAGCACGGATTGCTGCCACGTAACCTCCTGGACCAGAACCGATTACTATAGTATCTGTTTCAATTGGAAAATCCCCAACTACCATGTCTTATCCCTCCATCAATAATAATTCTGGATCATTTAATAAACGTTTAATGTGATTTAATGCATTTTGACCAGTAGCTCCATCAATCATACGGTGGTCAAAGCTTAAAGATAATGATAATACAGGAGCAGCTACAATTTCACCATCACGAACGATTGGTTTTTCTGCAATACGTCCGATTCCAAGAATCGCAACTTCTGGGTGGTTAATAACTGGTGTGAACCATTGTCCACCGGCAGAACCAATATTTGAAATTGTGCAAGAAGCACCCTTCATTTCATTAGGAGCTAATTTACCATCACGAGCTTTTCCAGCAAGTGTGTTGATTTCATTAGAGATAGCAAACATAGATTTACGATCTGCATCTTTAACTACAGGTACAAGAAGTCCTTTTTCAGTATCAGCTGCGATACCGATATTGTAGTAATGTTTATGGATGATTTCTTGTGTAGCATCATCAAGGGATGTATTTAATGCTGGATACTCTCTTAATGCGCTCGTCAAAGCTTTTACAACATAAGGAAGGAATGTTAGCTTAATTCCTTTTTCAGCTGCAACTTCTTTGAATTTCTTTCTATGAGCAACCAATTTAGTCACATCTACTTCGTCCATCAATGTAACGTGTGGAGCTGTATGTTTAGAGTTAACCATCGCTTTAGAAATAGCTTTACGAATTCCACTCATTTTTTCACGAGTTTCAGGATATTCTCCTGCAGGAATAGCAGCTGCAGCTGGTTTAGCATCTTCTTTGGCAGCAGGAGCTTCTTGTACTGACGCACTTTCTTGTCCACCATTCATAAATGCTTGGATATCTTCTTTTAATACACGGCCATTTTTGCCTGTGCCTGTAACCTTGTGGATATCCACACCGTTTTCTCTAGCAAATTTTCTAACAGATGGCATAGCGATTACACGTTCACTTGCAGTTTCTTCTGCTTGTGGTTGTGAACCTGCACCTGTTGGAGTATCTGAGTTAGCTGGAGCAGCTGCATCTTTCTTAAGATCTTGTCCGCTTTCTAACGTAGATTGAACTTGAGCTTCAGTTTTTTCTTCACCATGCTCATCACCTTTAAATTGTACATCTTCATAGCCTGGTGCATCAAAAGTTACAAGTACATCACCGACTACTGCTACAGTACCTTCTTCAACTAATACTTCTTGAACAGTACCTTCTACTGGAGATGGAATTTCAACAACAGATTTGTCGTTTTGCACTTCACAAAGTACGTCATCTTCCTGTACTTTATCACCTGGTTTAATAAACCATTTTACTATTTCGCCTTCATGTATACCTTCGCCGATATCCGGGAGTTTAAATTTAAAAGCCATAGCTTTTCATCCTCCTCTTTCTTTTCAGTTTTTAAAGTTATGTTGTGTTAGTCAGAAAATGCTACTAAAGCATCCCCTGTTATGTTAAAATTCTAAAACTTTTTTTGCAGTTTCAAGTACATCTTTATGATTTGGCAACCATATAGGCTCTGCTTGAGAGAATGCAAATACTGTATCAGGTGCAGTTACACGCAATACTGGTGCTTCCAGGCTTAGAATTGCACGGTCGTTGATTTCTGCAACAACTTGAGCAGCAATACCTGCTTGTTTTTGTGCTTCTTGTACAACAATTGCACGTCCAGTTTTCTCAACAGATGCAATAATTGTATCAATATCAAGCGGACTGATTGTTCTTAAATCGATTACTTCTGCAGATACACCTTCTTTTTCAAGTTGCTCTGCAGCTTTAAGTGATTCCTGAACCATTGCGCCATAAGTAATAATAGAAAGATCAGTACCTTCACGTTTCACGTCAGCTTTACCTAATGGAATTGTATATTCTCCTTCAGGTACTTCTTGACGGAAAGAACGGTATAATTTCATGTGTTCTAAGAAGATTACCGGATCGTTATCACGGATAGCAGAGATTAACAAACCTTTTGCATCATAAGGTGTAGATGGAATAACCACTTTTACACCTGGTGTTTGAGCCATTAAACCTTCAAGGCTGTCTGCGTGCATCTCTGGTGTATGTACACCACCACCAAATGGTGAACGGATTGTAATTGGTGAAGTATAAGTACCACCGGAGCGATATCTCATACGAGCCATTTGACCAGCAATAGAGTCCATAACTTCGAATACAAAGCCGAAGAATTGGATTTCAGGAACAGGACGGAATCCTTGCAATCCAAGTCCAATTGCCAATCCACCAATACCAGATTCAGCTAAAGGGGTATCAAAGATGCGGTCTTCTCCAAACTCCTTTTGTAATCCTTCAGTAGCACGGAAGACACCACCGTTTACTCCTACGTCCTCACCAAAAACGAGAACTTTAGGATCATTACGCATTTCAGTACGTAATGCATCAGTGATGGCTTGAATCATCGTCATTTGGGCCATGGCTTATTTCGACTCCTTTTCTTTGTAAATTTCATATTGTTCTTCTAGGTTGTATGGAAGCTCTTCATACATATTCATAATTAAATCAGTTACTTTTTGTTTTGGAGTATTATCCGCTTCTTTAATAGCAACTTTGATATCTTCTTTTGCTTGTTCAATTACTTCATTTTCTTTCTCTTCGCTCCATAGTCCTTTTCCTTCTAGGAATTTACGGAAACGAACAAGTGGATCTTTTTTCTCCCACTCGTTATCAAGGTCAGCTGTACGGTAACGTGTTGGGTCATCACCAGCCATTGTATGTGGACCATAACGATAAGTTAAAGTTTCAATTAAAGTAGGACCTTCTCCATTGATTGCTCTTTCGCGTGCCTCTTTAACTGCTGTGTAAACAGCCAATGGATCCATACCGTCTACCTGAATACCTGGGATACCGGCAGCCATTGCTTTTTGAGCGATTGTTTTAGCAGCTGATTGTTTTTCAACCGGTGTAGAAATCGCAAAGCGGTTATTTTGAACGATAAAGATTGCAGGAGCTTTAAATGCACCAGCAAAGTTAATTCCTTCGTAGAAATCACCTTGGGAAGCACCGCCGTCACCTGTGTATGTGATTGCAACAGATTTTGCTCCATTTTTCTTCATACCAAGAGCTACACCTGCACATTGGATATATTGTGCACCAATAATGATTTGTGGGGAGATCACATTAACATCTGCAGGAATTTGATTTCCAGCAAAATGTCCACGGGAGAACAAGAATGCTTGTGTCAATGGAAGACCATGCCAAATCATTTGTGGTACATCTCGGTAACCAGGTAAAATGAAATCTTCTTTTTCCAAAGCAAATTGAGATGCCAATTGTGAAGCTTCTTGTCCAGCTGTCGGAGCATAGAAACCAAGACGACCTTGTCTATTTAAAGAGATTGAGCGTTGATCAAGAATACGAGTGTAAACCATTCTTCTCATTAATTCTTGAAGCTGTTCATCGCTTAAATCAGGCATAGCTGATTTATTTACGACTTCTCCCTCTTCATTTAAAATTTGCAACGTCTTGAACTGGTCGCTTACGCTTTCCAACTGCTTCTCTGCCTCAAAAAGGACTTTTTGTTGTTTAGAAGCCATAGGATTCACATCTTCCTTTCTATAAATGGTTAAATATCCATCTTTAAATTATCATAATGCCAGTTTTCCATACCTAAACCATTAGATAACTGTATTAGTTTTCTCTGGATAAAAAAGTAGTACAACTGTATCAACGGTTTCAGTTTACACGATTTAAATAATTGCCGTCAATTTATATGTTTCGAGTATGTAAACATTTTCGCAAACTTTCAACAAAAACAAACTGTTATACAGTAATATTTTTTTATACTAATACAGATTGTAGAAAAAGCGCTTACAAAGATGAACTTTCTGTATTTATAATCCCCTATAGTAATATAGACAAAACAAATAACTGTATTGAACAGACAATCCAAAAAGTATAAAAACTAAATAACCATTTTAAAATTATAATAAAACTAATCATACCCGATGTTTCTAAAAAATCAATTAGCTTTGATTACTTAACAAAACATACCAAAACGTATCAAAATGATTTAACGCCAACCTAGAACTTCTATAAAAAAAGCCATCACTCCTGATGGCTTTTTCTTATTCTGTATCAACATCTAGTTTTGCGCTTTTGTAGAAAGCAATCTTTTGTTCATTATATTCATTCGTTAAGTCATTAAATTTTTTATTTGAGTTCATTAGTGAATTATACGTTTCATTAATTACCTCAATTTGTTTCTGTAGATCTTCTTTGGTTACATCCTCTTTTTTAAAGAGTGTGTATAACTCATTCTCCTGTGTAAGACTCTTTGTATAATGTTTATACAGTTCATCATACTCCTTATATCTGTTCGTCATTGTATCCTTTAATTCATTCGCTTTTGCTTTTAAGGAAGAGTCTTCAAGATCGTTTATATGGTCATTGAAACCCTTAAATTGTTCCTTAGCCTTATCAATAGCTGCTTTTTCCTTTTTCATTAACGCTTGTCTTTCTTCTATTCCTTTGATGGCATCATTTGATAATGATTGTATTTCTTCTATTTCTTTCATACCCAGTTGTATAATCTTGCCGTACAGTTCATTATCTTCTTCCTCTAGCTTTTGAAGCGGCTCTTGTTGTTTTTGGAAGTCTTCCTCCAATGCAGCCACTTCTTCCAGAGTATCATAAATTTTCTCTTCCGGACTGCTATTGTTTAGACATCCTGTTAATGCAAGGATTACTACTAATATTCCTGTAAGTGTAATAATTTTTTTGTATTTTTCCATGATTAGCACTCCTATCTATCCCTACTTTACTATAACGAAATGGAAATATTTTGACAACAAATAACATATATAATAGGAGTAATACCCCCGAAATCACTTAGTAATCTGGATATAAGGTCATATATTGTTGTATGATGGCTATTGATTAATTCCCAAACTTAAAATACAGTACTACGTAAAGATTAATAAGGCTATTAGACCCCATACATGTTTGTTAAGATTGCAGAAGTCTTAATTAACTTTTTATGCAAGGTTTGATAGACTATAAAGTATAAATGGACAGTTTTATGAGGTGAAATAATGATTACAATGCAAGATATTATTAGAGAAGGACACCCTACTCTACGCAAAAGAGCGGAGGAAGTACAAATTCCGCCTTCCAAAGAAGACCAGGAAATTCTCAAAAGCTTAATGGAATATGTACAAAACAGCCAGGATCCAGTAAAAGCAGAAAAATACGGTCTACGTCCTGGGGTTGGACTGGCAGCTCCTCAAATTAATATTTCAAAACGAATGATTGCTATTCACGCTACAGACGATAAAAATAAGCTCCATAGCTATTCCCTCTTTAATCCAAAAATTATTAGCCATTCTGTTCAGAAGGCTTATTTGAGTGCTGGAGAAGGTTGTTTATCAGTAGATCGTGCCATACCAGGCTATGTTCCCCGTTACAATAAAGTAAAAGTACATGCTTATACGCTTGAGGGGGAAGAGATCACTTTAAGGTTAAGTGGTATGATGGCCATTATTATTCAGCATGAAATTGATCATTTAAATGGAGTTATGTTCTATGATCATATAAATCCTAAAGATCCATTTGCCCACTTAGACAATGCGGTAGCCATTGAAAAATAAAAACCGGTGATTAATCACCGGCTGAGACTGTAGACATTTTTCCTATTTAGGGTGGTCTACAGTCTTTTTTTGTTCACTTATTGATTGCTACACCGCTCTACCCTATCCGAAGTCTTTTATGTCTGGTCAGTTGATCACTCAATAAATTTATATAAGCTTTAATTCCTTTAAACCATAATAAATCCCATCTGAATCTACACTTTTTGTAATAAAGTCCGCTTCTTTCTTTAACAGCGATACGCCATTTCCCATAACCACACCGGTACCGGCTGCCTTAATCATCTCTAAATCATTTAATCCATCTCCAAAAGCATAAACCTCATCCATAGAGAATCCCTTGCGCTCAATCACATACTCAATTCCTTTAGCTTTTGACCCTCCATTTGGTACTACATCCATTGCATATGGATGCCAGCGTATAAATTGCAGATCCGAATAGTTCCCTTCATAAAGAGGCGTATGATGTTCCTCACAAAATAAAAGAGCTTGGTAAATTTCATGATTTTTATAAAAGTCTCCCTTTTCCTCAGGATGTGGAAAATGAAGAGATCCCATACTCTCTTCTATTAATGGATCATGTGTAACGTTGGCTTTCATTGTTTTCTCATTCATATAGATCATGGAATGCCCATTCGCCTTTGCTTCACTCGTTAATTTTTCTAATTGAGATGGAGATAGAGGGTTTTTATAAATCATCTCATGCTCAAAAACAACATATTGGCCATTAAAGCTAACAAAAGAGTCGATTTCCAGTTCATGAATAAGATGACTGAACATGAAAGGTGCCCTTCCTGTTGCAATTACAACGTATGTCCCATTTTTTTTTAGTAAATGGATTGCTTCCTTAGTGGATTCCGGTAATTTCTTTTCAGAATTTAGAAGTGTCCCATCAATGTCAAAAAATACAATTTTCCCCATAAACATTTCCTCCCAGATGCGCAATACTATTTTTAATGTATTATTATTTACAATCATACTATCATAATAAATAGCAAACTTCTGCATGAGGAATCTCCACAACAGGAAAATAGCGAGGATTTGTTAACTTGGCTATTCAGGAAAATTAGTAACGGTAAAAGAAATTAGTTATACTTAGATTAAGAATCAGGCGCGAATGTCAATAAATTACAATATAAGCTTTTGAATCCAAGCATATACTATTTATAAGTGGGACGATAAATTTATTTTACGTTTAGGTGCTTATATCTCGCATGCATATTTACCAAACGCTAAATTACCATTAAAATAATAGATAAAGGAGATGGTCAGCCATGTTAAAAAAGCTCAGAAAAAAGCTTCTCAAACAATGGAAAGACCTGATGGGCAGGAAATCAATTGCATAATTTTTTGAAAAGCCCTTCAAATATCCTTGCGGAGGGCTTATTCTATACGGTAAAGTAGATAACAGTCCTTATTGAAAATTGTTTAAACATGCAAATGTTAGGAAATTTTCTTATAATAGAGATGCTGAACTGTTTAGACCGACAGTCAAAGATGAATATCAATAGATAAGGTGGCCTGGTTGTTGCTCCTTGCCACCTCTTTATTTATAAATTTTACAAGAGTAAGTTAGGAGAGATTTACATGATTTTTAAAGTTTTTTTTCAGGAGAACGCAGCAGAGACACCCGTTCGCGAAAATACTAAATCTATTTACGTTGAAGGGGAATCGGAAAGAGATGTCCGTCAAAAGTTAAAAAGCCTTCCATACAATATTGAATTTGTTCAAGTTCTTAAAGATGAATATTTGGAATTTGAAAAACAAAATCCGGATTTCCGTATTATGGAGACCAAATAATATATGAAATTTGTCAAGAACGATCAAACAGCTGTTTTCGCCCTCGGAGGGCTAGGCGAAATCGGCAAAAACACATATGGCGTTCAATTCCAGGATGAAATTATCCTAATTGACGCTGGGATAAAGTTTCCGGAGGATGAATTACTTGGCATAGATTATGTCATACCGGATTATTCCTATATCGTTAAAAACGCGGACAAGATTAAAGGTTTGTTTATTACTCATGGTCATGAGGATCATATTGGCGGGATACCTTATTTACTAAAGCAAGTCAATATTCCACTTTATGGTGGCAAATTGGCAATTGGATTAGTAAAGAAGAAATTAGAAGAACACGGTTTACTTAGACAAGCCATTATCCATGAAATTAAAGAGGACGATGTAATCAAGTTCCGGAAAACTTCTGTTACTTTCTATCGTACTACTCACAGTATCCCGGATGCATACGGCATTGTGGTAAAAACTCCACAAGGCAATATCGTACATACCGGTGATTTCAAGTTCGACTTTACTCCGGTTGGAGAACCTGCCAATTTAACCAAAATGGCTGAAATCGGTCAAGAAGGTGTTCTATGCCTTCTCTCAGACAGTACGAATAGTGAAATTCCTAATTTCACTATGTCTGAGCGTAAAGTTGGCGAAAGTATACATGATATATTCCGAAAAGTAGAAGGACGTATTATTTTCGCAACCTTTGCTTCTAATATTCATCGCCTGCAGCAAGTTACAGAAGCAGCTGTACAAAACAACAGGAAAGTAGCCGTTTTTGGTCGCAGTATGGAAAATGCCATCGAAATAGGACTTCAACTTGGTTATATTACCGCACCAAAAGAAACATTTATTGATACTCAGCAATTAAACAGATTACCAGCAAACGAAGTAACAATTCTTTGTACAGGTTCACAGGGTGAACCGATGGCTGCCTTATCCAGAATTGCAAATGGTACTCACAGACAAATCCAGATTAATCCTGGTGATACAGTTGTATTCTCATCATCACCAATACCAGGTAATACGGTTAGTGTATCACGCACCATTAATATGTTATTCCGTGCTGGAGCCGATGTCATTCATGGTCCTTTAAGTAATATTCATACATCTGGCCATGGTGGACAAGAAGAACAAAAATTAATGCTCAGATTAATGAAACCTAAGTTCTTTATGCCAATCCACGGAGAATACCGCATGCAGCGAACACATGTACAAACGGCTGTGGATTGCGGTGTCTTGGAGGAAAATTGCTTTATCATGGACAACGGTGAAGTGCTGGCACTTACTCAGGATAGCGCGACCGTTGCCGGCAAGGTACCTTCAGGCAATGTCTATATAGATGGTAGCGGAATTGGGGACATTGGAAATATCGTCCTGCGCGACCGTCGTATTCTTTCAGAAGAAGGCCTTGTGATTGTCGTTGTCAGCATCAATATGAAAGAGTTCAAAATTGCTGCTGGACCGGATATCATTTCCCGCGGGTTCGTCTATATGCGTGAATCAGGAGATCTGATTAACGAAGCTCAGAACCTTATCACACAGCATTTGAACAAGATCATGGCGCGTAAGACTACACAATGGTCTGAAATTAAAAATCAAGTTACAGATACACTCGGACCTTTCTTGTACGAAAGAACCAAAAGGCGCCCGATGATTCTGCCTATTATCATGGAAGTATAAAAAGCAAAACGCGAGTACCTTTTTGAACTGCCCCGTAAAAGTTAGACATCAATCTAACTTTTACGGGGTGTTTTTTATGGCTAATTTTAATTCAGAAGAA
>NZ_JBZCPP010000009.1:0-184027 GCF_058267515.1 Pradoshia sp. Z6_59
TGCACGTGAGGAGATTTGAGAAATCTCCGGCTGCTACTCCTAAATTAAAAATGTCAAATCAAAGAATCATACCTAAACTAGAACCAAAACAGAACGAAGTTGTTCCGAATAAAAAGCCGTTTAGAAGAACGGAAATACCTTCGCCTATTTATGGATTTCAAAATCGACAGGCCGGCACTAAAAATCAAAAAACAGTTGAATATGAATTACCATCCGAAACAACCTTAGATTCCGTACTTGCTTTAATGCATGGAAAGAAAGTAAATCCACCGAAGGTCAATCAAGATCCATCCATTGAAATGGAAAGACAGGATGAGCTGCCGCTGAATTCCGATTTCAAGCATTCAGATGAAGAGATCAAAGAGGAACAGCCAAAAGTCTCGAATAATGATGGGAATAGGCATATGGAGGATATGGAGAGTGTGATTGCTCCACTATTGCCTGATACTGTTTCAGCAGAGGATACAGAGGTTGCAGCCACAAGTGAACTAGCATGGGATCCAGTCAGTGAGAATCAGATTATAGAGGAAATGAATGAAGCGATATTAAACGCTGATTATGAAGAAGAAATAATTCAAGAAGAAGGAATTGTGGAAGAAGATACACTGTTCATGCATTCCGACTCACAGATGAAGCAGGAGGAATTTGAATCTATTCCAATGATTCATCAGAATGTTGATGAACAAGCTGATGATGAAAAATTGGATAACAACATAGGACTCCAACCGAAGGAACCAGTTGAAGATTACGTCCATTCCCCTTCATACAGTGAGGTATATGAGGATATCGAGGAAGCTGATTCTCATATGGAGGAAGACCAACCATACAAGAGAGATGAAATTCAGCAAGCTCATGATTTAATCACGCAGACCAATGAATCTGTAATGAATATAGAAGAAGACCAGCAGGTAAGCGGAAATGATGAAGAAAATATAGACATCAGTCACAATGAGAGAAATGGGCAGGATATTATTCTGCTTGACGGAACTGAGGATGAGTTTTCAATCAAGGACATTCAAACGAGTGAATCTGTTTCGAATGAATCTATAACTTCGTTCGAAACACAGTCAATGGATCAAACCAATAGTTTGGAGAAATCCGCTCAACTGGATGGTACGGAGAAACATATAAATCAGGAAGTCTCTTTATCAGAGCTAAACAGTCGAATGGAAGCAAAAGAGACAAATGATTCTATGGATGAAGAAGAGAGACGAAAAATAGAAAGAGAAAAACGTATTAGGGAGCGCAGAAAACACATTCCTTTTAACGTATTAATGCTTAAAAATGATAAAGATCATATTGCAGCAAATCGCAATCAAAAAACGATTGCCAGCAAAGAGGAAAAGCCTTTAGAGCAACCTAAAAAAAAACTGAATGAATCCTATCAATATCCGGATATTTCAATTTTGAAGCCACGAGTGGACATTAGAGAAGATGCTGATTGGCTTGCAGAACAAGCAGCCTTGCTAGATGATACACTTGAACAATTCAATGTTAAGGCTAGAGTGCATACGTATTCTCAAGGACCTTCTGTAACAAGATTTGAGGTTCAGCCGGATCCTGGTGTTAAGGTTAGTAAAATCACAAATTTAAATGATGATCTAAAACTAAGCCTGGCTGCTAAAGATATTCGTATAGAAGCACCGATACCCGGGAAACGAATGATTGGAATTGAAATTCCCAATATAAATACACGTCCTGTTTATCTGCGTGAGGTTTTGGAGGAAAAAGTTTTTGCTGAGAATACCTCACCGCTTTCAGTGGCAGTCGGGTTGGACATATCCGGAAACCCAATTGTAACCGATTTGAAGAAAATGCCGCATGGATTGGTGGCAGGCTCTACAGGTTCCGGAAAAAGTGTATTTATTAATTCCGTTTTAATCAGTCTATTATATAAATCGCATCCATCTGATGTCAGACTCTTACTAATTGATCCGAAAATGGTTGAACTAGCGCCATACAACAATATTCCACATCTGGCAGCACCGGTTATTACAGATGTAAAAGCTGCAACAGCTGCACTGAAATGGGCAGTGGAAGAGATGGAACGGAGATATGAATTGTTTGCTCATTCAGGTGTGAGAGATATTGTCAGATATAATGAAAAGGCACTATCATCCGGGCAAATGGAACATAAGCTTCCTTATTTAGTTATCGTGATTGATGAGCTGGCTGACTTAATGATGATGTCTCCTGCTGACGTAGAGGAAGCGATCTGCCGTATTGCGCAGAAAGCCAGAGCATGTGGGATTCATTTACTGGTAGCCACACAAAGACCATCTGTAGACGTCATTACCGGATTAATCAAAGCAAATATTCCTACAAGAATTGCTTTTTCTGTTTCTTCACAGGTTGATTCACGTACGATTCTGGACCAAAGCGGAGCTGAAAAGTTACTTGGACGGGGAGATATGCTGTTTCTGGAAAATGGGACTTCTAAAACAGTCCGCCTGCAGGGAACTTTTGTAACAGATGATGAGATTGAGGATGTCGTAAAACATGTAATGGATCAGGCTAAGCCATCCTTTATGTTTGAGCCAAATGAATTGGTAAAAACAAGTGAACATATAGAAGAAAAGGATGAACTTTATTACGAAGTGTGTGAGTTTGCTGTTGAGATGGGTGGAGCATCCATATCCAGCCTGCAAAGACGCTTTAGGATTGGTTATAACAGGGCAGCGAGGCTGATTGATATGCTTGAGAAAGAAGGAATTCTATCAGAATCAAAAGGAAGTAAACCTCGTGATGTGCTTATATCTGAATCTGATTTAGAAGCTATACATGAATCTCAATCCCCTTTTTGAACAGAGGGAAAATTTTTGTATAATAATTTAATTATGAGTATTTGCCAGAAAAGGTAATACTATATTTATGAGAAAATCAGTTAGAAAAATTGTACGAAATCGATTTATAGGTTTATAATCATACAAGTTATATCTTTAACGCAATGAAGATATGGATTGCTTGTGCTCGTTTCAATAGTAATCTAACTGGTTTTAACTACTTATATTATTTCAATTAGTAAAGCCTAAACAGGCAGGAGCAGGCAAACTGCAATTAGCAAAAAAAAGAGACCGTCATATACTGTTTTACAGCATTGACGTATGTTGGAGGTTCATTCTATGACAGTTTATCACTTCGTAGGTATAAAAGGATCCGGGATGAGCGCGTTAGCCCAAATCCTACATGATATGGGATATCAGGTACAGGGTTCAGATTATGAAAAAAGATTTTTTACCCAAATCGCACTTGAAAATGCCGGTATAACAATATTGCCATTTAATAAAGAAAATATTAAACCAGGTATGACAATCATCGCAGGAAATGCTTTTCCTGACAGTCATGATGAGATTGTTCAAGCTTTAGAACTTGGTTTGCCAGTCATTCGCTATCCACGATTTCTTGGAGATTTCCTTAAAAAGTTCGTGAGCATAGCTGTTACAGGCGCACATGGAAAAACATCGACTACAGGCTTAATGTCTCATGTAATCAGCGGAGCTGAGCCAACGTCATTTTTAATTGGCGATGGTACAGGTAAGGGAGAAGCGGATTCTAAATACTTTGTATTTGAAGCTTGCGAATACCGCCGACACTTTTTATCCTACGATCCGGACTATGCCATTATGACCAATATTGATTTTGATCATCCGGATTATTTTGCAAATCTTGATGATGTGTTCTCTGCTTTTCAAGAGATGGCACTACAAGTAAATAAAGGAATTATTGCCTGTGGTGATGATGAGCAGCTACAAAAAATCCAGGCGAAAGTACCGGTCATATTTTATGGGTTTAACGAAGAAAATGATTTCCAGGCTAAGAATATTGTCACTTCAGAAGCTGGAACTACATTCGATGTACATGTAAGAAATAATTATTATGAGACATTTACCATTCCAATGTTTGGACGTCATACCGTTTTAAATGCGTTAGCTGTTATTGCTCTTTGTCAATATGAGGATATTGATGTGGAAATTATTAAGGAACGCTTAATGTCATTTACAGGTGTTAAGAGACGTTTCTCAGAAAAAAAAGTTAATCACCAAGTCTTAATCGATGATTATGCCCATCATCCAACAGAGATAAAGGCAACAATTGATTCAGCTCGACAAAAGTATCCTGATCGGGAAATTGTAGCTGTATTCCAACCGCATACCTTCTCTAGAACTCAAAAGTTTTTAGATGATTTTGCTGAAAGCTTAAAAGAAGCGGATAAAGTATACTTATGTGAAATTTTCGGATCAGCAAGAGAGCTGAATGGGAAACTAACAGTTAAAGATCTTTGTAATAAGGTGGATGGTGCTCAAATTATTCAGGAGGAAGATCCATCTATCCTTAAAAATCATGAAAAAGGTGTATTATTATTTATGGGTGCTGGAGATATCCAAAAAGTGCAAGCAGCCTATGAGAGTTTTATAACGAAATAAATGCAAATAAAGACCCTTCGAGAGTATAAGTAAGCACTCTTGAAGGGTTTTTTTGTTTATTTTAAATTCTCAGGGTTTAGTTTTTCTAATTCTGGGAGAACGAATCTGCCGTCTTTTCTAATTAGTCGATCATCAAAATATATTTCGCCGCCTCCATAATCTTTACGTTGGATATTAACCAAATCCCAATGGATGCTGGAGTGATTACCATTTGGTGCCTCATCGTAGCTTTGACCCGGTGTAAAGTGAAAGCTTCCATCAATTTTTTCATCAAATAGAATATCCTGCATTGGGTTGGTTATATACGGATTAACGCCTATGGCAAATTCGCCGATATAACGTGCGCCCTCATCAGTATCAAATACCTTATTGATTCTTTCTGTGTCATTCGCTGTTGCCTTAACGATTTTTCCGTTTTCGAATGTTAGACATACATTTTCATATGTAAATCCTTGATATGGAGATGGGGTATTATACGTAATGGTGCCATTTACAGAATCACGTACAGGAGCGGTATACACTTCACCATCTGGGATATTACGCTCACCGGCACATTTAATAGCAGGAATGCCTTTAATAGAAAAATGTAAATCTGTTCCTGGACCTGTAATGCGTACTTTGTCCGTTTGATTCATTAACTCGACTAGGCTATCCATCGCCTCAGACATTTTGGCATAATCAAGATTACATACATTAAAATAAAAATCCTCAAATCCTTCTGTACTCATTTTTGCCAGCTGAGCCATTGAATTGGTTGGATAACGAAGGACCACCCATTTTGTTTTTGGAACGCGGATGTCTCTATGTACTTTATTTTGTACGGTCTGTCCATAGACTTTCATTTTATCAGCAGGAACATCAGAATGTTCTGAAATATTATCACCTGCACGAAGACCTATATAGGCATCCATTTTACCCATAACCTGTGATTCAAATTCGGCGATTAAGCTATAGTGTTCTTCAGTTGCACCTAATAGTAACTGTCTTTCAATGGTTTGATCTTTTGTTGATACAAATGGGTATCCACCAGCCTGATATGCCTCAATTACCAATGCTTTAACAAGTTCTGGCTGTATACCGAAATTTTCTATAAGTACTTTTTCTCCTTTTTGTAATTTTACGGAATAGTTAATTAAATTATGAGCTAATTGCTGAATTCTTGGATCCCTCATAAAAAAAATCTCCTTTCATTTCATAAGCTTAATTTAATTGTATCTTACTTTATTAATAATATTAAGTGTGGAAGGAACATTGTGGAGTAGAATAAATTCTTATATAGTTTAAATAAGGAGATTAAGGGTAAAAACTAATTATAATTTAGAGATGGAGTGAAGACGATGGAAATTATCTTATATTTAAGTGTGGCAGTGATTGCCATAGCGTTCCTGGTTCTTGTTATTTATCTTTCAAGAACATTAAAATCCCTTCAAACAACAATGGAGAGTGTATCTAGCACATTAACAGGCCTAGAAACTCAGATGCAAGGTATAACAACCGAGACAACACTGCTGCTACATAAGACAAATGCTTTGGCTGAAGATATTCAGCATAAATCTGAGAATTTAAATACGGTTGTTGATGCAGTTAAAGGTGTGGGAGGATCGATTCAACGTGTGAATCAAACCATTGACCAGATTACAAACCGAGTTCAATTGGCTGCGAGTCATAATGACGAAAAAATTACCCAAGTAGTTCAATGGGGTAATGCATGTATTGAGCTTGTGAATAAGTGGAAAAAACATAAAGCTGAACAAAGTACAGCAATTTATACCGAAGCTGAAGCAGACAGAGATGTTACTGTACCTACACAAGAAACCAGATATCAACGTTCTCAATCTTAATCAACTATAAAAAAGGAGATGTTTAAGAATGAATAATAAAAATGAAAATTTTAATCAAGATAATGGTATGTCTACAAAAGATTTTGTAGTAGGAGCAATAGTAGGCGGGCTTGTTGGAGCAGCTACTGCATTGTTTTTAGCACCTAAGTCCGGTAAAGAACTTCGTCACGATTTATCAGAACAAGGCAGCGTTTTAATGGAAAAAGGAACTCCATTAATTGAAAAGGGGTCTGCTTTAAAACAAACGGCTACCGAAAAGGGATCTGCTTTAAAACAAACAGCTACTGAAAAAGGAATGGCTTTAAAACAAACAGCTCAAGAAAAAGGAATGGCTTTAAAACAAACAGCTCAAGAAAAAGGAACAGAATGGATTTCTGTCGCAAAAGAAAAAGGTGCACCATTAACAGAAGCGGTTAAGAAAAAGTTTGGAAGCACGACAAATGAAGAAAGCAACAGTCAATCTTCTGATACAGAGGAAAATCAAACAGATAAGACATTGGATAGTAACGTTGTAGTTGATTCCCCAGATGACGTGTATGTTGGAGAAGAAAACATAGACAGTAAAAATACAGCTAAAGAAGAAACGTATGCATCTGAAAAAACTGGCTTCAATTCGACAGCCAGCGGAAATACATCTTCTGGTAAAACACCATCTAATAGCTCGAATAATACAATAAAAGTTGATTTAAGTTCTAATTCTTCTAATTCAACTGGAAATAAAAACAATTCAGCATCCAATTCGAAAAACACAACAAATAAAAAATAATAGTGGTTTGGAATAAACGCAAATGGGGGGATATAGATGAAAAAGATAACTAACGAAGAGGAATTACAGCAACTTTTAGAGCATGATGTTTTTCTGCTTCTGAAGCATAGCCTTACATGCCCAATTAGTGGTGCAGCTTTTGATGAGTATTCCCAGTTTGTCGCTGAGCATCCTGCTATAGCAACAGCTTATCTAGCTGTACAGGAAGCCAAACCACTATCAGAGCATGTTCGAGATTTGACTGGAATCAAACATGAGTCACCACAAGCTATATTATTTAAAAATAGTGAGGCTGTGTGGAATACATCTCATGGAAGAATTACAGCGCAAAGTCTGGAACAGGCAATTAAAGAATATACCTAAATAGAAACCGGTAAGGAAATTAACTCCTTACCGGTTTACTTATGGTCGGATTATTTTGCGAACTAAACCAAACGATTTCAAGGTGATCACCATCTTGGATTTCATCGTAAAACGTGACCTCCTGTTTATTCCGCATTAGGTGAAACCCACCTGGATTATTCTTGGGAAGTTCTATTTCAATGTATCGAAATAGATCCTGGAATATAAAAGTAGAGTCTTTATTAACGTTTATTTTTAATTGTTCCCCATTTATAAGGATATCTGTATCATCTAAGGCTCTATCTTCCCGATAGACTGTATAGCTATTATTTGTCAAAGTAAGTGGTTGACCATTAAATGTGACAGATATTTGATTAAGCTCTTCAGTCTTATAGACACCTATTAAATCCTTGACTGTGATTGCTTTTCTTCGAACTAAGGTGAGGCGATCATGATCGGCTATCCGATACTTTAAAGAAACACCTTTTCCGTTAACATATATGGCACCTGAAAACGAAACGAAGCTTTCCTGCCGGCCATTGATAAATAGGTTAAACGGGATAAGTTCATCCAGTATAGAATTCAAACCAGCGAACAATAATGCATCCTGAACGGTCTCAGGCATTTTAAAAACAATTCGATCACCATCATGGACATCTTCATGACCATCGGCAGGAAAACCATTCATGAATAGGGTACACGGAATTTCATATTTCTCTTCGTTTATATAAATCTTCCTCATAGGCAGCTCATCAAGTAATTCCCTTACTATCACAGGTGTTTCAGAACCGTCTTTTCCCTTCTCTATCCATAGCTGATCTCCAGGGGTTAATGGAGCATCAAGTAAGCAAGACACATTATTCTTTTTGATTAGAGGAGGTTCTCCATGTGTACCCGGTATGGTAATATTTCTGCCGTTAATACTAACAATCTTTGCGTTACCCGGTTTACCATATAGCTTTGTTAAATGAAGACCTGCTGCAAGAAGGGCATCTCCTATAGTCAGTTGCTTTAGATCAAATAAACGAACAGGGACCCCATTTACTTCAACAGATACATAATGGATTGGATTAACATCTGATGAAATGGCTATTCCAATGGGCGTAACGAGTTCAGGCCCTTTGATGTTATCAGGCTCAATCACTAAATTTTTGATAGCGTCTATTCCGCGTATAGCAACTCTATTGGAAGGTAAATTTAATTTCTCTGCTAAAATATCGGGTAAACGCGGTGTTAAGCTACCTCCGCCAATAAGCATAACGGCTTGCGGGGGCTTCGCATTATTCAGTTGCAAAATTTCTCGGCTAATGGAATCTGCCAACTTTTCAATGGCGGGATAGATGGCTTTAATCATCTCTTCTTTTGGAATTTCTGATTCGAAACCAAGAATATCACTGATTTTGACAAACTCCTGTTCATTTATGGATCTCTTGGTATCTTCCGCAATCGGGAAATCAAGTAAATACTGATCACTGATTTCCTCTGTTATCTCATCTCCGGCAACAGGGACCATACCGTAGGCAATAACGGTTCGTTCATCTGTAATCGCTATATCAGAAGTGCCAGCTCCAATGTCAACAAGGCAGACATTGAGCCTTCTCATCGAGGGTGGAATAAGGACATGAATTGCAGCAATTGGTTCAAGAGTCAGTGCTTCCAGCTCAAGATTAACTCTTTTGAGTGCAGCAAATAGTGATTCAACGACTACTCGGGGCAGAAAAGTAGCGATAATTTCTGCTTCTGCTTCATCCCCTTTTTGGTCAAGTAAATTTCCGATTTCCTGGCCATCAAGATAGTAATGGAGAACAGAATAGCCTACACAATAATAGTGATAATTACTTTGGATTTCTTCTTTTTCAGCTACCTGAAACTGTGCTTGTTGTACCGCAGCTAATTCTAGATGAATGCGGTCATCGGCAGAAAGGAGAGGCTTGCCGGATATAGGGATAGATGATCTTCCAATCTCTGTACGCAAAGCACGTCCTGCAGCTGCTACGCATACTTTAGTAAGAGGACCGTGCTTTTTTTCAAGTGTAAGCTTAATATCGAGTATAACGTTGGAAACAGCTACGACATCATGAATCTGGCCATCCAGCATTGCGCGCTCAGTATGTTCTCTAATGATGACGTCTGTAACGACATATTGATCGAGGCGTATTTCTAATATGATTCCTACAACTGAGCGTGTACCAATATCGAGAGCAAAAATTTTTTTGGTCAAGGATTCGTCTCTCCTTTTATGCTTTAACACTTAAAAGCGGTTTATTAATAAAGGTTTAATAGTGACAATACCGAATTAATCCGTTATAATAGTTTCAATTATATACTGAAATGTAAAATATTTTACTAAGTGATTTAGAAATTTTTAAAATATATGAGACCCAGGCTAAAATCATGCAATGCAGAACAGAGAGGATGAGTGATATTGAGTAATATGGAACTGGATGTATTAAGAGAACAACTGGATAATTTGAATTTGCAATTATTACAGCTTATTAACGAACGAGGAAAAGTTGTACAACAAATCGGTGAATTAAAAGGTAAGCAAAGCCAGTATCGTTATGATCCTGTTAGAGAAAGAGAAATGCTTAATACACTTATCCAAAATAATGATGGCCCATTTGAAAAATCAACCATTGAACATATTTTTAAAGAAATATTTAAAGCAAGCCTCGAATTACAGGAAGATGATCACCGTAAAGCATTGCTAGTTTCCCGTAAAAAGCATCCTGATGATACGATAATTGATTTGAAGGGTGAGAAAGTGGGAAATGGAATACCGTCCTTTGTGTTTGGCCCATGTGCGGTAGAATCCTATGAACAAGTAGCGACTGTAGCAAAAGCTGTTAAGGATAAAGGATATAAATTACTCCGAGGCGGAGCTTATAAACCAAGAACATCCCCTTATGATTTCCAAGGGTTGGGTGAAGAAGGATTAAAAATCCTGAAGAGAGTTGCTGATGAATTCGATTTGGCTGTTATAAGCGAAATTGTAAATCCGGCGGATATTGAGACTGCGGTCAAGTATATTGATGTGATCCAAATTGGTGCTCGTAATATGCAGAACTTTGAGTTATTAAAAGCAGCGGGTGCTGTCAATAAACCTGTTCTGCTCAAAAGAGGGCTGGCAGCGACGATTGAAGAATTCATTAACGCAGCTGAATATATAATGGCGCAGGGAAATGGAAATATTATATTATGTGAACGCGGAATTCGTACGTATGAAAAGGCTACACGGAATACACTGGATATTTCAGCTGTACCTATACTGAAAAAGGAAACACATTTACCGGTGATGGTAGATGTTACGCATTCGACTGGCCGAAGAGATCTGCTAATTCCAACTGCTAAAGCTGCATTGGCAATCGGTGCTGATGGGGTTATGGCCGAAGTTCATCCTGATCCGGCAGTTGCTCTATCTGATTCAGCACAACAGATGGATTTAAACCAATTTGATACGTTTGTAAACGAGATTAATCAATTCACTAAGCAGACAGGTATCAGAATTTAATAAATATGGAGTTGCTATTTGGCAACTCTTTTTCATTTTTCTTCATTAGTTTAACGAATTAATCGTCCCTGAATTTTAAGAAGTGGAATTTATAAAATTTAATTATCTTTTTTAAGTAAGTCCTGAGCTAGCCTTAGTGAAAATAGGATTCGTTATGTATACAATAGTAAGAAAATAGATAAAGTGTTTATTTGCACGAATTTAGAGGGTAGAGTATTATTATAATAACATACTAAATGGTACTTAATTGAATACTATTAGGATAAGAATAGAGAAATTTGGGCGGTGTAAAAAATGAATATTACAATTTATGATGTAGCTCGTGAAGCAAATGTTTCAATGGCTACTGTATCACGTGTTGTCAACGGTAATCCAAACGTTAAACCAGCAACACGTAAAAAAGTAAATGAAGTAATTGAAAGACTTGGCTACAGACCGAATGCTGTGGCACGCGGATTAGCAAGTAAGAAAACAACAACAGTCGGAGTTGTTATTCCAGATATCTCCAGTATCTTCTATGCTGAATTAGCAAGAGGGATTGAAGATATTGCTACCATGTATAAATATAATATTATTTTAAGTAACTCGGATTCAAATGAAGAAAAAGAAAGCCGTTTAATCCAAACGATGCTTGGCAAACAAGTTGATGGACTTGTCTTTATGAGTTCAAATATTACGGATGAGCATATCGCAGAATTCAAGAAATCACCGGTTCCAGTTGTATTGGCAGGTACAATTGAAGATTCTGCTCAAATTCCATCTGTGAATATTGATTATGAACAAGCCGTCATAGATGCGATTACATCTTTTGCTGATCGTGGACATAAGAATATTGCCATGGTATCAGGATCTTTGCAAAATGCAATTATAGAGAAAAAAATGGTGCCGGGATACCGCAAAGCATTGGAATCCGCTAATATTCCTTATAATGAAGAATATCTAGTAGAAACAGATGCATCCTATGATGACGGAATCGAAGCTTTGAACCAGCTAATGGAATTGGATAATAAACCGACAGCTATTTTTGTATGCTCTGATGAGGCAGCTCTTGGCATCATTCATGCAGCGCAAGATAAAGGTATCTCCATACCGGAGGATCTTGAAGTAATCAGTTCGGATAGTACGAGATTATCTTTAATGGTACGTCCTCGTCTAACGTCGGTTGTTCAGCCATTATATGATATTGGTGCCGTTTCCATGCGCTTGCTGACAAAACTTATGAACAAAGAAGAGGTAGATGAATCCTCTGTAATTCTGCCTTACAGAATTGAAGAGAGAGACTCAACAAAATAAAAATTAAAAAAAGCTGAGCCATTTTGTGAATAGTTCTACAAATGGTTCAGCTTTTTATTTTAGTAAACCGGTAGTATACATTATATCCAGTCCTCGTCTTTTTAGTGTGTAACTTGGTGTCTGTGACCAGTTATATAAGAAATTTAAACCATGAAATATTTATAATCAGTTACTTGAAATTCTGCAGATTTATCGGCTTAGGATAGAATCGTGTAAAGTGCCTTTTCCAGGGTTTTGGCATTTTTTTCAGTAATCTCTGCCTTACGTGGGATGGGCTTGTACATATCAGGCGGATCTTCCCATGTAGTCGGTAATGTGACGGGTGCTAATGCTGACCAATGATCAATCCAATCAACGGGCAATTTGCCTGAACGATTTGAATGATTGGTCATTTCCAGCCATATTAAGGACCAGGCACGCGGAACGACTCTCCAGATATCATATCCACCGCCTCCAACTGCTATCCACTTACCTTGGCAGTATTGGTGTGCAAGCTTATGAGCCAGTTTTGGGATGGATTGATAGATTGCAGTGGTAGCAGAAAGATGTGTTAATGGATCATAGTAATGAGCGTCAGCGCCGTTTTGAGTTAAAATAACGTCCGGGCGGAAAAATTCTATGACAGCTTTAAAGGATTTTTCATAGCACTCGAGCCATGATTCATCCTCCGTAAAAGCATCGAGGGGGATATTAAAGGAATATCCATACCCTTTCCCATTTCCGCGTTCAGTAATATTCCCAGTTCCAGGGAATAGGTAGCGACCTGTTTCGTGAATGGACAGTGTACAAACAGAAGGATCATCATAAAAAGTCCACTGAACACCATCTCCATGATGGGCATCCGTATCTATGTAGAGCACTCTGGCATTATATTTTTTTTGCATATATTTAATGGCAACAGAGCTGTCATTATAGATACAGAATCCGGAGGCTTTTCCTCTAAAGCCATGATGCAAACCACCGCCCAGATTTATGGCATGCTGAGCACGACCTTCCATTACTTCATCAACGGCAGACAATGTTCCTCCCACAAGCCAAGCGCTTGCTTCATGCATTCCAGAGAAAATAGGGGTGTCTTCGGTCCCAATTCCATAATTTAAGGCTTTATCTGGGTCAAGCTTTCCTTGTCCGGCTAATCTAACCGCGTTAATGTAATCGGGATCATGGACCAGGCTTAATTCCTCGTCTGTTGCCATTCTTGGTTTGATGCAGTCTTCCTCTTTCAGGGCATTCATTTTATTTAATAAATCAACTGTTATTTGCAATCGTTTTTGGTTAAATGGATGATTATCATTAAATTTGTAGGAAAGTAAATCGGTTGAATAAACAAATGAGGCTTCCTTCATAGAGTGCTCTCCGGTATATCTGGCCATAATACCTCATATCCAGAGGACCTTAGGCCCTGTACGATTTTCAGCGGGTTCATTGTTTGAATCCTTAGTACCAAGACTTTATATTCAGGGTCTTCTTTATATGGATAAATGAAAATGCTATTCACATTTGAATTGTAGCCTTTAATGACTTCTGCTATTTCACTAAGCGTACCTGGTTTATTGGTGACCTTTACTTCTATTTGGGATGCAGGCTGATTCGTTCCAGTAAGTTCTACATATGTATGCAGAAGGTCTGTTTCAGTAATAATCCCGACTAATTTGTTGTCACTGATTACAGGCATACAAGATATTTTTTGTTCATAGAATACAAATGCAATCTCTTCAACGAAATCAAGTGGGTGTGCTGTATAAATATCGGTAATCATGATATCGCTTATTGGCTTTAGAAGGTCTTCTTTATATTCATCAAGATGGAAGATAGAAGGAGTTGCAGAGCGAATATCGACATCACATAAAAGGCCGATTAACCTTTGTTCATCGTCTACTATTGGAATATGCCTGATTTTTTTTAGTTTTACTAAATCAATTGCCTGCCGGAGTGTAGCATTTTTTTGAAGCGTAATAACATCCTTGATCATGATATCCTCAATAATCATAAGTAGCCCCCCTTAAAAATCTGTTCGTCAATACATATATCGATTCATGAATCGTAATTGATCGAATTTTTGAATACTCTCTTTTTTAATGTTTTTCCCGATTCTGGCCATTAAACAATTGGCCGGATGGGAGCATATTTCAGGGTCATCAGTGGCATACCATTCCAAGCCACCGGCACTCATCATTTTCTCCATCATTTTTCGATATTCCCATACATTTAAGCCGCTGCCTTTTAAATCCCAATGCCAATAATATTCTGTCGTGATAATGATGTAGTTTTCCATCCATTCATCCATCATGGCCACACGAAGCAAGTTTTTCCCGACCGCACATCCGCGATATTCACGTATTACTTCAATAGCCCCGAGTTCCAATAAGTCATCCATTTTCCCTTCAGACCATCTTTCAAGAGGATCCGGGTATAAATAAGTAACATACCCGACAATGACATCGCCGGCCCTCGCAATAATAATTCTGCCTTCAGGAAGGCTGCTGATTTGAATTAAAGCCTTATGCTGCTTTTCAGGAACCCTAAATGCAACGAGACCCTCATGAAATTCAAGGTTTTCCAATTGATCTCGAGATACCGGGCCCTCGATAACTAACGGCCCACATTGGGTTTGCAATTCCTTCAAATTATACGTCTTTTTATGCTCCATCCATACACCACCCAGGTCACATTTTAAAGCTATTATACAGCACTTTAAATCCATAAATGCTTCATGATATGAACTTTTTAAGTCATATGTAGTGGAAATTAAGAAACCTTTTGGCATAATTCTCTTAAACATTTAATGGGGATGTTATCTTAAAAACACTACAATTATAAAAATTGTAACATATTGGTGTAACTTATTAAATATTTTAAAAATTGAGATAAAATGGATTTTGTACTATACTATCAATATATTATCTTTGATCAGGGGGGAATAATCATGAAACTGGAAGCGCTTTCTGTTGTGCAAGGGGATTATAATTTAGCCAACTATGAGGAAACCTACAGAACGTTTGACTGGAAGGATGTAGAGCAGGAATTCTCTTGGAATGAAACGGGTAAAGTGAATGCAGCGTACGAATGTATTGACAGGCATACTGAAAATTTCAGGCGCAATAAGGTAGCATTATATTATAAGGACCCTAATCGCTATGAGAAGTATACATATAGTGATATGAAAGATTTATCGAATAAAGCAGGAAATGTCCTGAAGGAATACGGGAATGTAAAAAAAGGTGACAGGGTGTTTATTTTTATGCCAAGATCACCGGAATTGTATTTTACTGTGCTGGGTGCGATAAAATTGGGGGCTATTGTCGGCCCGTTATTTGAGGCATTTATGGAAGGGGCGGTTAAGGATCGATTGGAAGATAGTGAAGCCAGTGTAATCGTAACTACTCCTGAATTATTGTCGAGAATTCCTGCAGATGACCTGCCGGCATTGAAGCATATTTTTGTAGTAGGAGATCATGTAGAGGAAACTGGTAAATATATAGATTTTAACAGTAAATATGAAAATGCATCTAAAAAATTAGATATTGAATGGGTAGATCGGGAAGACGGTTTGATTCTGCATTATACATCCGGTTCAACCGGTAAGCCAAAGGGTGTTCTGCATGCGCATAATTCAATGATTCAGCATCTGAAAACCGGACAATGGGTGCTCGACCTAAAAGAAGAGGATGTATATTGGTGTACAGCGGATCCAGGCTGGGTCACAGGAACGTCTTATGGGATATTTGCTCCGTGGCTAAATGGAGCCTCTTCTGTGGTCACAGGAGGACGATTCAGCCCGGAGGCTTGGTACCAAACCATTGAAGATTTTCATGTAACCGTGTGGTACAGTGCCCCTACTGCATTTCGCATGCTGATGGGTGCAGGGGATGAGGTAGTAAAACAATTTGATTTATCCAGCCTTCGGCACTTACTAAGTGTAGGAGAGCCTTTAAATCCTGAAGTTATTAAATGGGGACAAAAAGTATTTTCCAAACGTATCCATGATACATGGTGGATGACAGAGACCGGTGCACAGCTAATCTGTAATTATCCAAGTATGGAGATTAAACCGGGTTCTATGGGTAAGCCAATTCCTGGAGTCGAGGCTGCCATTGTAGATGACCAGGGGAATGAAGTACCGCCTTATCGTATGGGCAATTTAGCGATTAAAAAAGGATGGCCGTCCATGATGAGGCAAATCTGGAATAATCCGCAAAAGTATGAATCCTATTTTATGCCATCAGGATGGTATGTTTCAGGCGATTCCGCCTATATGGATGAAGATGGGTACTTCTGGTTCCAGGGCAGAATTGATGATGTTATTATGACATCCGGAGAACGGGTAGGACCTTTTGAGGTTGAAAGCAAGCTGGTTGAGCATCCGGCGGTTGCTGAAGCGGGTGTAATAGGCAAACCGGATCCAGTACGGGGTGAAATTATTAAAGCGTTTATTGCCCTAAGATCTGGTTATGAGCCTACGGATGAGTTGAAAGAGGATATCAGGCTATTTGTTAAACAAGGGCTTGCTGCACATGCTTCACCAAGAGAGATTGAGTTTAAGGATAAGCTACCGAAAACACGCAGTGGTAAAATTATGCGCAGGGTATTAAAAGCTTGGGAGCTTGAATTGCCAACAGGCGACTTATCAACGATGGAAGATTAAAACAGGGGTGTTTATAAGGTGATCTGACCCTTATAAACACCTCTTCTTTTGGTCTTTACAAAGGCTTGGAGCTAATAGAATAAATACAAGCCCATTTAGCAGGGAAGAATGGGGAAAATGATGAATATAAAATTAATGAAGTTTCAAGAATACGATTTTAAGGATTACTTTAGTTTGGTAAGTAATGAGAAGGTTATGGTGCAAATAACAGAAAGGTCTCTTACTTTAGATGAGGCAAGGTTGAAATATCAAATGATATTGCAACGTAATCAGAAACATGAAGGCTTTGGGACTTATAAAATCTTTGATGCTTCCGGTAAGAGATTCATCGGACTGGGATCTTTGATTTTAAATGAAAAACTTCCTGACGAAGCTGAAATTGGCTATATGATTTTACCTGAACATTGGGGGCAAGGGTATGGGACAGTAATTGCCAAAGCGTTAATTAGAAAAGGAAGGGAATCAAAATTGAAGAAGCTAGAGGCGGTAATAGACCCTAATAATATTCCCTCGAGAAAAATTCTAACTAATCTTGGATTCAAATCTGAAAAGGTATGCACGATAGATGGGTTACCAGGAGAAATTATGTGCAAATTTTTATAAAAAATCATTTATCAATTATACAAGCTTGTTAAATTTAATAGGTGATTTAGCCAGAATAGATATGGAGTGATGCGGATGAAGCTACTGAACAAATTGCCTAAAAGCAATCCAAATTTACATGCGGAATTAACGAAGAATAGCTGGATTCTCCTGAAAGAACCAAGGAATACAGTCAGTACAATTTTATTCTCTCTACCTTTTGCGATTTTTGCAACACTCCTTTCTGGTGCAATTATAAATATCTTTTCAAGCTTTTCTTTTTACGATTTTGGTCTGACATCTGATGGAATTAACTTCACCATTAATGTAAATATGAACATAGCTAATTTAAGTATGATTATTTGGTTAGTCCTATTGGTAGTCATACACGAATTCATTCATTTGTTGTTCATACCCAATTTTATTAAATCAAAAAATACCTATGCGGGATTCACATGGGTCGGTGCGTTTGTCATAACAGAAGCTGAAATTCCTAAAGCTAGATATATCATCATTACACTTGCTCCTTTTGTAATTATTTCAGTCCTGCTTCCTCTGTTCTTAGGTGCATTGGGCATTTTAACCACACCCATAAAATTTTTAATTCTCTTAAATGCCATGTCATCCTCTGTTGATTTACTTCTTTTTTTACTTATCATTACACAGGTCCCAAGAAAAGCTTCTTTGAGAAGTAATGGAACAAATACATACTGGAAATGCGTATAATTGCAGAAATTGTTGAAGAAAGTAACAGAGCATTTAGCTATATAGAAATTGGGATCATGATTTAAAAGGGGACTCGGATAAAATGAAAGAATGGTTTGGTTCTTCAGGTCTGTGTATCAATGACAATGGCCAAATATTAATGGTTCTGCAGGGGAAACCTGAAGAGAAAAAATTATGGTCTATTCCATCGGGTGGCAAAGAAGAAGGTGAAAGTTTTGAACAGTGCTGTATTAGAGAGATGGAAGAAGAAACGGGATATTTAACAGAAATTATTGAAGAGGTTAAGGTAAAAAGGATAATATATGAAACACGCAATATTATTGCTGAAGTTCGCTACTATATAGTGAACATTGTGGGTGGTGAAAGAGCTATTCAAGATCCGGACGATCTTATTTATTATATTGCCTGGAAAGACCTTGAGGAATTAAAAACACTGAAGTTAACATATCCTGAGGACAGAGGTATTCTTATTCAATATCTAAGAAGACATTCAAGCGATCATACATATATAGAGGATTACAAATAATAATTGATTGATAGTTTATAAAGAAAGGCTGTTCCGTGGTCGATGTGATACCGACCTGGAACAGCCTCTTTTTTATTCCTCTGTATTTTCGTCATGCTCTTGTTCATCGTCATGATCTGGTTTTTCATCTTCTTTTGGATCTTTCTTTTCTTCTTTTTTATCTTCTGCCTTCTCTTTTTTATCTTCTTTAGGCTTAGGTTCTGGCTTAGGTTCTGGTTTAGGTTCTGGTTTATATTCGATAATAGAGGATGGAGCAGATTCATTACCGGCTATATCCACTGCGGTAATGTAATACTTCCCTTTTCCATCCGTTTTATAGCTGAGTGAATTGTCAGATTTGATACTGGCCACTTTAGCACCATTTCTATAAATACGATATCCAACTATGTCAGAGTCACCAGAAGATTTCCAGTTGATGACTTTCTCCTTTGAAGTAACTGCTGGTGCTCCAGGTACTTTCCCATTATCACTCATTTTTGAACCACTAATAGCTACGTTTTCAAAATTAGAGCCTTTTGGCGTAATCGTTGATTTATCAATAAGGTATTTTGCTCCTGTAATGTTAGAAAAGTCGGCATTGATAACAAGACTGGTTTCTGTGAATTCCTCTGGAGTAGACCCCAGTGCCACATATTTCTTGCCATTTATAAATACATATCTTTCACTTGATGTTGGCAGATTACCATTCTCAGATGAAGGAAGATACTTGGCATTGAAATAATCAGATTTTGCGAGTCCTGCATCTATGCATGTTTTGGATGCTAAGGCACCGGTCAATGTGCAATAGGATCTGGATACAATTCCACCTGGCATTTGGTGCCGCTTCGAAGGCGCAACTATGTTTGGTGCAACATCATAAGCGGAATTAATTAACTGTGCCCATAATGTTTGATTTCGCTGTGAATAACTCATACCATATGTATCCACAGATGCATTTGAATCATATCCCATCCAAACGCCAAATGTAACATTTGGATTGGTCGCGACCATCCAGGCATCATGATACTTCTGGCTTGTACCAGTTTTGCCGGCCCAGTCGGCTGAAAACTTCAATTTATTGTTTAAACCGGCTGCTGTTCCGGAACTGATGACATCTCTCATCATATCAATTGTTAAATAAGCTGTTTGCGGACTGAAGACATCTGTCTTCGTCTTTTTATGCTGATAAATAGATTTTCCGTTTGAGTCTACTATTTTTTCAATCATATAGCTATCTACGAATTGTCCGCCGTTTGCAAATGTTGCATAGGCATTCGTATTCTCTTCTACGGTTACACCTCTTGCTAAAGCACCCAAAGAGGTAGAAAGGTTTGTATAATCTTGCTTTTCTAAAGAGGTGAAGCCCATTTTTTCGAGAAATTTTACCGGGTTGCGATTTATAATTTCCGCATATTGAACCGCTGCCGGTATATTATAGGATCTCTTTAATGCTTCACGTGCAGAGGTTATACCGGTAATTCCGCCGCCAGCATAGTTTCCTGGACTCCAACCGCGAATGTTCACAGGCGCATTGACCAAAGTTTTACCTGGATAGGAAACTCCGTACTCCATTGCTGGTGCATATACAAGTAATGGCTTCATTGTTGAACCATTTGAACGTACAGCTGATGTAGCATGATTCAGCTGCTCCCGTTTAAAATCACGGCCTCCAACGAAGCTGAGTATTTTTCCGGTAGAGTTTTCAATTAGCATGGCGCCAACTTCAATTGGTTCATTCTCTATATAGGTTTCTCCTGTATCCGGATTCTTTTTCTCCACCTGTCGGGTACCCTGATAATAAGGGTAATTTTTAGTGACTTTTTGCATATTGTCATACATTTTTTTGTTGATGGTTGTATGAATTTGATAGCCGTTTTGTCGGATGGCCTGATCAGCCAGAGTATAGTATTGCTTATATAGGCCGTCGTCTTTTTCTAAATCCTTGCTTGAAAGCCCATCGTTCTTTGCCAATATTGGCATCATGATTTCAATTGCTCTTTTTTCTACTTCATATGTTAAGTATGGATACTTTTCAGTAGGATATGTCTGTTTCTTTGCAAGGTCTTTCTTAATATCATATTTTAATGCTTTCTCATATTCTTCCTTTGTAATGGCATCGTTGGTATACATTCTTTTAAGAACTGTTTTCATCCGATTAATACCTGGGGAAAGGTCCTCCTTCACTTCACCGGATTGTGTAAATGGTGTATAAAGGTATGGATTCTTTGGTAACCCCGCAATAAAGGCAGCCTGTGGCAGAGTTAAATCTTTGGCTTCTACTCCAAAAATGCCATCCGCTGCAGCCTGGACACCGGCAATATTACGGCCGGAGGAATTTCTACCAAACGGTGAGACATTCAGATAAGCTTCTAAAATCTCATCTTTTTTCATGAATTTCTCAAGGCGTAATGCCAGCAGGATTTCCTTCGCCTTACGATCAAAGGAAACCTCATTCGTTAAGATTTGTTGTTTTATTAATTGTTGCGTCAGTGTGCTTCCTCCTGATTGGACCGAGGAATTTGTCACTTCCTGAAGTAAAGCTCGAATGATGGCCTTTGGTACAACACCCTTATGCTCATAAAAGTAGGAATCTTCTGTGGAAATTAATGCTGTCTTAACGTAATCCGAAACATTTTCCAGTTTCACTGCTTTACGTTCAAGATCAGAACGCATCTTCCCCATATATACATTGCTTGCAAAATAAATCTCTGATGTTTCTTCATAACTGGACACACTTGTTTTAAGCTGTTCCTTGCTCCTGATTGGTTCGTCTTTTACCATAGATGCAAAGTAACCAGCGCCAACGCCGCCAGCAAAAGCAATCCCGATGACAGATACAATTAAGAAGATTAATAGGTTATTCCAGATAACCTGATAGGAAATACGTGCTCTTCGCTGTACAACGGGTTTGTTTACAAAGTCCCACAATGGTGCAAGCCTTTCTTTAAGTTTTATAAAAATATCTTTCATTCATTCACTCCCCCAACAAATCACATACATTATAGCATAAGCAAGTGTTTCAGGTAGGTATAGTTTCTCTATATTGGCGAAACAATACAATTATTGGGTTTGACAAACAGTTTGTTATTATGGTAAAAAAAGCATAACCAATATTATATATTTAATGCGATAACAGGATTTCAGTAGTTAGTTCGCCAATGTTTAAGAGAGCCGGTGGTTGGTGTAAACCGGTACAAGCGGAATGATGAATTACCTCCTCGAGCAGCATTCGGGAATGCTTTATGTAAAGCTGTGTAGCGAATGCCGGAACCTTTCCGTTAAAAGGATAAGCGGCGAGACAGTTATATGTTTCGCAAGTTGGGTGGTACCGCGATAGTAATCGTCCCTTCATTTAGATGAAGGGGCGTTTTTTATTTTATTTTAATCTAAACAGTAAGAGGTGGAGAAGGATGAATATTTTAGATGATTTACGTTTTAGAGGTCTCGTGAATCAATTTACAGATGAAGAGGGTTTGGAAAAATTATTACAGGAAGAAAGCGTGAAACTATATGCTGGCTTCGATCCGACTGCTGATAGCTTGCATATTGGTCACTTGTTACCTATTTTAATACTGAAACGATTCCAGTTAGCAGGACATCAGCCAATCCCATTAGTCGGCGGAGCGACAGGTATGATAGGAGACCCAAGTGGTAAAAAAGCTGAGCGTACGTTAAATACAGAGGACGTTGTTCACCAATGGACTGCACGTATTAAAGATCAGCTTTCCCGTTTCCTCGACTTCGAAACTGGTGAGAATAAAGCAATCATGGCTAATAACTATGACTGGATTGGCAACATGAACTTAATTACGTTCCTTCGGGATATTGGGAAACATTTTGGACTCAACTACATGCTTGCAAAAGATTCTGTACAATCCCGTATTGAGTCTGGTATCTCGTTTACTGAATTCAGTTACATGATCATGCAATCCCTTGATTTCCTGAAGTTATACGAAACTCAAGGCTGCCGTTTACAAATCGGTGGAAGTGATCAATGGGGAAATATTACGGCAGGTCTGGAATTAATTCGTAAAACGAAGGAAGATGCAAAAGCCTTTGGTTTAACGGTTCCACTAGTTACAAAATCAGATGGAACTAAGTTTGGTAAAACAGAAGGTGGAGCGGTTTGGTTAGATCGTGAAAAAACGTCTCCTTATGAGTTCTACCAGTTCTGGATTAATACAGATGATCGTGATGTTATTAAATACATTAAATACTTTACATTCTTAAGCAAAGAAGAGATTGAAGCACTTGAGAAAGAGGTTGCTGAAGCTCCGGAAAAACGGGCAGCTCAGAAGGCGCTTGCTGAGGAAGTAACGAAACTTGTTCATGGTGAAGAAGCTTTACAACAAGCAATCAATATTTCTAAAGCTTTATTCAGCGGTGATATTAAGCAATTATCTGTTGAAGAAATTCGCCAGGGCTTCAAGGATGTACCAAGCTTTGAAGTGGGCAGCAATGAGGAATTGCTCTTGGTAGATTTACTAGTAAATGCAAAAATTTCTCCTTCTAAACGTCAGGCACGTGAGGATATCACAAATGGTGCAATCTACATCAACGGTGAAAGAGTGACAGACCTTACTCATACAATGACAGAGGCTGATAAGCTAGCAGGACAATTCACGGTAATTCGCCGCGGTAAAAAGAAATACACGCTTATTAAGTACGCATAATAGAAAGAAGAAAGGGCTGTCTCGGTTAGGCAGCCCTTTTAATGTATATTAAGATATTTTTCTTATTGTGCTTTATTATAATGGTTGAAAGAAAATAAAAATTGAAATGGATATATAGTATTTTTACTTACTGTTTTAAAAATAACTGTGTCCAATAATGTTTCCATGAACCACCTTCTGCATACCCAATTCCGATATGGGTATAACGTGCATCGAGAATATTCGCTTTGTGCCCTGGGCTATTCATCCAACTGTTCACTACAGATGCAGGAGTAATTTGTCCAGCTGCAATATTTTCACCAAGCATAGTGAAAGAAATATTGAATTTTTTTACCATTTCTCCCGGAGACCCGTATGTAGGGCTTGTATGATTGAAATAATTGTTATCACGCATATCTTTTGATTTAACTTCGGCAACTTTCGAAAGACTATTTAAATTTTTCAAAGGTGCTATATTTACTTTTGCGCGTTCTTGGTTAACCAATCGAAGAACCTCGGTTGTATAATTAGATGCTTTAGTCTCTTTTGTACCTACTTTAATAATTTGATTAACTGCTTTTTTTGTTACTTTAGATGATAATTTTTTTGTGCTAATTAGCTTTCCATTTTTAAAGGTTTTCTTGTATATGATCGTTTGATTTCCGTTGCTTCCTTTTTGGACGACTTTCGTAGTGCCTTTTGCCAAAGTATTGTCATTTTGTTTAATTGTTTTATATTTTATTGCTGCTTTTGAAGTTGTTGTAACTGTCTTCGAATCTTTCACTTTAGATCTTAAAATCCATCCCGTTTTTCCACCGTACTTTGCTTTGGCATATTTATCGGAAGTAGTTGAATAAACAATTATTGTTGCCTCTTTGTTAATCGTTTTCAGTGTGCCGGAGCTATTTTTTGCTAGCTTTTTCAGGGTTGTTTTTTCAGTAGTGTACATTGTTTTATTTGTTACGGGAGCCTTGGATGTTAAATACTTTATTGATACCCATCCATTTTTTTTGTTAACTTTGACATATCCCCAATTACCGCTCTTTTTAGTTACAATCAATTTTGTATTTTTCTTTACGGCCGTAATAATTTTTGACGATGATGATGCTTTCTCCCTCACATTTAAATTGTCTGCAGTTACGTACATCGTTGTGGAAGCAGCCTCAACCTGATTACTATTCGTTAAAAATAGTACAGTAAAACTTAAGAAAACAGTTAAAACTCCAGCAATATATTTTTTCATCTTAGTTGTTGTATTCTTCTTTAAAATGAAGAAGCCAACAAATTCCCCTCCCCTTTGTTAGTAATAATTTACACAATTAACTACATTATCACAATTTTTGATTAGTTTGTTAATAAAATATTAATTTTTTTCTGATTTTTATTTTCATTTTCTCGCCTACTACAATACGTATAGATTAGTATAAGTATCAGTTACTCTAATAGTTGGGATAGTCTTGAAAATGATGGAGGTAACAAACCGTTATTCTACTGTACTGTCTAATAAGTGGATGATGAATTTGATCCACAATATAGTTCTTTTATACTATATCTGAAGAAGGACGAATTTCTATTTATAGATAAAGTTAGAGGGGATTTAATTTCCGATTTTTAGTGGGTATGATGCTGACTTTTAATTTAGACGATTGAAAGGTATTCCAAAAGAAATTGATTTAACATCTAATAGTTGCAAAGAATCTAATTGCATAGAGATTATACGGGTGAAGAGAACGATTGAATATGAAAATATAGTTGTCAAGAAGATAAAGTTTTAAGAGGTTAAAATAGATATGTCTTCAGCTATATTAAGTTTTGTACACCAAAACAGACCTTGTTAGGATGAAAAACCTAGGAGCCGTTTCAGGTTTGGAGTCCCGTTTAATGATGTTTACAGAAGATGTCATGGTAAATTTCTAAGGTATTGCCTGGTCTTCGTTTTTCAAAAACAAAGAGAGAATTAAATATCACCTGCTTCATAATTCCTATAAATAATATTTCGAGTCTGATTATAAGTTTAGTAATTATATTTTCCAAACAAATAAAAACCCTGGAAACAAGGTTTCCAGGGTTTTTATATACGCTATTTACAATGCGTATTAATTAACGAGAGTAGAACTCAACGATAAGAGCTTCGTTAATTTCAGCTGGTAATTCAGAACGCTCAGGTAAGCGAGTGAATGTACCTTCTAACTTGTCAGCATCGAAAGTTAGGTAGTCAGGTACGAAGTTGTTTACTTCCATAGCTTCCTTGATGATATCAAGGTTACGGGATTTTTCACGTACTCCGATAACTTGACCAGGAGCTAAACGGTAAGATGGGATGTCAACGCGACGTCCATCAACCAAGATGTGTCCGTGGTTTACAAGCTGACGAGCTTGACGACGAGTACGAGCTAAACCTAAACGGTAAACAATGTTGTCAAGGCGAGAATCAAGAAGAATCATGAAGTTTTCACCTTGTTTACCAGGCATTTTAGCAGCACGATCGAACATTGTGCGGAATTGACGTTCGTTCACACCGTACATGTGACGAAGTTTTTGTTTTTCTTGCAATTGCAAACCGTATTCGGAAAGCTTTTTGCGTTGGTTAGGACCGTGTTGTCCTGGTGCGTAAGGACGCTTTTCTAATTCTTTACCTGTACCGCTTAGGGAAATTCCTAAACGACGGGATAGTTTCCAGCTTGGACCTGTATAACGAGCCATAAGAAGACTCCTCCTTGAATGTTTTTATTTTTGTAAAATAAAAACTGATGTTTACAAGCATTACTGCCATTTCATTTTCATGTACCTTCGCCCTAGCAGCAGCGGGTTACAAGATACACCTCATGGTAGAGGAATGAAATGAACAAATAAAGATGCGAACATAAGCTGCGATATTTTACACAAAGAATATTGTATAATTTATTGTTACATAAGTCAAGGGATTCTCTTGAATGGAATCGTTACAATCTGATGCTTCCTTCAAAGGTTTAAATAAAAAATGTAATTTTATTGAAAGAAAGTAATGATTATTTTAGCATATATTGGTAAAATACAGGTATAAAGTATTATATTTTAAAAAATCAATCTAAATTTATAAAAAATACGAAATAAAATATGACAACAGGTGTTGATTAATGTGATGGTAGATAATCAATTAAATCTGAGCTGGGAAACAAAATTAAAAGGTCTATTTGTGGAATGTATGATTAAAGATGATAATGAACTCTTTTTAGGTAAATTTACAGATAAAATGGTTGACTACTTATTGGAATTGTTAAGTGTGGATGAGATTGCCTGTTATTATAATGATCCTTGGAAACAAAAGATCAATCTGGAAAAAGTGGCTTCGAAAACAGAACTCCAAAATCAGTTTGCCAGCACCATTTCCCTTGATGCTTTACTAAACTCCTCTTTGAAAGATTTGTGTATGGAAGTCTGTCTATCATTAAATGATACTTTATACCCATTGGGGATTCCTGTATATCATGAAGGAGAATTACTGGGACTATTTGTAGTTCTTTCTAAAAATAAAGAGTTGAAAAATGATAATAGAATTGATTTATATGAATTGAAGACAGTGATAGGAGAATTACTGCACAAGGCAATTGAAATTTCAGAACGAAAAAAGGAAGAGAAACGCTACAAACTATTGCAACGGATTACGACAGAGTTTCATTCCTCTATGGATATGCATTCCGTTTTGGCAGAGGTAATCGAAACCCTGCGTGAAGTATATCCGTCCTTTGTATACTATTTGCTGATGTCGCAGGACAGCGATAACACATTAAATCTTCCAATTAAAAGTTTGGAAATGGACGGGGAAAATTTATCTGCCATGCAGGCATATGTTTCCGGTCATGTTCAATTTGAGAATACAATGGAAGTGGAAAATTCTGTGTTGTATGCACCATTATTAGGCAAACAGGGTGTTTATGGGGTTTTACAAGTTATTGCACCTGAAGCAGTCATATTCCCAGATACTGAAATTGAATTCATCTCTCTTCTCGCGAATACGGCAGGCGGGGCTCTGGAAAATGCCCAACTATATGAACAATCCAAACGCTTAATTGCAGATTTACGTCTTATTAATGAAACATCGCATCGTCTGAATTCTACCTTGAGACTTAGTGAAACAGTTAGTTATATGAAGCGACAAATAAATAAATCGTTCCTCGCAGACGAAGTGGGTTTTTTTATGATTAGGAATGGACAGACAAAACTTGTGCCGGGAAGTTCACCTTTTTTCGATGAAGAGGCATCCAAGGACTACATCCAATATGTCAAAGGCAGCTTAGAACAGGATCGGGAGGCTTTATATATTGGGGACATGGATTCGGATAAAGTTGGGCAGGATGGCCATTATAAATCCCTTATGGCTTTTCCAATGATACATAGTGGAAAAATGGATGGTTTTTGCATTGTTCTTCATCGAGTACCGTATCATTTTACATTTGATATGTTTAAATTAATGCAGTCTCTTATTCATCATTCTTCAATGGCATTTGTGAACTCAATATTAAGAGAAGAGCTTGAAAAGATGGTCATAACCGATTATTTAACAGGTCTATATTCGAGAAATTATCTTGAGGGAAGAATGCTTGAATTGATAAATTCAGAAACTGAGGGAACGTTTATCTTAATCGATATAGATAATTTTAAGCTGACAAATGATACATATGGGCACCAAAAGGGAGATGAAGTCCTTATTCAGGTAGCTGATTTAATTAAAAATAGTATTAGAGACACCGATATAGGCACAAGATGGGGCGGGGAAGAATTGGCTATTTTCCTTCCGAAGGCACCGATAGAGGCGGGTAAAGCTGTTGCGGAAAGACTTGTTGAGAAAGTAAGAAAAGAAACAAATCCTCCGGTCACCATTTCTTGCGGCGTATCGTATTGGGAATCCAATCAAAAAAATAACAATACGATCAAAAAACTTTTCAAGCGGGCAGATGATGCCCTGTATACAGCTAAGCGATCAGGTAAAAATCAGGTAATTGTATCCTGTTAATACAAAAGGGCTAAGCTCATATATGGCTTAGCCCTTTGTTTTTTAAATTGATTGGACAAGTATATCCACAAATTGTTTTAATCCAATTTCATCCTCTTTGTCAAAACGATTCTTTGACGGACTGTCTATATCAAGTACACCAATCAGACGGCCATCCTTTAGAATCGGCAAAACGATTTCTGATTGAGTGGCAGCATCACAGGCAATGTGTCCAGGGAATTGATGTACGTCCATTACCCTGATTATTTCTCTTTTTTCTGCCGCTGTTCCGCATACTCCCTTGCCTAAAGGAATTCGAATGCAGGCCGGGAGACCCTGAAATGGTCCAAGAACCAGTTGCTCCTCTTCATATAGGTAGAATCCCACCCAGTTCACGTCATCCAAAAATTGATTTAAAAGGGCAGAAGCATTGCTCAAATTGGCAATTAAATTTGTTTCCCCATCTATTAGGGCTTCCAGCTGTTTGCTGACCATTTGATAGTTTTCTGGTTTCGTTTTTTTATATTTTTCGACTTGAAACATCATCATTCTCCTTTCATTGTTACCCTCAATAGAGAATAACCTCTAACCATAGTCAGTACTGTCTTTTTTGTCGAGAAGTTATAGAAGGATAAGTCTCTAAAAAGAAGAACTACTTCATATATAAGAGAAAATCCATGTGAACGCACAGCTTGGTATGCTGGAACGGCTTTTATCCCGTTCAAATTGGCACTAAGGCTCCACCTCTATTACGGTTATGAGGAAGTTTAGCGCCGATAAGACCCCGATTGGTTCAACTAATACTCGGTGTTGGATAAAACAACTCCCTGCCGAACAAGGTTTCACGTTGTCATCTGACATTCCTCGAGAATGTTAATCATAAAGGGGGAAGATGAATATATGGATAAACTATCAAATAAAAAAGATGATATTTTTGAAGCTGCTGTCTATTTATTCTATATGAAAGGCTATTCAGCAACTTCAATCAGAGATATTGCTGGCCGTGCCGGAGGTAATTCAGCAAATATAGCTTATCACTTTCAGCATAAGCAAGGTCTCCTTGAATATTGTTTTACAGATTTCTTTGAAGGCTATATAAGGGGCATTGAAAATATCGCTGAACAACTCCCGCTCATTGGTCCAAAAGAATGTGTCTTAAAGTATACCAAATTTTGCTTGCATTATTACAGAGAAAAGTTCCTGCTAACACGTCTTGTATTAAGAGAAATATCAGTAGACTCAAGCTTAAATAGAGAAATTTACACAACCTATTTATCGAAAGAAAAATTTTATATTAATTTATTCCTTGATGCGGGTATGGATTGCGGTGAAATAAAAAAGATTAATCCATCTATGTTTGTCATGAAGCTAAAAGCATTACTGAATGAACCCTTCATTCAGGCCCAATACTTCAGTGAGGTTTGGCAAATATTTACGAACGAGTTGTATTTTATAAACAAGTATCAGTTAGAGATTGAACGATTTCTTAATGACTGCTTATTTGAGGAACGTGTTTGCCCTGTCCCTATTTGACTGGATGCCGAGTGATTAATCGTTTATTAAGATTTTCGTTTTTAGTACATCTATTCCTCTTCCAAGATCTGTTGGATGGTGAGCGTCAGATCCATAACAGAGAGGGATTCCCATTTTTATGGCTGCTTGAATAAAGGGTATAGGGGGGTAAGTCTCACCGCATAAGGGTTTAAAAAGGCCGGCCGTGTTTAAATCCAATTCATACCCACGTTCTTTTATTAATGAAAGTATTGGAAGTAAATAGGATTCTAATGGGACATTGCTTGGATACTTTTTCTGAAATTTTGTAATTAGAGAAATATGACCTACCCGTTTGGGCTTAAATGTCCCCAAATCACTTATAATCGATTTTTGAAGGGTATGGTAATAAGCCTTATATAGTTGATCGACAGATTGGTAATGTTCAATTATATGACCGAATTCTTTTTCACTATAATCCAGGCAATACCACTCGTTTTGATTCTTTAAAAAGTGAACAGACAGAATCGAGTCATCCAAATAAGGGCCAATTTCATTCAGGAATTCTGTTGTTTCCTGTTCCCATCCATCTATATAATCCACTTCTAAACCAATATTAATGGCAATCTTCGCCTTATACTTCTCTTTACAGCACCTTATTTCCTCTATATATGTGAATAACTGATCCATTTGTATAGAACTATCCCGTGTTGGAGCCGGATCTATAAAACCTTTTGGTAACGGAGCGTGTTCGGTAAAGGTAATTTCTTCGTATCCCAGCTCTATTGCTTTTTCGATATATGCAAAAACTGGTTCATCCGCTCCGTGCGGACAATAAGGAGTATGTACATGTCCGTCCTTGATTTTCATCGAGAGAGCCTCCATTTCGACAAATATTTTAAATAAATTATATTTTCTAGACATTAAAAGAGAGCATTGAATAATTTTTTGTAGAAAAAGTAGATTTTATTAGTTAAAAATACTTTATACCATGTTATCATTAAATCATTGATATTGAACTTATTTATATATATTATCTGTCTCGTTTTGAATAGGAGGCTTCATATGGAGTATGTAATAGGGATATTGGTGATTATCTTTATTGCCTTTATTGTTGGAATATTGGCAAGGAAGAAACACTACAAAGAAATAGATAGACTTGCAGAGAAAAAAATTGACATCATGAATAGGCCGATTGCAGAAGAATTGGCTAAGGTAAAAAGCTTGAATATGACTGGGCAAACAGAGAGAATGTTTGAAAGATGGCGTAATGAATGGGATACAATCCAGACAGATCGTCTTGCTGATGTTGAGACCCTGCTGTTTGATGCAGAAGAATATGCTGACAAATACCGATTTAATAAATCAGTGCAGGTTCAAAAGCAGATTGAGCATATTATTGAAGAAATTGAAATTACACTTTCAGCCATGCTGCATGAATTAAATGAATTGGTGGGCAGTGAGGAGCAAAATAAAAGATTAGTTGAAGAGCTTCTATTAGCTTATCGTGAACAGAAGAAACGTTTATTGGCACACCGCCATTCGTTTGGTGAAGCAGCAAGTAAACTGGAAGAAGAATTTGATAAGCTTGCTCTTGATTTTGATACATTCAATAATCAAACAGAATCAGGAGATTACTTAGAGGCCAGAGAACAAGTACTGGGCATCCAGGCTAAATTGCAAAACCTGAAGGAAAAATTAGATTTGATTCCTGATTTAATTGGGCATTGCCAAATACATATACCGGGACTTTTGCATGAACTTAAAATGGGATATGCGGAAATGTGTGAGCAAGGATATCCGTTAAGTCATATGTTTTTTGAGAATGAAATTGAAAAAATGGAAGAGAATCTAGAAAAATATAAGGAATATATTGTTGACATAGACACCGAAGCGGCTGCAAAAGGAATCGAGGAATTAAACGAATCCATTCAATCCTATTATGATCTACTGGAAAAAGAGGTTGTAGCACGTCAGTATGTTTTATCAGTTAAGGATTCATACCAGCAAAAGCTGGATAAATCAATCGATCAGCTTGAGAGACTGGATGAAGAGACAGAATTGGTGAAACAAATCTATCAAATGCCTGAGAAGGAACTTGAGGCACGTTCAAATCTTGATAAAACGCTGATTACCTTGAAATCGAAATGGGAAATGCTTAAAGATAAGATATACGAAAGAGATACAGCTTATACGGCATTAAAAGAGGACATCGTTGAGCTTGAATCCAAATTGGATGAACTGAAAGACTTACAAAAAGAATTTGAAGAGAAATTAAATACTCTGCGTAAGGATGAATTGGAATCAAGAGAAACGATAAGGAAGTTGCATCAAAGCATGACGGAATCCTTACGAATCATCAAGGGAAGCAATTTACCGGGTCTTCCAACTTCTTATGAATTAATGGTTATACAAGCAAAAGAAAGCATTGAGGAAGTAAAAGAGAAATTGGAAGAAAAACCATTGAATATGAATGCTGTCATGCATCATCTGGATATTGCAAGTGTTGCAGTTAGCCGTGTTCAGGAGGCTACTGTTGAATTGACTGAGCAAGTGATGATGGCTGAGAAAGTTATTCAATACGGCAATCGTTATAGAAGCAAATACCCATCTGTTGCTGTTGCCCTGACTGAAGCAGAAAAGCAATTCCGCAATTATCAATACCAGGATGCTCTGGAGCATGCAGCTGAGGCAATTGAAAAAGTTGAACCGGGTTCGTTAAAAAAAATTCAAGAGTATCTTGAACATAGCAATGTATAGACCAGTCTGGACTTACCAGTCTGGTTTTTTTCTTTGTTTAATCCAGCATAAGATAGAGGCATAAGAGAAAATTACTTTATAAACAGGACAGGATATGCTACATTTTCTTATTGATAGGAAGGGGAAAAAGCATGATTTATTTAGATAATAGCGCGACAACAAAACCCTATAAGGAAGTGATTGATTCCTTCACAAAGGTTACTGCCGATTTCTGGGGGAATCCATCCTCTTTACATGGCTTCGGAGGGAAGTCAGAAAAACTGTTAGCACAGGCAAGAGAACAGGTCGCGGGTCTTCTGGGAGTAAAGGCTACAGAGATTATCTTTACTTCAGGTGGGTCTGAAAGCAATAATCTGGCCATAAAAGGAATAGCAGAAAATTATCGAAACAGAGGGAAGCATATTATTACCACCTCAATTGAGCATCCTTCCGTAAAAAGACCGTTTGAACAGCTAAAGGAACTTGGCTATGACGTTACCTACTTGCCTGTTAATCAAGATGGCAGAGTAGAAATTGAGCAAGTTAAGGAAGCAATCCGAGAAGATACAATATTGGTATCAGTTATGCATGTTAATAACGAAGTGGGAACTGTACAACCAATTTATGAAATAGGAAATCTTTTAAAGAATTATCCTAAAATACATTTTCATGTAGATGGGGTTCAGGGCTTTGGTAAAGTCGAATTATCTTTACGTGATGCTCATATCGATTTATATTCTTTATCAGGACATAAATTCCATGGATTAAAAGGTACCGGGATTCTATTTGCCAGAGAGGGAATTACACTTTCACCGTTAATTGCCGGGGGAAACCAAGAAAGAGGCATGCGCAGTGGGACGGAAAGCTTGGCAGGGGCCGTATCTTTGGCAAAAGCAATGAGATTGGCGATTGAAAAGAGCAGGGAAGGCAGCAGAAGAATGAACGAGTACCGTACTCTGATACTTCAAGAGCTATCCAAAATGGAGAATGTTGTCATCAATTCACCTATAGAACATGCAGCTCCGCATATTATTAATTTTTCAATTCCGGGACTTAAATCAGAAACATTCGTTCATACATTGGGTGAGTTTGGAATCTATGTCTCAACAAACAGTGCTTGTTCATCAAAGAAAAAAACGGTTAGCCAAACACTTCTCGCTATGGGGAAAAATGAGCAAATAGCCGGCAGTTCTATACGAATAAGCTTAGATTATGATCATTCGAAGGAAGAAATAGAGCAGGCACTTAAGGAAATTGAAAGAGCAATCCAAATGTTAAGTGAGGTAAGAAAGAAATGATAAAATTTGATCATATCGTAATCCGCTATGGTGAGATTACATTGAAGAAAAGGAATCGTAAAGGCTTTATTGTTCAATTACGTAAAAATATAAAAAAAGCTTTGTCAGATTATCCGGAGGTTCGTATTGAGGCACAGCACGAAAGAATGTACGTTCACTTACAAGGTGCAGATTACAAGCCGATTATGGATATTCTCAAAAAAATATATGGCATTTCTTCAATAAGCCCGGCTTTAAAGGTTGATAAAGAAATCTCAGCCATTCAGGAATCAGCTTTATTTTATATCAATCATTTAACAACAAAAATTCGTACATTTAAAATTGACGCTAAGCGTGCTGATAAAACCTATCCCTATTCAACATATGATTTAAATGGATTGGTTGGGGGATATTGCCTGCAGCATGTAGACGGTTTAACGGTCGATGTTCACAATCCAGATTTGAAATTGAGAGTCGAAGTACGCCAGGATGCTGCTTATATTACGGGTGAAAAAATTATTGGAGCTGGCGGATTGCCAATTGGAAGCAGCGGATCGGCAATGCTTATGCTTTCCGGAGGGATTGATAGCCCGGTTGCGGGGTATTTAACGATGAAAAGGGGAGTAGAGATTGAATGTGTACATTTCTACAGTCCTCCCTTCACAAGCGAACGCTCGAAACAAAAAGTAATTGATTTGGCGAAAAAGCTGGCAGAAGTCAATGGACGTATGGTACTGCATGTTGTGCCATTTACCGAGATTCAAAAATTGATACAAAAGCAAATACCTGATAACTATACCATGACAACTACACGCAGATTGATGCTTCGAATTACTGATGCAATCAGAGAAAAACAAAATGCGCTCGCGATTGTGACTGGTGAAAGTTTAGGCCAAGTGGCCAGCCAGACGATGGAAAGCATGTTTACAATTAATGAGGTTACAAATACACCAATTCTGAGGCCGCTTATCGCAATGGATAAAACAGATATTATTGAAATTGCAGAGAAAATTGATACTCATGAGATATCCATACGTCCTTTTGAGGATTGCTGTACGGTGTTTACACCAGCTAATCCCAAAACTAAGCCAAAAAGAGAAAAAGTCGGTCATTATGAGAGCTATGTCGATTTTGAACCTTTAATTAAAGAGGCTTTGGATAAAACAGAAATGTTAGTTTTCACAGGTAAAGAGAAAGAATTAGAAACAGAGGATTTATTCTAAATTGATTTGTGAACAATTACCATTTTAAATCCGGAATGAAGATATGTGTTTTTACACACTCTATTATCACAAGGAGGTGAAAAACACATGTCAAACAACACAAACAATCTTTTGGTACCAGGAGTTGAACAAGCTCTTGACCAAATGAAATATGAAATCGCTTCTGAGTTTGGTGTACAACTTGGAGCAGAAACAACAGCTCGCGCTAACGGTTCTGTTGGTGGAGAGATTACGAAACGTCTTGTTCAAATGGCTGAACAACAATTGGGTGGAGGTTACTCCAGATAATTAAATAATATGGCTACAAGAAAGCGGATTTTTTAGTCCGCTTTCTTTTTTTTTGTATGTTGAAAGCAATAGTAAGAGCCAATCTTTTTCCACTCTCTTAATCCATTAATTGTAAAACAAGGTATAATAGAGTTTGATTAACATTATTTGTTTTAAGGGAGGAGAAGGATATGAGTCAACAGAACCTGATCGCACCAGAACAATATAATCTAGTTAGCGAGGTAGAAAATTACAGTAAGAACGAAACCAAAATCGCATTGATTTGGGAAAATGAATACGGGGAAACACAAAAAATTACGTATGGAGAATTGATTAAAAGGGTGAATAAAGTTGGCAATATTTTGTTAGAGGAAGGGTTGAGGGAGGGGGATAAAATTCTCGTCATGATTCCTCGCTTTATTGAAGCGTATGTGATTTACTTAGCTGCTTTAAAAATAGGTACAGTGGTCATACCATGTTCTGAAATGCTTCGGGAAAAGGATCTTCTTTATCGAAGCAAGCATGCAGAAGCAAAAGCGGTAATTGTTCATAAGCCTCATACCTCTTTATTTACAGAAATTATATTGGAGGATTCACTGAAATCATTTGTTATAAATGGAAATGAAGATGGGTGGATTCAACTGGATGAACGAATGAAAGACGCTTCAGAAGAGTTACAAATGGTGAAAACTATGGGAGATGATATGGCTTTTTTATCCTATACTTCAGGTACAACAGGGCAACCAAAGGGAGTTGTCCACACTCATAGCTGGGCCTATGCACATCTCAGAACAGCTGCCTCAAACTGGTTATCAATAAGTGATGATGATGTTGTATGGGCTACAGCCGGACCTGGATGGCAAAAGTGGATTTGGAGTCCCTTTTTATCTGTCCTTGGATCGGGAGCTACTGGGTTTGTATATCACGGAAAGTTTGAAGCAGAGAAATATTTAAAATTAATTGATCAGCATTCAATTACTGTTTTATGCTGTACTCCTACTGAATATCGTTTAATGGCGAAGGTAGACAGCCTCGATAAATATAGCCTGGGAAGCCTACATAGTGCCGTTTCAGCAGGAGAGCCGCTTAATAGAGAAGTGATCGATACATTTCAAAACTATTTCGGAGTCACTGTTCGTGACGGATACGGGCAAACAGAAAATACCCTTCTGGTCGGTATCATGAAGGGCATGGATGTGAAGCCGGGTTCAATGGGTAAACCAACCCCTGGAAATAGCGTGGAAATTATTAATGAGGAGGGGCAGATTTGCCAACCTGGCGAAGTAGGCGATATAGCTGTCCACATTAAAACCCCTGCGCTGTTTAAAAATTACTATAAGGACCCGGAACGGACAGCCATGCAGTTTAGAGGAGATTTTTATATTACGGGAGATAAAGCTAAAAAAGATGAGGACGGGTATTTTTGGTTTGAGGGACGCGGTGACGATATAATTATCAGTTCGGGTTATACCATTGGACCATTTGAAGTGGAGGATGCACTTGTTAAACATCCTTATGTGAAGGAGTGCGCTGTAGTAGGGAGTCCGGATGAGGTAAGAGGGCAAATCGTAAAAGCGTTCGTAGTCTTACAGGATAGCGTTGATGCCAATGATCCACAATTGATGCAAACCTTGCAGCACCATGTTAAAGAGCTTACAGCCCCTTATAAATATCCAAGAAAAATAATTTTTGTGGAAGATTTGCCGAAAACAATCAGCGGCAAAATCATGCGTGTCGAATTAAGGAATAAGGAGAAAGAAGTATATAAGGCGTAAGCAATATCCTCTTTCGAGAAAAAAAGATGATTCCGACCAGCGGAATCATCTTTTTTGTTTCCTTCGTATGAAGATTTAAAGGAATGTCCTGTGTACTTTTTCCCAAAAAGAATTATTACGTAATTTAACCGTCTTGATATATCTTCCGCTCAGTTTAATATCCAATCGTTCGGTAAGATGAATACTCATCGCTTCATTATCCATCCCGATAATCGGGTAATCGTTTTCATTATCTTTTACTTGAAGAGATAGAGTACGATCGGGAGCCAAAATAAATGAAGCACCAAGCGTACGATAATGATTATTATTCATCGATGCTATTTCGCTTACCTGCATGCAGTCAAGCAAAGGGTCTACCACTGCACCGTTGACCGATTTATTGTAGGCAGTACTTCCGGTAGGTGTAGAAATGATCATCCCATCACCACGGAATGTTTCAAATAATATATCATCAATTCGAACATCGATAGCCATTGTTTTAATTAAAGCGGAACGGAATGTGCATTCATTTAAGCAATCAAAGCTTATTTGGTTATCAACCGTTACTTCTATTGTAGGATATTTTCTTACTTCAATGACGGGCTTTGTGACTGCTTCCACCATACTTTCCGTATCATCTATGTAGAAATCACAATACATATTTAATTGCTTGTTCAATGAAATGCCTGCATACAGGCAATCCTCTCTGAAGCCTGTCTTACGTACTGCCTGAAGAAATGTTCCGTCATCTCCTACACTAACGATAATATTAGCATCTTTATGTTCATCTACAAGTTCGAATCCGTAGTTGTTTGCATTATCCTTTAATTTATTGACCTGATCCACCATTTCTTGACCTTGCTTGTAATAAAAAAAGATATTTCTGCGTTCTGCCATTTTGTTCCCTCCTTGTAGGTTAGTATGGGTACTCCTGATTATAGGTTTACCAAAATAAGGTGCTATAATAATTCTATCATGAATAATAAGAACATTAAAACAACTTAAAGAGTGATTGGGGGACAATTTGTATGAGTAAAAAAAGATGGTTGGCACTTGGAATAGCAGCGGTGATATTTTTTGTATCCGTCCTTATGAATGCTATCTCAACATTTTCAAGTGAAGAGTCTGCTATGACAAATTTGTTTGAGGATACATTATTTGAGGAGGATATTATTGAAGAAGGGGATGTGAACAGTCAAATCGTTGTCATGGATGTAGAGGGAGTCATTCAGGACACGGGTGAGGAAGATAGTTATTTTACGACTGAAGCCTATAATCACCGATCTTTTATGGAAAGATTGAATGCCATTAAGGATAATGATGCAGTGAAGGGAATTATTTTACGCGTAAACAGCCCGGGTGGCGGTGTTGTGGAAAGTGCGGAAATACATAATAAGTTAATGCAAATTAAAAAGGAAACAAAGAAACCAATATATGTATCAATGGGTTCGCAGGCTGCATCTGGAGGATATTATATTTCAACACCGGCCGACAAGATATTTGCCAGTCCGGAAACATTGACAGGGTCACTTGGAGTCATTATGCAAAGCTATAACTTTGAAGGATTAGCTGAAAAGTATGGAATCGACATGGTCACTATTAAAAGCGGTGAATTTAAGGATCTTATGAATCCATTTAGAGAAGTGACAGAGGATGAAAAGGAAATTCTTCAATCGATGGTTACCAGCTCCTATGATCAATTTGTGAAGGTCATTGCGGAGGGGCGCGGTATGTCTGAGGATGAAGTAAGAAAAATTGCTGATGGGCGTATTTACGATGGCCGTCAAGCAATGGAAATTAATTTAATTGATGAGCTTGGTTATTTAGAGGATGTAATTAAAGATATGAAAAAAAGTGAAAATTTAAAAGATGCACAAGTGGTTCGTTTAATTGGGTCAGATAGCCTCGGCTCATTATTTTCGATGAAAATGCAGCAATGGGTAGGCGTTAATGATGAGGTAAGCACGATAAAAAGCTTAATGACTGAAAATCAATCGCCGCGGATGATGTATTTATATTCTGCGAATTAAGGAGGGTGGAAAATGGAAGATTATCAAGAAGAACTGACTTTAGACGAACAGGTACAGCCTCCTGACTCTGTTCCAAACCATCTGCGTGCAGGATTTTGGATGAGATTCTGGGCCTATCTCATCGATCTTATAGTAATTGGAAGCATAAGTCGATTATTGATCAATCCGATATTTAGACTGTTTGATATCCCTATGGATGATACAGGTATTTTCTCTGCTTATACCATAGTTGATTCCATTGTATTTTTCGGTTATTTTATTCTTACTTCCAAATTCTTAGCCCAATCTCTAGGAAAAATGATTATGGGTCTTAGAGTGGTATCGCTGGATGGAACGCCTTTGGATTGGAAAACAGTAATCTTTAGAGAATGGATTGGCCGATATATCTCCGCTGTGCTTATGCTCGGTTATATCGTTATTGCATTCAATCCTAAGAAACAGGGCTTTCATGATATGTTCAGTGATACAGTTGTTGTGCTGGAAGAGCGTGGTAAATAATATGTGCTTTAAAGGACTCCTTCTTTTAGAAGGGGTCTTTTTTGCTATCTGGCGTTAAAAAAGCTAATGAAAAAAGTTTAGATACAGTTATTATTGACCATACTGTTTGTTTGATGACGTACTCGGGAGGATATAAACGATGAAGCTTTTATTACTGATTTGTATAGTTGTGCTAATCCTTATATCCGTCTTTTTGCTTTCGAAAGTGACAATACATATTGAATATCATCATACTCAGGAAAAGAATAAGGCAATTATAAAGGTTCAGTTATGGAGAGGTCTTATCCACTATTCTAAAGTAGTACAGCTGTCTGACGAAAAATATCAGCCTTCTTCTTATCGGGAAAGTACTTACCGGCAACATAATCAATCAAACCAATGTGAATCCTCTGGTGATGAATCTTTATCTATGGATGGTGTTCAAGCTGCCTTTCAGAATCTGAAGGAAATGTTTTCACAATTGAGGAGTTATCAAGGAACTGTAAAAAAATTCACCTCTAAAATACAAATGACAGATTTGCAAATGGAAATTCATTACGGTACAGGTGAAGCATCAACAACAGCAGTGGCAACGGGAGCATTATGGGGGTTAACTGGCGGAGCTATTGGTATCATCAGTCAGTATTTTACATTAATGATACCTCCTAAAATCGATATTATCCCATATTTCTCAGTCAAGAAACCATTTGAAACGAAAATCGAATGCATAGCCCGTGTCCGAATGGCAAAAACTATAGTTGCAGGTTGGAAGCTGGCACGTTTAATGCTAAGGAAATGAAAAAATTGAAATAAGCAAAACTATGCAGGAGGTTATAAAATGTCCAATCATCCAATTGAAGGTCTCATGAATTCAGCAATGGAAAACTTAAAAAGTATGATTGATGTTAATACGATTATCGGTGATCCCGTAGAAACTCCTGATGGCAGTGTGATCATGACTGTGTCAAAGGTTGGATTTGGCTATGCAGCCGGAGGTAGTGACTATCAAATTAGCCGTGGAGGAAGCCAGGGTACTGGTGGCGAGGAGAAGCGTCATCCATTTGGCGGAGGAGCTGCAGGTGGAGTTTCAATCACACCGATTGCTTTTCTAATTGTTAATGCTCAAGGTGTAAAAATGCTTCATCTTAATGAGAGTACACATCTAATCGAAAAAATTCTTGATTCAGCTCCGATTGCTATGGATAAGGTAGAATCGATGATTTCGAAGGTGGGGAAAAACAATAAAAAAAATAATTCCAATTCTCAGGATTCCTCAGATTCCACTTCCGATGAATCAGGGAACAGTTTTATGTGATTGTTAGTAAAGTTTTATCATAACCACATTCCATGCGAATGTGGTTATTTTTTTACAAAGAGTATGAATATCTCTATACTTAAGAATGTAGAGAATATATCGGAATATAAGGAGGAATTGGTGTGGCAACAGTTACATTTAAAGGTAATCCGGTTACATTGATTGGTGAGGAAGTAAAAGTAGGTGACACTGCACCTGATTTTACGGTGTTGGCAAATGATTTATCTCCAGTAACTTTGAAGGATACAGATGGAAAAGTAAGAATCATTAGTGTCGTGCCTTCTTTGGATACAGGCGTTTGCGATACTCAAACAAGAAAATTCAATGAAGAGGCAGCAAAAGCAGGGGATGTTGTTGTAATGACAGTAAGCATGGATCTTCCTTTTGCTCAAAAACGCTGGTGTGCAGCAGCAGGTTTAGAAAACGTAATGACGGTTTCTGACCACCGAGACGCTTCTTTTGGAGAGGCTTACGGAGTACTAATGAAAGAATTACGTTTATTGGCACGTGCTGTTTTTGTGGTTGACAGCAATAATAAAGTGACATATGTGGAATATGTACCGGAAGGCACTACGCATCCGCAATATGAAGCAGCGCTTGAAGCAGCAAAAGCTGCAAAGTAAAAAGGCTCTATATAAACTTTCTGCCCCTTAAAGTTAGACAGGCTTTTCTAACGTTTAAGGGGCGTTTTTCATGAACGTATTTTTTGAATGATTAGACTTGTCCTTTATGTAACGTAATACTACAATGGGGAAAGTAAAATGCACAAAAGCTGGAGGAACTTAAAATGATCACAACAAATGTTGAATCTATATACGAATTGATAACATCTACCGCAACTATCATACAGGACGAACTAGGGATTACAGAGTTAGAAGCCATCGCTGAAACAGGAGAAAATTGGTTCCATAACGCCGTTCTTCAGGAAGAATTGAGTGAACTGGCAGTCAAGCGTTTGAAAAACAGCTATCAGGATAAACCTTTGGAGCAGTTTAGTAAAGAGGATATCCGCAAAGGTTGGCAATTGGCAGTATTGAAATCCAGCAGATCTAATGTTCAGGCAAATCATCAAATGACACCGGATGCCTTGGGATTTCTATTTGCTTATCTGCTCGAAAAATTCACCAAAAATCAAGATACGTTAACGATAACTGATTTGGCAGTCGGAACAGGTAACCTTCTGTTTTCTATTTTAAATTCACTGGATAAAAAGGAGTTAGATGCTACAGGTGTTGAGGTCGATGAAACTTTAATCAGACTTGCCTATTGTGGAGCTAATCTTATCGGGCATCCAATTCAATTTTTACATCAGGATAGCCTGCAGCCGTTATTTATTAACCCTGCAGATGCAGTAGTTTGTGATTTACCGGTAGGCTATTATCCAAACGATCAGAGAGCAGCCGATTTTAAAGTGAAATCTGAAAATGGTATGTCATATGCGCATCATTTATTAATTGAACAAAGCTTCACGTATTCAAAAGAAGGGGCATATCTATTTTTCCTGATTCCTAATGATCTTTTCAACACAGTTGAAGCAAAGGCTCTTCATCAATTTATTAACGAAGAGGGATATATTCAGGGGATGATTCAGCTGCCTGAAAGTTTATTCCAATCGAAGCAATCGGCTAAAAGTATTCTTATCCTGCAGAAAAAGGGGAAAGATATAAAAGCACCAAAACAGGTTCTGCTCGTCAATATGCCGAAGCTATCTGACAGGGCAGCTACTGCTTCCATGTTAAGTAAAATCGATGCATGGATTGAAGAAGAAAAGTAAAAGAAAGCTTTATTACCGTTATATAAATTTTTTGACAAGTTAGAATTGTTTAAATAAAATAATATTATTGTGAAAACGGTAACAAAGTAATTTCGGCTTGCGAGAACGCTTGTTCAATGTTTTAATTGGAATCGAGAACATATAAATAAGCAGTTACCGTGTAACATCGATGCTATTCATAAATGTAAGGAGCAGAGAATATATGTCAAAAATAATCGCGATTAATGCTGGGAGTTCCTCTTTAAAATTTCAATTATTTGAGATGCCTGAGGAAACTGTAATCACTAAAGGGATTGTAGAAAGAATCGGACTTCAAGACTCTATTTTTACAATTACAGTAAATGGAGAAAAGAAAACGATGGTTACAGAAATACCTGACCATTCTGTTGCCGTAAAGCTTTTACTTGAAAAGCTTACTGAATATAAAATCATCAATTCTCTTGAAGAAATTGAAGGAATTGGACACAGAATCGTACATGGTGGAGAAATCTTTAAGGATTCTGCTGTTATTACAGATGAAGTATTGGAGCAAATTGAAGACTTGGCTGAATTAGCGCCTCTTCACAATCGTGCGAACGCAACTGGTATCAGAGCTTTCCGTGAAGTATTGCCAAACGTACCAGCGGTTGCTGTTTTCGATACAGCATTCCACCAAACAATGCCTGAAAGCTCTTATCTGTACAGCTTACCATACGACTATTATAAAGAATACGGAATCCGTAAATATGGTTTCCACGGAACTTCTCATAAATATGTATCTGAGCGTGCAGCTGAGCTATTAAAACGTCCTCTTGAGCAATTGCGTTTAATCTCCTGCCACTTAGGTAATGGAGCAAGTATTACCGCAATTGAAGGCGGAAAATCAATCGATACAACTATGGGATTCACTCCGTTGGAAGGTTTAACAATGGGGACAAGATCCGGAAGCTTAGACCCTGCCTTAATCCCATTCTTAATGGCTAAAACAGGTAAAACAGCTGATGATGTAATCAATATTCTTAATAAAAAATCCGGTATGCTTGGTGTTTCCGGTTTCTCCAGCGACTTACGTGATATTGAACAAGCAGCTGAAGAAGGTAACGAGCGCGCTGAATTGGCTATCTCTAAATTTGCTGATGGTATTCACAAATATATCGGATCCTACGCAGCGAAAATGAACGGGGTAGATGCAATTATCTTCACAGCTGGTATTGGTGAAAATAGTTCTGAAATCCGTGCGCGTGTATTAAAAGGCTTAGAATTCATGGGCGTATATTGGGATCCAGCTTTAAACAATGTACGTGGAAAAGAGCAATTTGTGAACCATCCATATTCACCGGTTAAAGTTATCATCATCCCAACTGATGAAGAAGTAATGATTGCCCGTGATGTGGTACGTTTAACACATTAATAACTGGCATAATTTTAGCCTAACGATAAAAGGAATTCGGACTAGAGCTTTATAGCTCTAGTTTGAATTCCTTTTTGTGTTCACTCAGGAGTATTTTGATGGATAATGTTACCTTGCATTATTTCTTATATCTGATCATTGTTGGGACTTCTTTATAGCCCTATTTTCGAGAATGTAGGAATTGGTACGATATGTGATATACTTTTTGTATCAGACCATTTAAAGAGGTGATCATTATATGGCGTTGACGAAACGGGATCAGGAAATTTGGATGGAAATAAAAGAGTGGGAAGCGGAAATGAAGGCAAGTGAGCCAACCGATTTTGAAACATATTATGATCGGTGGATAGAGAATATGTTCACGCTGTTGCCGGAGAGTACACAACAGGAGTTTTTCTCAAAAATGGATAATTGGTTATTTCACCTGCACTCCATGATTCATGAGTCTCAATTCCAACTTGATGCAAGGAATCGTATACTAACAAATGCCCGCGTTTTTGATGAGAATATATCAACACTAAAAGACTTAAAAGAGCTTTCTATTGATCAGTTGGCCTATATCGCTGAACAGCAAGTGGCCAGACATCGGATGTATTCTCTTGTTCAGGGAGGTATTTCGGCTGTAAATGGAGGTTTGGCTTTAGCAGCGGATTTGCCGGCTCAAATGGTGATCAATTTAAGGAGTATTCAGCTGATAGGAATTTCGTATGGTTTTGAAATGAACACCCCGTATGAAATCATGCTTTCACTAAAGGTATTCCATGCTGGTACTATGCCAGAGCGTATGCAAAAGTATTTCTGGGAGACCTTAATGGAGGATTTGGATCATCCACCTTCTTATTTTTATGAAGGGGAAGATGAGTTGAGCAATGTGTTTTGGTTTGATCAGCCTATTAAACAAATGATGAAGGTGATGGCTATATATTTCTTTAGGAAAAAGGTATTTAAGGGAATACCCATTCTAAGCATGGCTATCGGTTCAGGTGCTAATTATCGTCTAACCAAAAAAGTTACGGATTTTGCAGATAAATTTTATAAATATCGTTACTTAAGTGAAAAAGTAAACCTTTGATGATAGATGTATCACAGTGTGTAGCTACATATAGGGAGTAAGCTCTCAAATGGATATGGATCTTCAGCAGACTTCATCTGATGTATTGCCTGGTTCCAGTAAGATGGTAAGCTAGTATTAGAGAAACTAATTATTCCAGAGCATAGAGATATCATCAAGGAAGTATAGGAAGATTAAATTGCATAATTTATGAATAATATAGAATGAACCGCCCACAATAATGGGCGGTTTTTTTGATAATAGACCATAAATTATAAATGTTTCTTTCCTGTTAAATCCTGTTCAGTTCTGTACCAAATCCATAAATCATTTATGATTGAGGCGTGTTCAGCAATTTCGTAATTAAGAGTACATGAAACCTCAAAATCATCTTCATCATTTAGCTGATTTAATTTATGATTAATAATTCGTTCAATATCCTGTATACGCTCTGGGATTTTCCCTCTAATTTGTTCCCAACGGTTTAGGATGGCTTTTTGTACAATAGGAGGGTAGACAGAAAAGTCCAATTTCAGGTGAGGAATCGGTATACCCAGACGTTCATCGTATATGAAAAAATCCTCCATTTTACTTCACTCCCAATGTTCATTCATACAAATAGTTTACACAATCTGGCTAATATATACGAATTTCTTTTGTAATTTCTAATGATGGAAAGTTACAATGATTCAGCCTAAAATAAATTTTCAGGAAATACTTGAAAAAGTCACATAATGTTGGTAAAGTGAATAACATATTCTAATTGCATAAAAACATTTTTATTTGAATAAATATACATCGGAGGGGAACGTTCATGAATAAAAATAAAGTAGTACTTGCCTATTCAGGAGGATTAGATACATCAGTTGCTATTTCCTGGTTAAAACAAAAGGGGTATGACGTGGTAGCATGCTGCCTGGATGTAGGGGAAGGCAAAGATTTAGATTTTATAAAAGAAAAGGCTATTAAAGTTGGTGCCTGTTCTTCCTATGTTATAGATGCCAGAGAAGAATTTGCTAATGATTACGCGTTAGTAGCTCTTCAGGCGCATGCAATGTATGAAGGAAAATATCCATTAATTTCTGCTTTATCCCGACCATTGATTGCTAAAAAACTTGTAGAAGTAGCGGAAAAAGAAAATGCTGTTGCTGTGGCACATGGCTGTACTGGAAAAGGGAATGATCAAGTACGTTTTGAAGTATCTATTCAAGCATTGAACCCTAACTTGAAGGTACTTGCCCCGGTTAGAGATTGGAGCTGGTCTCGCGAAGAGGAGATTGAATATGCGAAACAAAATAATATTCCTGTACCGATTAATTTAGATAGCCCATACTCAATTGACCAAAATTTATGGGGACGCAGTAATGAATGCGGAGTTCTCGAAGATCCATGGGCAGCACCTCCGGAGGGAGCCTATGATTTAACAACAGCTCTTGAACATACTCCTGATACACCAGATATTATTGAGATTACGTTTAAAGAAGGTGTACCAGTTGCATTAAATGGAGTTGAATCTCCTTTAGCCGCGTTAATCCAAAAACTTAATAATCTTGCTGGTAAACATGGCATTGGCAGAATTGATCATGTGGAAAATCGTTTGGTTGGAATTAAATCAAGGGAAGTATACGAGTGTCCAGGTGCATTAACTTTAATTAAAGCGCACAAAGAACTGGAAGACCTAACAATGGTTAAAGAATTGGCACATTTTAAGCCTGTAATTGAGAAGAAATTAACTGAACTCATTTATGAAGGCCTATGGTTTTCACCGCTAAAAGATGCTCTTATTGCCTTTTTGAAACAATCTCAAAGCTTCGTAACCGGTGTAGTACGTGTTAAATTATTTAAGGGCCATGCTATTGTGGAAGGTAGAAAGTCTGAATACTCTCTTTATAATGAAAACCTGGCAACCTATACTTCAGCTGACGAATTTGACCATGCGAGTGCGGTTGGATTTATCAATCTATGGGGATTGCCAACAAAAGTAAATAGTCAGGTTCATAATCAAAAGAAGGTGACAGTGTGAAAAAACTGTGGGGAGGCAGATTTACGAAAACTGCCGAAGAATGGATTGATTCCTTTGGCGCCTCCATCGCGTTTGATCAAGAATTAGTGATGGAAGACCTTGAAGGAAGCCTTGCCCATGTGACAATGCTTGGAGCCTGTGAGATTCTCTCGAAAGAAGAAGTCGAGTTAATCAAGAACGGACTGTACTCTTTAAAGGCAAAGGCTGAAAAAGGAGAGCTCTCCTTTTCGGTAGATTTTGAAGATATCCATTTAAATTTGGAAAAATTACTTATTGATGAAATTGGACCAGTTGGTGGTAAATTGCATACTGCCAGAAGCCGTAATGATCAAGTGGCAACGGACATGCATTTATATTTACGTTCCCAGGTCAATGAAATCATCGACGGAATTACAGAATTCCAAAACACGCTGATTCAGGTGGCTGAAAAGCATATCGAGACAGTTGTTCCAGGATATACTCACTTACAAAGAGCCCAGCCAATTTCATTGGGGCATCACTTTATGGCCTATTTTTGGATGCTTCAGCGAGATAAAGAACGTTTGCAGGACAGCCTGAAAAGGATTAATCTCTCACCTCTTGGAGCAGGCGCGTTGGCTGGTACAACATTCCCGATTAATCGGGAATTGACTGCTCAACTGATGGGGTTCGATGGAATCTATGAAAATAGCTTAGATGCTGTAAGTGATCGTGACTTCATCGCAGAGTTTTTAAATAATGCATCATTAATCATGATGCATCTATCTAGATTCAGTGAAGAGATTATTTTGTGGTCAAGCCAGGAGTATCGGTTTATCGAGCTGGATGATACGTTTTCAACAGGATCAAGTATTATGCCACAAAAGAAAAATCCAGATATGGCAGAGTTGATTCGCGGTAAAACCGGACGTGTTTATGGAAATGCCTTTGGGTTATTAACTCTCTTAAAGGGCTTGCCGCTTGCTTATAATAAAGACATGCAAGAGGACAAAGAAGGTATGTTTGACACGGTTATCACACTAAAAGGATCTTTGAAAATTTTTAATGGAATGATTGAGACCATGAAGGTTCATACAAATGTAATGAAGGAAGCAGTTTATAATGATTTTTCAAATGCGACTGAGTTGGCTGATTACTTGGCAGCTAAGGGAATCCCTTTTCGTGAAGCGCATGAAATTGTCGGTAAATTAGTTCTATATTGTATACAAAAAGGGTACTATCTACTTGATCTTCCATTAGAAAAATTAAAAGAAGCATCCAATCTAATTGAGGAAGATATCTATGAAGCTTTGAAACCGGAAGAGGCAGTGAGAAGAAGGAACAGCTCTGGTGGAACAGGCTTTAATCAGGTAAGATTGGCTATTGATAAAGCAAAGAGTTTAGTTGAATAAAAGCCTTATGCAATATAAAAATCCCATGTGTCCAGCACATGGGATTTTTATTGTTAATGCGCATGCTTACTTTGCTGCAGCTTGGTCCGTAGGTTTATCATCGGAACGAATAACCATTACGTCGCATTTTGCATAACGAATAATATGTTCAGACACGCTTCCGATAAAGAAACGCTCAACAGCATTTAAACCGGTTGCGCCACAAATAATTAAGTCAACATTAAAAGATTTAGCGATATCTTTAGGTATTTTTACCTTTGGAGAACCAAACTCAATAGATAGAGCTACATCTCTAACACCAGCATCAAGAGCAGTTTGTTTATATTCTTCTAAAAGGTCTTTTGCATATTGCTCAGCGCTCTCAGAAATAGATATGCTGTATGCCTCAACTGCAGCAAATGTACGATTGTCGACAACATGAGCTAAAACTAACCTAGCATCATTTCTTTTAGCTACGTCAATTGCTTTTTTGAAAGCCCATTCTGCCTCCTGTGAACCGTCAACTGCCACAAGGATATTATTATAGGATAATGCCATATTAATCTCCTCCTTTAAGTATATTTATATTATACTACAAATTATACAAAAAGTCGGAATATTATATGAACATATTTTGAAATGAATTATAATTATTATAAATAATACAAAATTAAATATTTTATTTGGTTAAATAATTATATTAAAACACTTAATATTCCATGAAGGGGAAAGTGACCCTCAATACAATCAGTATTCTTTTTTAATACATAAAAAACAGCGAGTTATCCTCGCTGTCTGTTGGTTTATTATATAGTGCACTTAAATAGTTACTAGTTCTTTCGGGAATTTAGTAAGAATTTCTACCCCGTTCTCAGTCACATATAGATCATCCTCTATGCGAACGCCGGCTTTGCCAGGAACATAAATACCCGGCTCAATCGTAAAGACCATTCCTTCTTGAAGAGACAGCGTGTTGATTTCGGTCAGGGAAGGATATTCGTGAACGCTAATTCCAAGGCCATGACCAAGACGATGAGGGAAATAGTCACCATATCCCTTATTTCTAATAATATTACGTGCTGTTAAATCTATTTCGGCGCACGTTTTTCCAGGTCGGCATGCTTCAACTGCAGCAATTTGAGCCTCAAGAACCGTGTTGTAAATTTCTTTTTGTTCATCATTAATTTGTCCGAAAGCAACCGTACGTGTAATATCAGAACAATATCCATCTACCACTACACCTAAGTCGAATAGAACCAGGTCACCTTTTTTGACCTTCGTTTGTCCAGGAACTCCATGAGGGGAAGCGGCGTTTTCACCGGTTAACACCATTGTCGCAAAGGACATTTCAGAAACGCCTTCTTTTTTCAATTGATACTCCAGAGCAGCCAGGATTTCCATTTCTGTTTTACCCTCTGCAATTTCTTCAGTTCCGATTTTTATGGCATAGTCAGCAAGACGACAGGCTTCTTTAATGATTTTTAGTTCAGATGGACTTTTAACCATACGCAGTTGACGCATTTTTTCTTCCGCTGATATATATGTCGGTTGGTTTAAAATGGAATTAAGTCCTTCAAGTCGTTCCATTGTTAAATGTTCTTTTTCCACTGCCAGTGTCTGAATAGAAATGTTTCTTTTTTTCAATGTTTCTTTAATAACTTCCCATGGATTTTGGGTGTCGGAAATACCGAGAACTTCATACCTCCAGCCCGCTTGTTTTGCGTCTGGAACCTCCATTTGCGGGCAAATTAAGATAGGTTCTTCAGTAGGGAAGGTAAGTACTGCCAATAGACGTTCATGAGGATCGCTATAGAACCCGCTAAGATAAAAAACATTTTCTGTAGACGTGATAAAAGCAGCATCAGCCTGTTTTTCGGTAAGCCAATTTGCCAATTGATTTAAGTTACTCATATTGGACCTCCATAATATTTTATGTAAATGTTACTATGAAAGTAGAGTATCAATTATACAGGATAATGTAAATTGTTAGAAAACTTAATTTAACGGGTATTTATTGAAAAAACAATGAAAGGACTGAAGGAGATGAAAGTATCTTTTCATGGTCATTCCGTAGTGAAAATCGAAACAGAGGGGAAGCAATTGCTGATCGATCCGTTTATTACGGGAAATGAATTGACAGATTTAACAGTGGAGGATGTAAATCCAGATTATATTTTAATTACACATGGACATGATGATCATTTGGGCGATACCGTTCAGTTAGCCAAAAAACATGATGCACTGGTAATCTGTAATTTTGAATTAAGTACATACTTGGGATGGAAAGGTGTAAAAACACATGGCATGTCCATCGGAGGAGCTTATGAGTTCGATTTTGGAAAAGTGAAACTAACTCAGGCTTTTCACGGAACGGGATTTGAGGAGAATGGCCAATTAATTTATGGAGGGATGCCTGCTGGATTGTTGATTACTGCAGAAGGTAAAACGATTTACCATGCCGGAGATACAGGCTTATTCTCAGATATGAAGTTGATTGGCGACCGCCATCCAATCGATTTAGCATTCCTGCCGATTGGAGATAATTTCACGATGGGGCCAGAAGATGCTGCGCTCGCTGCAGAATTCCTGCACCCTAAACAAGTTGTTCCAATTCACTATAATACGTTCCCGCCAATTAAGCAGGATCCATATTATTTTGCTTCCTTATGTGATTCAGAACTCGTTCGGGTTCTGAATCCGGGAGAATCTATTGAATTATAGAAAATAGAGCATTATCTTAACGGGACTGGTTTTAAGAAGAAAATGCTAAATATCAGAATAATTAACACTTGAATTAGCATAAAAATCTAATCATTTTTCATAGTGTAAATGGACTAGGAAAGAGGCTGGGACATAAGTATTTCAGTCAATAATAAATCCGAACTATTAGGTGATATTTTAATAAATATTTCGCCTAATAGCTCGGATTTTTATTTGTTTTCAATAGATTGGTTTAAACTTAGTGGAATGGAGCGGAAGCCACCGACTCCTGCGGGAAGCAGAGGAGGCTAAAGCCTTCCTCCCCGCGGAAAGCGAGTGGAGTAAGCGCGCAATGGAACGGACTTTTCTTCCAACTTACTCTTTAATTAAGTAACAAAGTCGACTTGATTTATTTTAACTATCGGATTTCAATTACAAAAGCATAACTTGAGTCGCCCTTTTCCCATCTTGCGGATGCATCGTAAACATATATCCCTTTTTCTTTTGGCAATACTATCTTATTATCCCTAATTTGTACATTTTCTGTTTTTTCATTGGTAAGCCACCGATTTACATTTAATGTATTTTCTTGCGGTGTGTTTTTGAATTCTATGTTCAACTCGGATTCAGGTGATGCAACCACAGGTTTGAATTCGTGATCTTTAATAATTTCTGGAGGAGAAGTCATATCAACACAACCAGCATTTATGAGTCCATCCCAGCAATACGAGGCCTGCGCGACCTCTACATTTTTATCTTCGATAGTTATGGTTGGTAAAGGTGGTTTTACATTTAATAGCCCAATAGCAAAATAGCCACCTATACCTAAAGTAATCAATACAATCGATGTAACCAAGTACTTTTTTATATGTTTGAATAATAAGTATTATGAACTGAAAAATCCTTTATCAAAACGAATAAAAGAGTAAATACATATGCGAAGTTACCTTTACCCTGTAAGAACATATTAATTTTGCCTTTAAAACCGAACCTGTTAGTTTTATGTGTACTTCTTTTTTTTTTCGTTTATTCATATATTTATCTTATAGGAGGGATCAATCCATGAAAATACGCTATGGAATCTGTTTGGTAATTGGACTGGCGATGTTAATATGGGCGCTTCCATATCTATCATTTGAAGGTAATATGGAAGAAACCATTTTTTCATTCGCATGGCTTGCACTCGCATTTAGTGTTTTGGCAGGGAATCTATCAGCTGTTTTGTACAGTGTGGGTAAGAAACAAACAATTGTACAGCCAAAAGGTGCAAAAAATCCCCTTATTTCCAGACAATATAAAAGGTCACATTGATTGATTGGAACGTTTCCCATTATAATAGTAATAATGGATAACGAAAAAGGGTGAATAGTTTGGCTACTAAGCATGAACAAATATTGGCATATATTGATGAACTACCGATTGGCCAAAAAATCTCTGTACGGCAGATTGCAAAAGCACTGACCGTCAGTGAGGGAACCGCCTATCGGGCAATTAAAGAAGCTGAAAATAAAGGGTATGTCAGTACGATTGAAAGAGTTGGAACCATTCGTATTGAACGCAAGAAGAAAGAAAATATAGAAAAACTGACATTTGCTGAGGTAGTCAATATCGTTGATGGACAGGTCCTTGGTGGGAGATCAGGGCTTCATAAAACGCTGAATAAATTTGTCATTGGTGCTATGGAACTGGAGGCAATGATGCGTTATACAGAGGCAGGCAATCTTTTGATTGTTGGAAACCGTGTGAAGGCGCATGAACTTGCATTAACCACAGGGGCAGCTGTGCTGATTACCGGTGGTTTTGATACAGCGGATTCAGTTAAAAAACTTGCGGATGAATTGCAAATGCCTGTAATCTCTACGTCTTACGATACCTTTACTGTCGCAACAATGATTAATAGAGCAATCTATGATCAGCTTATCAAAAAAGAGATTTTACTTGTCGAAGATATTCTTATTCCAATTGAGAAAACAGAAGTACTGAAAGCAGGAAATACCGTTGAACGTTGGACTCAGCTAAATAAAGCGACAAAGCATAGCCGTTTTCCGGTGGTAGATGATAATTTGCGCCTGCAGGGAATGGTTACATCAAGGGATATTCTTGGCGTTGATGCTTCCGTGCAGATTGATAAGGTTATGACCAAAAATCCTATCTTTGTAGGTGAAAAGACGAGTGTAGCATCTGCCGCTCATATGATGGTTTGGGAAGGTATTGAGCTCCTGCCAGTCGTTGATAACCGCAATCTTTTAATCGGAATTATAAGCAGACAAGATGTTTTGAAGGCATTGCAAATGAGCCAGCGGCAACCACAGGTCGGTGAGACGATTGATGATGTCATCGCCAATCAAATGACGGCTGTTCAGGGTGATGATAGTTATCAGTGTGAAGTGACACCTCAGATGACTAATCACTTGGGAACGATCTCGTATGGTGTATTTACGGCAATGGTAATTGAAGCAACGAACAGGGTGCTGCGAGGATATAAACGCGGTGATTTAGTTGTAGAGAATATGACAATCTATTTCTTAAAGCCTGTTCAGCTTGAGAGCAAACTCGAAATTGTACCAAAGGTACTGGAAATTGGCCGCAAGTTTGGAAAAGTAGATATAGAAGTCTTCAATGAAGGAAAATTGGTCGGTAAGGCTATGATGACCTGCCAGTTATTGGAGCGTAGTTAACGATAAAAAAATTGCCTTTATAGGAGCTATAAAGGCAATTTTGCATATTCACGTAATTAATTATGATACGATTATTTTAGTGCTGCCTGATATTCTTCCTCAGCCAGGGGAGCATAATATTTATACATTCTTACACCGCCATATATACTCAATCCGCCAACTATAATAAAGATAGCAGCGACGATATAGGTGACAGTTGTTTGAAAAAGGAATAGCTGGTTAAGACCGAACAGGGCTACAAATATACCTAAAGAGATGGACGATTTGCCGGACAGATATGCCCTTTGCATAGGTAACTTGGTTCTGAAGTATTTTGTCTTATAGTAAATAAAAAAGGAAAAAGACATTACAATAAAAAATACGAATATTTCCATGCGCTGTGCCTCCAATTGGTTTGTATGCCTATATTGTACAAGATATTGAAATATTGTACCAATTTGGAAGTGGGGTCCTTTTCCATAGTTATGGAAATCATATCCCATGAGCCTACATAAAAAAATATAAAGATAAAGGGAGAATAGTGATGAAGGAACAAATTATAGATGCAATCAAAAAATACAATACGATCATTCTACATAGACATGTTCGGCCAGACCCTGATGCATATGGATCACAATGTGGATTGGGAGAAATCATTAAATATTCCTTTCCAGAAAAACAAGTATTCATGGTTGGTCAAGAAGAGGAATCTTTACATTTTCTAAAGCGACTTGATGTGATTCCGGATGAAGCATATGAAGGAGCATTAGTGATTGTTTGTGATACAGCCAATCAGGAAAGGGTCTGTGATCAACGGTATACGAGGGGTGATCTTTTGATTAAAATAGATCATCATCCAAATGAGGATCCTTACGGAGATTTTTTGTGGGTTGATACATCAGCAAGCTCCTGCAGTGAAATGATTTATGAATTATATGAGTACGGTAAGGATAAAGGTTTACGAATGAATCAGGAGGCAGCGCGGTTATTATATGCAGGAATCGTTGGTGATACGGGTAGATTTCTATATCCAAGTACTACCGATAAAACATTTCTGTATGCCGGCGAGCTTATTCAGTACGGATTTAATCGCTCGGATATATACGATGGTATGTATGATGTTGATGAAGCGGTCGTTCGTTTGAATGGCTATGTTTTTGAAAACTTTAAAATAATTGATTCAGGAGTTGGGGTAGTCGTAATTACGAAGGAAGTCATGGAACGATTTGGTGTAAAATCCTCCGGAGCATCTTCACTTGTCAGTACTTTGGGATCTGTAAAGGGAATCAAGGCATGGGTATTTTTCATTGAGGAAAATGATGAAATTCGAGTTCGTCTCAGATCAAAAGGCCCCGTTATTAATGGTGTAGCTATGAAATATAATGGAGGCGGGCATCCCTTAGCATCTGGCGCAACCATTTACAATTGGGAGGACATGAATAATGTCCTTGCAGATCTCGTACAGGTTTGTTCCAACTATGGATCCAAATAATTAAGTGGAACAGCCGGGTATCACGGGAAGTACCCGGCTGTTCTCAAATTTGTTTAAGTGACAATGAAATTTCGATATGTGTGTAAAGAATTAATTCCTGGATTTCCAGTTGATAGTTCCTGCCGTTTAATTTTATACTCTTATTAACAATTGCTCTTTTCAGGAGTTCTTTTCCATGACTCACACTTTCTAAATCCTTACCTAATAAGCTCTCAAAGTCTTTTTTAATACTTTGCTCTACCTCAAAAATACTGAGTGGATCCAATCTGTATTTTTTATAGTTTGTAATATGAACGGATATTTCCTGTACGAGTAATTTACTTTCATTTTTTTTATTTAAAATTTCGTATTCATTTTGCCATATTTCAAGCTCATCATGTAAATCTTTAATAGCATCCTGCTGTGTTTCAATCAATTGGATTTGCTTTTCCTGCAGATCACCGAACATATACAAAAAAAGCCCCCAGCTTATGATTGCCCCTATAATAACTCCTGCGAAAAAGCGTTGCCATAAGGGGTTTCGATAATATGGAGGGATTCTCATGGATTTAACTGCTCCTGTGTCAGCCATTGGATAATGAGAGCACCAGCTTGAGCTCCGCCAAGGGCCGAAATAATAATCAGGATTTGTTTGAATAAATCTTTTGTTGCCCCATGAAAGATTCCTCGTTCAAATGAATAGACCGCATCGAAAGTTCCACCAATAGCTGCCACAATAGCCCAAATTCTTAAACCTTCGGATAGGCGAAATACTTGAGTTAATGGAGGCTGACCTGTTATGAAAGCAGCCAGTCCACCGATTAAAGATCCACCAAGCAGTACGCCAAATGAGATGAAGAAACTGTTTATAAACGCTGGTAAGAAAGCCTGGTTCATTTACCTCGTCCTTTTTGTTTTTTACATATATATGATAGAGGGATGAGCAATATGTAATTAGGCTAAAAAGTTGTTCAACTTGCATCGAACATATTTTCTTTTTGAGCATTGGACTTCTATAATAGAGAATAAGAGAGAATTTCTCCTAAATACAAAAATGATAACAAGGATGTGACGAAAGAATGTCATTAATCCATCTTCATGTATATAGCGCGTATAGTCTTCTGGAGAGTACGTTATCAATCAGGGATATCGTTACCTCGGCAAAGAATAATGGTTTCAGCAGTATCGCATTAACAGATCGAAATGTTATGTACGGGGCTGTGACTTTTTACAAGGAATGCATGGAACAGGGAATTAAGCCTATCATAGGTTTGACTGCAGATATATTTGATGATGAAGAGCATAAAAGTTATCCTCTTATTTTGTTGGCTAAAAATAATGAAGGATATCACAACCTAATGAAGATATCGAGTGCAGTTCAAACGAAGTCTCCTGATGGTTTGCCATTCAGATGGTTGAAAGGGTATGCAAGAGGGCTCATTGCCATTACACCGGGAATAGAGGGTGAAATTGAAAGTACACTTTTCCACAATGAGCAAGCTGCAGAAAAAGTCCTCTTGAAATATAAAAACTTGTTTGGTAATCAATCTTTCTATCTTTCATTACCTAAACCGTCTACGGAAGGAATGGAGCGAGAGAAGATCAAACAACTGGCTGACAAAACGAACACCCAGTTTGTTGCCGCTCACCATATTTGTTATTTGAAGCCAGAAGATTCACTGGCATATCAAGCTTTGACTTGTTTAAAAGATAATATAAAGATAGAAGATTTGGATACAATCGAGTTGTCTGAGAACGAAAGGAAACATTTTGCGAGCCGTTCTGAAATGATGGAGTGGTACTCATCCGATGTGGCTGCTCTTGAAAATACGATCCAAATAGCCGAACAATGCTGTGTAAACTTAGAGTTTAATCAAAAATTACTTCCAAAGTATCCCGTTCCCAATGATTTGTCGGCTCATCAATATTTAATGGAGATTTGTAAAAAAGGATTTGCCAGGCGTTATCCAACTCCCGAGAAAAAGCATTTTGAACGATTGGAATATGAATTATCTGTAATTGCTACTATGGGATTCAGTGATTATTTCCTGATTGTCTGGGACTTTATGAATCATGCTAATAAACAAGGGATATTAACAGGTCCTGGACGTGGATCTGCTGCAGGTTCAATGGTTGCATATGTGCTTGGAATCACCAATGTCGATCCTATCGAATACAATCTCTTGTTTGAAAGGTTTCTGAATCCGGATAGGATCACGATGCCTGATATAGATATTGACTTTCCAGACAATCGCAGAGAAGAAATGATACGGTACGTAGCAAAGAAATATGGACCTATTCATGTGGCACAAATTATAACCTTTGGTACATTCGGAGCAAAGGCCGCCTTGCGGGATGCGGGCAGAGTGTGCGGATTGAACACAAAGGAGCTGGACCAGCTTTCCCGCTCACTTCCTCCTATTAACGGACTGACCATACAATTGGCGCATTCTGAATCCAGCCGTTTCCGTACATGGATTGCAGAATCGGCACTTCATAAGCGAATTTTTGAAATCGCCAAGAAGTGGGAAGGGCTTCCAAGACATACATCCATACATGCCGCAGGGGTAATTATTACCGATCAACCGCTGACCGATTTAATTCCGATTCAGGAAGGGCATGAGGGTGTATATTTGACCCAGTTCCCGATGGAAATTTTAGAAGAAATCGGTCTTTTGAAAATGGATTTTCTCGGACTGCGAAATTTAACTTTACTTGATCAGATTGTGAGACAGGTTAATCGTTCATCGGGCAATAAGATTCAGTTAAGTCAGATTCCATTGGATGACACGGCCACATTTGAGTTACTAAGTAAGGGATTAACATCGGGGATTTTTCAATTTGAATCAGCTGGCATGCAAAATGTCCTTAAAAAGCTAAAACCCACTGTTTTTGAGGATTTGGTAGCGGTCAATGCCCTGTACAGGCCGGGCCCTATGGATAATATCCCAACATTCATAAATCGTAAACATGGCATTGAACCTATTGCTTATCCTACTCCTGAATTGGAAACAATTCTGAAGCCTACCTATGGGATTATTGTATATCAGGAACAAATTATCCAGATTGCTTCGACAATGGCTGGTTTCAGCTTAGGAGAAGCCGATTTGCTGAGAAGAGCTGTAAGCAAAAAGAAAAAGGACGTTCTCGATGAACAAAGAGCTCATTTTGTTAAAGGGGCAATGGCTAAAGGGCATGAACAGCATACGGCAAATGAAGTATATGACTTAATCGTCCGGTTCGCAAATTATGGATTTAACAGGAGTCATGCGGTCGCTTACAGTCTAATTGCCTATCAGTTAGCCTATTTAAAGGCGAATTATTTACGCAGCTTTATGGCTGGGTTGATGACCTCTGTAATTGGCAACGATGATAAAATAGCTCAATACGTCCAGGAATTAAAAACAAAAGATTATATAGTCTATCCGCCGTCGATCAATAAAAGTCACTTCCCATTTATTCTTGAAGGAGATAAAGGGGTGCGTTACAGCCTGGCAGCTGTGAAGGGGATAGGAGCTTCCGTCTTAAAAGAACTGGTTGCAGCTCGTAAGAATGGTCCATTTGAAGATCTATTTGATGTCTGTATCCGTATTCCCTCCCGTATCATAAATAGAAAAGTATTGGAAAATTTATGTTATGCGGGTGCATTTGACGAATTTAATATGGACCGTGCAAGTATTCTGGCAAGCATAGATGTAGCACTGGAGCACGCTGAATTGGTTCGTCCTGATTCAGGAGAAGTTGGCTTTTTTGATGCTGATGATATGTTCATTAAACCAAAATATGTAGTAGTCGACCCGATGCCAACGGACACAAAATTACAAAAAGAAAAAGAAGTTCTCGGCTTATATCTATCCGACCACCCTATCAGCGGTTCAAGACCTTTATTAAAACATGCAGGAGCACTGCCTCTGTCCAATTTCCCACTGAATTCAACTGGATTTATTGGTGCTTATATTCAATCTGTTAAACTCATCCGTACAAAGAAAGGCGAAAATATGGCTTTTCTGCTTCTGAGTGATGAAACGGGTGATATGGAAGGGGTTACTTTTCCAAATGTGTACAAGCAATACTCATCCATTTTAAAAGAAGGAAATTTAGTTTTAATAGAAGGAAAGCTGGAAGAGCGCAATGGGAAGAAACAATTTATCACTCAAAATCTTTATGATTTAGAGAATGATATACCGAAAATAAAGGAACTTTTTAAGTCCGTTTATATTAAAGTTGCTCCAAATGTACAAACCAATAAAACATTAACAGCTATTCGTAATGTTTTGATTCAATATCGCGGAAACACAAAGGTGTATATATATTATGAAAAAGATACAAAAACCATACAATTATCCAAGGAGAACTGGGTGAACCCTACTCCCGCCCTACTGAAGGATTTAGAAAGAATCATAGGAGAAGGAAATGTCTTGATTAAAGAAGATTAACTATGTACAAGACTGAATATTGTGATATATTTACAGTATAATTTTGGTCATACCAGAAGTGGGACAAAATGTATTGTATGATAAAAAGTGGGGTGTGGGTAATTGACTTTAAGAGAAGAAGCGTTGCATATGCACCGTTTAAATAAGGGGAAATTGGAAACAGTGACCAAGGTGCCCCTGCGGAATGCACATGATTTAAGCCTGGCATATTCTCCAGGTGTAGCTGAGCCGTGTAAAGCTATACATGATAAACCGGAAACAGTATATGAATATACTTTCAAGGGCAATATGGTAGCCGTAGTATCAGATGGTACGGCTGTGCTGGGACTTGGGAATATAGGTCCGGAGGCTGCACTGCCTGTTATGGAAGGAAAAGCATTATTATTTAAGGGATTTGCAGGAGTCGATGCATTTCCAATCTGTCTAAATACGAACGACGTGGACAAAATTGTGGAGACAGTAAAATTACTTGAACCAACTTTTGGTGGAATTAATTTAGAAGATATTGCGGCTCCAAATTGTTTTGTCATTGAAGAAAGATTGAAGAAAGAAACGAATATCCCTGTTTTTCATGACGATCAGCACGGTACAGCAATTGTAACGGTTGCAGGTCTTGTTAATGCCTTGAAGCTTTCCAATAAGAAAATGTCTGAGATTAAAGTAGTGGCAAATGGTGCTGGTGCTGCCGGTATCGCCATAATTAAGCTGCTATATCACTTTGGTGTACGCGATTTAATTATGTGTGATAGCAAGGGTGCGATTTATGAAGAACGCCCATATGGTATGAATGCTGTAAAAGCAGAAGTAGCTAAATATACAAATCGTGATCGTTTAGAAGGCAGTCTGGAGGACGTCATTAAAGATGCAGATGTTTTTATCGGTGTTTCGGTTGCAGGTGCGCTGACTCCTGAAATGATTAAATCAATGGCCCCTGATCCAGTCATTTTTGCGATGGCCAATCCAGTTCCCGAAATTATGCCGGAATTGGCTAAAGAAGCAGGTGCTGCCGTCGTAGGAACTGGTAGATCCGATTTTCCCAACCAGGTAAACAATGTATTAGCCTTTCCAGGAATTTTTAGAGGAGCTCTGGATGTAAGAGCAACCCATATTAATGAGAAAATGAAAGTTGCAGCCGTTCAAGCGATTGCAAATCTAATTACAGATGAAGAGCTGCAAACTGATTATGTAATCCCGGCTCCTTTTGACCCACGAGTTGCTCCGGCAGTAGCTGCAGCAGTTGCAAAAGCAGCGATGGAAACAGGGGTTGCCAGATTAAAAGTTGACCCGGAAGAAATCAGAAAGAAGACAGAATTACTATCATCCATTGGAAAAAGCGAGTGATGACAGATGGAATTACAAACTGAAGGACAGCCAAAAGTATATTTAGAGATAGTTCGCAAGCTGCAAAGAATGATTGAAGAGGATCATCTTGTTCCAGGTGATAAAATCCCCTCTGAACGGGAGCTGTCTGACCGCTTAAATGTTGGTCGTTCCTCAGTCAGAGAAGCTTTAAGAGCATTGGAGCTTTTGGGATTGATTGAAACAAGAAGAGGAGAAGGCACATTCATTCATGATTTTCAAGAGCATAAGCTTGTTGAATTACTAGGCTCATTTTTCATTTTAGAAGGTAAAACAAAAGAAGATTTGATTGAAGTAAAATTATTGTTGGAAAAGGATTGTATACGGATCATGTCCGAATATAACCGTAAAAATCCTGAGACTATTAAAGATTTATATAATTGGGCTAGAAGCAACTCGTTTACGGACGAGGCTTACTTCTCTAAATTAGCCAGATTGACTGAAAATCGATTGATGGAGAGAATTTGGAAAACGGTAAACAGTTACTGTAAAGCATCTGGCTATGAATTCTCCATTAAAGACCGAAAGCAATATATTATTTTAGCTGCTTTAATGGAAAACGGTGAAAAAGATGAAGCGCTAGAAATATATGATACAAAAATCAGAGCTGCGGCGAAAAGTGAATAATAGATATCTGTAGTAAATAGGCCTTATATAGGTACGTTTTGTAAACTATATAAGGCCTATTTTATAAACTTTCCATTGCTTTTTATTAAGGTTTATAGATCTACTAAGACATAAGGATTAATGAGATGCATATTTATTTTTCCTATTGGTCGGTAAGAATGAGTAGGATTTACTGATTTTTTGGAAAGATGTTCTGTTTCTTGTATGTAGATAGGATAGGAATTCAATTATGTGCAAGTAGTTTGTCCTATTACCATAGTCTGTATATATCTGATGGGATGGCAGGTATAATGGACAAGGTGGTTTCAGTAATCACTGGCTGATGAGAAAATCAGTAAGGTTTATTTATGAACCATTGATGTACTGTATTACGAAAGGGGATCGAGAGTTTTGTTGAAAGACATGTTTTCTCGTACAAAAAGGAAAAAGTATGCAACCATTCCTTCTGATAAAGCAAATCAAGATGTGCCTGAAGGAATTATGATGAAATGTCCGTCTTGTAAAACTATTAAATACTCTAAAGAAATATTAAAAAATGATAAAGTTTGTCCTAAATGTGGGTATCACCACCCGATGAATGCAGTTGAACGTTTAAGCAGTTTAATGGATAAAGGATCTTTTGAGGAGTACGAACGGGGGATGATTTCGGAAAATCCACTGAACTTTCCAGATTATACAGAAAAGCTGGATAGAGATCGAAATAAAACAAAACAAAATGAAGCTGTAGTAACAGGAGTAGGTCGAATTAGTGGTCATACCACTGTAATTGCGGTAATGGATTCTACATTTCGTATGGGCAGTATGGGCTCTGTGGTTGGTGAAAAGATAACTAGAGCCATTGAAAAAGCTGACGAATTAAAGGTACCTTTTGTTATATTTACCGCATCAGGAGGAGCCAGAATGCAGGAGGGGGTTATAAGCCTCATGCAAATGGCGAAAACAAGTGCAGCTTTAAAACGTTTTAGTGAGCGTAGTGGTCTGATTATATCAGTTATGACTCATCCCACTACCGGTGGGGTATCAGCGAGTTTCGCTTCACTTGGAGATTATAACCTTGCAGAACCTAAAGCTTTAATTGGGTTTGCCGGCCGTCGTATTATCGAGCAAACAATCCATGAAAAATTGCCGGAAGATTTTCAAACTGCTGAATTCCTTCTGAAGCATGGTCAATTAGATGCAGTAGTGCCAAGAAATAAAATGAAAGATACATTGGCAGCAATTATCGATATTCATACATCAGGAGGGAGTAAATAATGCCGGGTGAATTGTCATTTGAAAAACCAATACAGGATTTACAAAAGAAAATAGATGAATTAAAGAAAATGACTTCACATTCTGATGGAGAGTTTACAGAGGAAATTAAAAAGCTAGAGGAACGACTGGGCCAATTGGAAAAAGAGCTGTATCTAAATATAAAGCCGTGGGATCGAGTTGAAATAGCCCGGCACTCATTACGTCCTACAACCTACGATTACATAGAACATTTATTTACATCGTTCTTTGAATGTCATGGAGATCGACTATTTGGTGATGATGAAGCAATAGTGGGCGGCATCGCTAAGTATCATGGAATGCCGGTGACTATTATTGGTCATCAGCGAGGCAAGGATACAAAGGATAATATACGCCGAAATTTTGGCATGCCTCATCCGGAAGGATATAGAAAAGCTTTACGACTCATGAAGCAGGCGGAAAAATTCAGGAGACCAATTATTTGTTTTATTGATACAAAGGGGGCCTATCCTGGTAAAGCGGCAGAAGAACGGGGTCAAAGTGAAGCTATTGCTAGAAATTTATTCGAAATGGCCGGTTTAAAGGTGCCAATTGTTTGTATAGTAATTGGAGAAGGAGGAAGTGGCGGAGCGTTGGCACTTGGTGTGGGTGACCATATTCATATGCTTGAAAATTCAACTTACTCAGTTATCTCTCCTGAAGGTGCGGCATCTATTCTCTGGAAAGATGCATCTATGGCAAAGAAAGCAGCAGAGTCGATGAAAATTACGGCACCAGATTTAAAAGAGTTAGGCATTATAGATCAAATTATACCTGAAGTACTTGGTGGTGCTCATCGCTCGGTTAAAGATCAGGCAGAAGAGATTGATAAAATATTAAAGGATTCGCTCGATACATTAAAAGAAATGAGTGAGGAAGAACTAGTCAATAAACGATATGAGAAATATAAAAATATTGGCAAGTACGGATTTTCGACACAATTTGTAAAGAATCATTAAACGTACATGAAAATGTACGTTTCTTTTTTGTTCAATAGGGAAAAATACACACGATGTACAATTTTTTTTTAATCCCTTGATAATAATGAGAAACTCTCAATGTGACAGCGTTTTCATAGAAAATTCCTTGGTACAAAGGGCTTTACGAAAGGTTTTTGTTATCATAGAATAAGGATGCGATTATGAATAAACGGAAACAACTATATTTCGTGATTGTGTTTCTGTCTGTCTATATACAGATGCTATAAACAGATGTGTACTCAATGAAGATAATACTAAACTTGGGGTGATATCATGAAAAGAATAGGTGTATTAACAAGTGGGGGAGATTCACCAGGCATGAATGCCGCAGTACGTGCCGTTGTAAGAAAAGCGATTTACCATAATCTTGAGGTTTACGGGATTTACAATGGTTACCAAGGTCTTTTAAATGGGAACATAAAAAAGCTTGAGATCGGATCTGTAGGAGATATTATACATAGAGGCGGAACAATGCTGTATACAGCTCGTTGTCCGGAATTCAAGGAAAAAGATGTTCAATTGCAAGGTATAGAACAATTGAAGAAATTTGGAATTGAAGGACTTGTTGTAATAGGTGGAGATGGGTCTTATCGTGGAGCCAAAGCTTTAACAGAGCATGGATTTCCATGTATAGGTGTACCGGGCACGATTGATAATGACATTCCAGGAACCGAATTCACAATTGGATTCGATACTGCCTTGAATACGATTATTGATTCTATTGATAAAATCAGAGATACAGCTACTTCACACGAAAGAACATACGTTATAGAGGTAATGGGAAGAAATGCCGGAGATCTTGCACTATGGGCAGGTCTTGCAGGTGGAGCGGAATCTATTCTTATCCCCGAAGAAAACTATGATATGAATGATATCATTAATAAGCTGAAGCGTGGGCATGATAGAGGAAAGAAACATAGTATTATTATTGTTGCTGAAGGTGTTGGCAGTGGAATGGAAATCGGTGAAGATATCCAGAACCGCACTGGCTTCGAAACGCGTGTGACAGTTCTTGGACATGTTCAGCGCGGTGGATCACCAACAGCGACAGATCGCGTATTAGCCAGCCGATTGGCTGCTAAGGCAGTTGAATTGCTCCTTGATGGAAAAGGCGGCCGCGCAGTAGGGATCGTTAACAATAAATTGGTTGATTATGACATTATTGAGGCATTAAAGATACCTCATGTGGTTGACAAAAAAATGTATGAATTATCTCAGGAGCTTTCAATTTAATTAAGAAATAGTAAATAGGAGGATACAACGTGCGTAAAACAAAAATCGTATGTACAATTGGACCAGCCAGTGAATCATTAGAAAAGTTAAAAGCATTAATGGAGGCAGGTATGAATGTTGCCCGTCTAAACTTTTCTCATGGTAGCCATGAAGAGCACCGTGCAAGAATCCAAACTATTCGCCAGGCTGCAGAAGAAACTGGTAAAACAGTTGGGATTTTACTTGATACAAAAGGACCGGAAATTCGTACACACAACATGGAAAATGGTGGGTTTGAATTAGTAGCAGGTCAAGATGTTACCATTTCGATGACTGAAGTACTTGGTACTCCGGAGAAATTCTCCATCACTTATGAAGGCTTAATTGATGATGTTCATGAAGGATCCAGAATCCTTGTTGATGATGGTTTAATTGGTCTTGAAGTAACTGGTTTAGATAAAGATAAAAAAGAAATCTATACGAAAGTTCTTAACACTGGAATGATTAAGAACAAAAAAGGTGTAAACGTACCAGGAGTTTCTGTGAAATTACCGGGAATTACACAAAAAGATGCAGAAGATATCGTATTTGGTATTCAAGAAGATGTTGACTTCATTGCAGCTTCCTTTGTTAGAAGAGGAGCGGACGTTCTTGAAATCAGAGAATTGCTTGAAAATCATAATGCCGGTCATATCCAAATCATCCCGAAAATCGAAAACCACGAAGGTGTGGAAAATATTGAAGAAATCTTAGCGGTTTCTGATGGTTTAATGGTTGCGCGTGGGGACCTTGGTGTTGAAATTCCTGCCGAGGATGTACCTCTTGTTCAAAAAGATTTAATTAAACGCTGCAATACTGTGGGTAAACCGGTTATTACAGCAACACAAATGTTAGATTCAATGCAACGTAATCCTCGTCCAACTCGTGCGGAAGCAAGTGACGTAGCGAATGCCATTTTTGATGGTACAGATGCCATCATGCTTTCAGGTGAAACAGCAGCTGGTCAATATCCAGTTGAAGCTGTTCAAACTATGCACAATATTGCTAGTAAAGCAGAAACAGCTTTAAATTATAAAGCAATTCTTTCTGCTCGCAGTAAGGACCATGATTACAATGTAACAGATGCAATTGGACAATCTGTAGCACATACAGCATTAAACTTAAATGTTTCAGCTATTATTACACCAACACAAAGTGGATCAACAGCACGTGTAATTTCCCGTTACCGTCCTAAAACACCTATCATCGCCATCACATCTGATGAAAGAGTGATGAGAAGATTAGCGTTAGTATCTGGTGTATATCCAATTTTAGGTACTAGTACAACTACTACAGATGATATGCTTGAAAATGCAGTTCAAGCAGCAACTGAGAAAAACTTAGTGAAACCTGGTGAGTTAGTTATTATCACAGCAGGTGTACCAGTGAATGAATCAGGTACAACTAATATTATGAAAATCCACTTGATCGGTTCTGTTTTAGCAAGTGCTCAAGGAATTGGAAGAAAGTCTGCTTCAGGCCGTGTAGTTATTGCTAACAACGCTGAAGAAGCAATTGCTAAAGTAAAAGAAGGTTGTATTTTAGTTACAAATGCAACAGACAAAGATATGATGCCAGCGATTGAAAAATGCGCAGCATTGGTAACTGTAGAAGGCGGTTTAACAAGCCATGCTGCAGTAGTTGGTTTAAGCCAGGGTATTCCGGTTATTGTTGGATTTGAAAATGCTACAACAGTGTTACAGGACAACCAGGTTATTACTGTAGATAGCCGAAGCGGCCGTATTTACGAAGGTAATACAGGAATTCTGTAATAAACATGATTTGAGCTGTTTGCTTAGCTGTTTGCTAATTTAAACAGCTCTTTTTTCTATCCACATCTCTCAATTATGCTAAACTAAAGGAAAATGCCAGACACTTCACTTTGCAATAAGGAGGTTCCTAATGAAGCTCACAACCATATTTTTCATTCTGATACCAATTATCGAAATTATTGTTTTGTTGGTGTCCGGTTCTTATTTGGGTATTGGCTGGACGGTTTTCCTCATCTTTTTTACTGGGATTATCGGAGTATTCTTGGCCAAGAAACAAGGCTTACAGGTCATCCAGCGTGCAAAGGATCAAAAGAGTAAAGGATTTATGCCCGGTGAAGAAGTATATAGCGGGATCTGTATTCTAATTGGAGGCTTCCTGTTATTGCTGCCTGGTTTTATCAGTGATATTGTAGGATTCTTGTTGCTTATGCCATTTACACGGAAAGCATTTAAACCAATCCTTTATGCACTGCTTACAAAGTATATGAGTAAGTCACGCAAAACGATTACGATTATTCGATAAATGAGGGGCTGCTTCTGGCGATGGAAAATCGTTGGATGCAGCCTCATCCTTTTATTTAGGAGGAGGGGGCTGAACTCCCATAATATAATCTTTTAAATCATGGAGTATATGCAATTTATATAATGTACTCAATATTACTAAGATAATGGGACCTAAAATAAAACCTAAAAACCCAATTAGCTTAAATCCGACAAAGATAGAAACTAAAGTAGCCAATGGATCCAGACCTATGCTTGAGGAAAGGATTTTCGGTTCCATGAATTGCCTTTGAACAATCACTACCGTATATAAAATACCAAGACCAAGTGCAAATCCGAAGTTGCCGATAATCAACTCATATATAATCCAAGGAACAAAAACTAATCCTGTACCCAGATAGGGCAGTAAATCAACAAATCCAATTATAAGGGCGATTGTAATGGCATAATCCACCCGCAAAATTAATAAACCAACCAGAACAATTAAGGCTGTTATTGATATTAACGTCAGCTGTGCTCTTATAAAACCAAATAGTGCTTTCTCCAACTCTTTCAGGACGTTCTTAAGATTGTACATGGCTTTATTTGGTAGCATTTTTTTACTGTAATTAATTAATCTATCCCATTCCTTCGCAATAAAAAATGTAGCCAATAAAGTAAAGATGGCCCCTGTTCCCACACTAGGCAGCCAGCCAATAACAACAGGTAAAAAAGCTAAAAATGATTGTAGAATCGACACAATGGTATTACCAGCTTCTTTCCCTAGCTGTTCTATATTGGACAAAATGGTATCCTGTTGCCCTGTATCAAGAGTATTAAAGAAGGATATGATTTTTTCGTAGAATGGGATGAAATGATTTGTAATGTAATTTTGTGTATATACTACCATCGTATTTAAATGTTCAGGCAATGCTTCTGACAGATAGGTTATCCCGGCAACCATTTCAGCTACAAGAAAGGTAATTAAACCAGCAATAAGCGCAACCGTAACAAGCATAGAGAGTATAACAGATAAACTTTTTGGTATTTTAAGTTTATTCGTTAAGAACGTAACAAAAGGTTTAAGCAAGTAGGCAAACGAAAAACCGATGATAAATGGATATGTATATTTAGCTATGATAAGCAGTAAATAAACGGATAGATAAATCCCGATAATAACGACTAAGAAGCGTAAAACTCTATAAAGGTGTTCAAGGTTCATATAAGCCTCCTTTATTTCGCTTTCTGAATTTAATTATATTCTTTAAGAGCATTAAAAGAAAGTTCATATATTAACCACAAGTGGTATTTTTTGAAATTATCAGTCTTTTTTTATTCGATATACTTTTTCAACAGGAAGGATGAAACATCATGTATGGTCCATACATATTTTTAGTTATTCTTTTGGCTATAGGATTATTTGCGAAAAACAGTTCTCTTACATTTGCAGTTCTTTTTTTACTTGTATTTAAAATTGTCGGTTTAGATGGAAAAATGTTCAGTTATATTCAGTCCAAGGGGATTAATTGGGGTGTTACGATTATAACCATTGCTGTATTGGTGCCGATTGCGACAGGCCATATAGGGTTTAAGCAACTGACTGAAGCCATGAAATCACCGTATGCCTGGATTGCCATGTTATCGGGAATAGCGGTTGCATTAATTGCGAAAAATGGGGTGCAGCTTTTGGTAAATGATCCTCACATTACGGTGGCACTTGTTTTTGGAACGATTCTGGCTGTTGGTCTTTTTAATGGGGTAGCAGTAGGCCCATTAATCGGAGCTGGGATCGCATATCTTGCCATGCAGTTTATTAATTTTTTCAGATAATTATTAAGATAAAATACTTTTGAGTTTTTATAAGGTGTTTTTGTTTCACAAATTTTAAATAATTGTTTATAATTGAAAACAGGGCATAGATTTCACAGATTTGTAAAAAAATTCTTGTGAAATCTATTGTTATTCTGAGCAATCGTTCAACGTGGGAGATGCTGGGTGAAATTTACGCTCTTATGATAACGCTTACTTATAAGTAAGAGATATAAAATGTGATGAGTCATATAGGCAATACATACATTACAGTGAAGCGGTAACCCAATTCGTCAACCAAAATCAGGAACATAGGGGAGATTTCTAGCAAAGGAGAGAAAAACCATGTCTGTTACAAAGGGTCTTGAAGGAGTAGTGGCTACATCATCTTCAATCAGTTCTATTATCGATGACACATTGACATATGTCGGTTATGATATCGATGATTTGGCTGAAAACGCAAGTTTCGAAGAGGTTATTTATTTGTTATGGCATCGCAGATTACCCAACAAGCTAGAATTGGAAGATTTGAAGAATCAACTTGCTGCAAATGCAGGACTTCCTAATGAAATGATTGAACATTTCAAAATGTATCCGATTGATGCGATTCATCCAATGGGAGCATTAAGAACAGCCGTATCTTTATTGGGGTTATATGATGAGGAAGCCGATATTATGGATGAAGAAGCAAATTTCAGAAAAGCAATACGTTTGCAAGCTAAAATCCTATCCATTGTGCCGGCTTTTTCACGCATTCGTAAAGGTGAAGAACCTATTGCGCCACGTAAAGATTTTGGCTATGCGCAGAATTTTCTTTATATGCTGAATGGCAAAGAGCCTGAACAGATTGAAATTGAAGCATTTAACAAAGCATTAGTTTTACATGCGGACCATGAATTAAATGCATCTACATTTACTGCACGTGTATGTGTAGCGACATTGTCGGATATTTATTCAGGTGTTACAGCAGCTATTGGTGCCCTAAAGGGACCATTGCATGGCGGTGCTAATGAAGCAGTTATGAAAATGCTGTCTGAAATAGGCTCTGTTGAAAATGTAGACAGCTATATAAATAATAAATTAGCAAATAAAGAAAAGATCATGGGCTTTGGGCATCGTGTCTACAGAAAAGGGGACCCACGTGCAAAGCATCTTCGTGAAATGTCCCAAAGGCTCACGAACTTAACAGGTGAACCGAAATGGTATGAAATATCTGCCAAAATCGAAGAGCTGGTTACTTCGAAAAAACCGCTTCCGCCAAATGTGGATTTTTATTCTGCTTCTGTATACCACAGTCTGGGTATAGATCATGATTTATTTACACCTATTTTTGCGGTTAGCCGTATGTCTGGATGGATAGCCCATATTCTGGAACAATATGATAACAATCGATTGATTCGTCCGCGTGCTGAATATGTGGGACCAGGAATGCAAAAATATATACCAGTTAAAGACCGTTAATAAGAGGTTGAATTATCTGAAAATTAATAGTAGGATGATTTGTTAATTAACTTCTGGATAGTTATACTTAAATTTATAGATTTAGAGAAAAGGTTAGCTGAAACGGATTGTTTCACTAACCTTGTATATTGATGTTGGAGGGGATTTGAATGAGTAAGGGAGAAAAAATCACAGTTGTCGATGGAGTACTGCAAGTGCCAAACCAGGCGATTATACCATTTATTGAAGGGGATGGAACAGGTCCTGATATTTGGGCAGCTGCGTCACGAGTGCTGGAAGCGGCAGTAAACAAAGCATACAATGGGGAAAAAGAAATAGTTTGGAAAGAAGTTTTGGCTGGTGAGAAAGCATTTAATCAAACAGGAGAATGGCTTCCTAAAGAAACACTTGACGTTATTAAAGAATATTTAATCGCGATTAAAGGACCGCTTACAACACCGGTTGGCGGAGGAATTCGTTCTTTAAATGTAGCCTTGCGCCAAGAACTTGATTTGTATACTTGCTTGCGCCCGGTTCGTTATTTTAATGGAGTTCCATCACCGGTTAAAAGACCACAGGATACGGATATGGTTATCTTCCGTGAAAATACAGAAGACATTTATGCAGGAATTGAATATGCAAAGGGATCTGATGAGGTTAAAAAATTATTAAACTTCCTGCGTGAAGAAATGGGTGTTTCCAAAATCCGTTTCCCTGAAACTTCCGGACTTGGAATCAAGCCGATTTCTGAAGAAGGCACAAAACGCCTTGTCAGAGCTGCACTTAATTATATAATTAAAGAAGGACGTAAATCTCTCACACTAGTTCATAAAGGAAATATCATGAAGTTTACAGAGGGAGCCTTCAAAAACTGGGGTTATGAAGTTGCTGAAGAAGAATTCGGTGATCAAGTATTCACTTGGGCACAGTATGACCGCATTAAAGAAGCAGAAGGTACAGAGGCTGCAAACAAAGCGCAGGCAGATGCAGAGGCAGCTGGCAAAATTATTGTTAAAGATTCCATTGCAGATATCTTCCTGCAGCAAATCTTAACAAGACCAAGAGAATTTGATGTAGTTGCAACCATGAATCTAAATGGAGATTATATCTCTGATGCTCTGGCAGCACAGGTTGGTGGAATTGGTATTGCACCTGGTGCCAATATCAACTATGTAACAGGTCATGCTATTTTTGAAGCAACACACGGAACAGCACCTAAATATGCCGGTCTTGATAAGGTGAATCCTTCTTCGGTTATCCTTTCAGGTGTATTAATGCTTGAGCATCTGGGCTGGAATGAAGCTGCTGACTTAATTACACAATCAATGGAAAAAACGATAGACACAAAAGTGGTTACATATGACTTCGCACGTTTAATGGATGGAGCGAGTGAAGTGAAATGTTCTGAATTTGCTGATGAGCTCATAAAAAATATGGATTAATAATTCAGGAAAGGGGTAATCTCGAAAAAGATTACCCCTTTTAAAAACTGGGGGGTAAATTCGAATGGTATTTAAGCGAAAAAAAATATCTGTCATTGGCAGTGGTTTTACAGGAGCAACGACCGCTTTTCTTTTAGCTCAAAAAGAACTTGGGGATGTAGTGTTGATTGATATTCCGCAAATGGAAAATCCTACAAAGGGCAAGGCTTTAGATATGGCAGAAGCAGGCCCTGTGCAAGGATTTGATGCTACTATTACTGGAACATCCAACTATGAAGATACAAAGGATTCTGACCTAGTCATCATTACTGCAGGTATTGCACGTAAGCCGGGAATGAGCCGGGATGATCTTGTTCAAACAAACCAAAAAATTATGCGCTCAGTAGCTAAAGAAATTGTAAAATATTCTCCGGATAGTTATATTATCGTTCTTACGAACCCAGTTGATGCAATGACCTATACAGTATTTAAGGAAACCGGATTCCCTAAAAATCGTGTAATCGGCCAATCGGGTGTATTAGATACGGCAAGATTCCGTACATTTATCGCTCAGGAATTAAACTTGTCGGTTAAAGATATAACAGGTTTTGTATTGGGTGGCCATGGCGATGATATGGTACCTCTTGTTCGATATTCATACGCTGGCGGCATTCCTTTAGATACTCTTCTGCCAAAGGAACGTCTGGAGCAAATAGTTGAACGGACGAGAAAAGGCGGCGGAGAAATTGTTAGTCTTCTTGGAAATGGCAGTGCATATTATGCCCCTGCAGCTTCACTTGCAGAAATGGCAGAAGCTATATTAAAGGATCAGCGGAGAGTGATTCCTGCTATTGCCTATTTGGAAGGTGAATATGGATATAGCGGAATATACTTGGGTGTTCCAACTATTTTGGGGGCAAATGGCATAGAGAAAGTAATTGAGCTGGATTTACTTGATGAAGAAAAAGCAGCGTTGGATCAATCTGCCGAAGCTGTTCGAAACGTTATGTCTGTACTTGCTTAATAGTTTTACTATGTAAATCGGAAAGTATTACTTTCCGATTTTTTTGTGCTTTTCAGGGGAGACTAAATGAAGTAGCACAAAATAATGCATCCTTTAGTTACGAATCCTGGACTACCCAAAAGTGTATGTTCATATATAATGGTTAGTATAGTGAAAAAATAGCAGGAGGGGCCAATGAGTAAAAAAGTCCTTGTAGTGGAAGATGAACAATCAATTATTACCTTACTAACCTATAATCTGGAGCAAGCGGGCTATCAGGTTATTAAAGCAATGGATGGTGAGTCAGGTAAAAAAATGGCTATAGCTGAGTCACCGGATATTATTATTCTAGATTTGATGCTGCCTAAACTGGATGGCATTGAGATATGCAAAATCTTGAGACAAAATAAAATTATGACCCCAATTCTTATGTTAACAGCAAAGGACGAGGAGTTCGATAAAGTGCTTGGACTAGAATTGGGAGCAGATGATTATATGACGAAGCCATTTAGTCCGAGAGAAGTTGTGGCGCGAGTGAAGGCTCTTCTCAGGAGAGCTGGGATGAGCTCTTCCGGACAGGGTACTTCTTTAGAAAAACAAGAAACAAGCAATTTGAGAATTGGAGAGTTAGAAATATATCCGGACAGATATGAAGCGTATATGAGAGAGGAGTTACTTGAGCTAACTCCGAAGGAATTTGAGCTGTTAGAGTATCTTGCCAGGAATAAATCTAGAGTACTGACAAGAGATCAGCTCCTTAATGTGATATGGAACTATGATTTTGCCGGGGATACTCGAATAGTTGATGTACATATTAGTCACTTACGTGAAAAAATCGAACAAGATACGAAAAAGCCTGATTATATTAAAACTGTACGCGGATTGGGATATAAACTTGAGGAACCAAGATAATGAAAAAGTTCAAGCTTAAATTAACAGCAGAGATAGCAGCTATCACAATCATTATACTTCTATGCTTTGGTTTGTTAATTGGGAAATTACTCCTTTATTATTATGATAAGTCTGTAATGAGTCATCTTAAGGAAGAAGGACAATTGTTGACTTTATATCTGGGTGATGCTGATAATAGCAACGAGTTAGAGGTGAAGTCTAATAAGTTGAATGCTCATTTGCGCTCATCCTTCCTAATCATGAATAAGGATGGTCATATCCTGTATAAAACAGACAAGCCTTCGGGATGGAAAACCTGGGATGATTCAGCATCCCTTGCAGAATATATGGGGGATATAGGAACAGACCGTCAAATAGGAAAGAAATCTGATATCAGAACAGGGCCATCCTATTACTATATGGATGAATATTCATTGGATACCGGGGAAACAGGCTATTTCATATTGGTTTCAAATGAAGATTCCTCTCTATATACAAAAGTATGGTCTATACTCTTGGGATGTTTAGGCTTCGCCTGTGTGATGATTGTCCTGTTTGTATTTCAGCTAATTAAGAAGTTTGCGATCCCTATAGAAAGTGCTACTAAAGCTGCCCTGGAATTAACGAGAGGTAACTATCGGGCCCGTTCTTATATCGGTAGAGATAATGAAAATGGAATTCTTAATCATTCTATTAATAATGTTGCTCGAAGTCTTCAGGAAATGAAAATTGCTCATGAAATCCAAAAAGACAGATTGAGTACACTGATTGAAAATATGGGCAGCGCTCTGTTATTAATCGATGATAAAGGGTTTATCAGTATGATCAACCATGCCTATATTGATATTTTCAAAGTGAAGGAAGAAGAATATTTATCTGAACTCTATTATAAAGTGATCAAACATGAAGAAATCAATGCGATTATTGAAGAAATCTTTATGGCAGAACAAAAATTAAAGAAACAAATCGTATTAACGATTGGAATTGAGCGGAAGCATTTCGAGGTATATGGTGCACCAATTATGGGACCTAAGGGTGATTGGAAGGGTATTCTACTTGTTTTCCATGATATCACAGAGCTAAAGAAATTAGAGTCAGTAAGGAAACAATTTGTTGCCAATGTGTCTCATGAATTGAATACACCGGTTACATCTATTAAGGGATTTTCGGAAACGCTCCTTGATGGAGCCATGCATGATCCGCAGGCATTAGAGCATTTCTTATCTATTATTTTAAAGGAAAGCGACAGACTGCAGGCTTTAATAAAGGAATTATTGGAACTTTCAAAAGTGGAGCAACATGGCTTTCAGCTCGATATACAGGAAATTGATATTGTTCCTGTTTTATCAGATACGTATGCCTTGCTTGAGAAAAAGGCATCGAAGAAACATATTCAGTTCGAGATTCAGGATTTTAAAAAGCCTATTATGTGTGAAGCAGATACTTTCAGGCTTAAACAAGTATGCCTAAATCTTGTAAGTAATGCGATTTCCTATACCCCGTCGTATGGGAAAGTGCAGATAACCGCTAAAGAAGAATCTGATAAAATTTATATTTCCATTGCGGATACTGGAATTGGCATAGAGGAAAAGGAAATTCCTCGAATATTTGAGAGATTTTATCGAGTGGATAAAGACCGTAGTCGGGAATCTGGAGGAACAGGACTGGGACTTGCGATAACTAAGCATATTATGGAGGCGCATGAGGGAGAAATTACGGTAGAAAGCCAAAAGAATGCGGGAACCACCTTTACAATCATACTTCCTAAATACCAGGCTAAGCAGATATAGTGCCTAAACCTTCTTATTTCAAAATAATCCTGTGGCAAATCGAAACTGGATTAAAAGTGAACGGAAATTGTAAATGAATAAATAGAACTGAACCGTCATTTTTCTTTCAAACTCTAGTCATGATAAAATAGAGTGGGTAAGTAAGAGTGACGGTTTTTTTCAAGACCTGAATCAGAAAAATATCTCAAAACCTGATATAAGCATTTATAAGGCACACCTGTTATGATGAATGATTCGGTGGCCGCTTTTTAAAACAAGCTATATGTTAATGAAAATATATATATGGATACTGGAGGTAACCATGAAGAAAAAATTGATTTTAATCGATGGAAACAGCATTGCCTACCGGGCGTTTTTTGCATTGCCATTATTGAATAACGAGAAGGGTGTACACACTAATGCCATCTATGGTTTTGCAATGATGCTCAACAAAATCATTTCAGAGGAAAATCCGACTCATATATTAGTTGCTTTTGATGCCGGGAAAACAACATTCAGACACAGTACATATAAAGAATACAAAGGAGGACGTCAAAAGACGCCACCTGAATTATCAGAGCAGTTTCCTTTTATTCGAGAATTGTTGGATGCATACGGAATCTCCCGCTATGAGTTAACGAATTATGAAGCCGATGATATTATCGGAACACTCGCTCTCGAAGCTGAAAAAGGGGATTATGAAGTACAAATTATCTCCGGTGATAAAGATTTAACCCAGCTTGCTACGGATAAAACAACTGTACGTATTACCCGTAAAGGGATTACGGATATGGAGGATTATACACCGGAGCATATTCGTGAAAAGTATAACTTAACGCCAAATCAAATCATTGATTTAAAAGGATTAATGGGAGATGCCTCAGATAATATTCCTGGAATCCCGGGTGTGGGCGAGAAAACAGCCTTAAAATTATTAAATCAATTTGGAACTGTTGAGCAGGTAGTGGCTTCCCCTGATGAAATCAGCGGGAAAAAATTAAAAGAAAAAGTGGAAGAATTCAAGGACCAAGCTATTTTAAGTAAGCAGCTGGCGACCATTGAAACAAATGCTCCAATTGAGGTTAACCTTGATTCGGTTGATTATACGGGTGCAGATCAGGAAAAGCTGCTGTCTATATACAGGGAACTGGGATTTGCAACCTTGATTGAAAAAATGGAGCCGGCTGCCGAAGAAGAGATGGCCGTGCTTGAAGAGATTGAATATAAGGCAGTAGAAGAAGTGACGGAAGATATGCTGACAGCAGAGTCCTCACTATATCTTGAATTACTTGATCCGAATTATCATACAGCTGAAGTAATTGGCTTAGCCATTTCAAATGAAAATGGAACATTCTTTATCGATAAGGACAAGGCTGCGGGATCCCCTCTTTTTAAAGAGTGGGCAGAAAATCCTGAATATAAAAAAACAGTGTATGATGCCAAACAAAGCATTGTGGCATTAAGTCGCGAGGGAATAGCTTTAAAAGGAATTGAATTTGATGTTTATCTGGCATCCTATGTTTTAAATCCAGCTGAACCGGATGTTGATATGGCGGATCTGGCTAAAAAACATAATGCAGGACATATCCAAACAGACGAGAGTTTTTATGGAAAAGGAGCGAAACGTTCAATTCCAGCGGTTGCTGAATTGGGTGAGCATATTGCACGGAAAGCTTTGTCGTTAACACTGATTAAGGAAAGCCTTGAAAGACAGCTGGAGGAATACAATCAAATCGGATTGCTGCAGGATTTAGAACTGCCATTAGCTCTTATCCTGGCTGAAATGGAAATTACGGGTGTGAAGGTCGATGAGAACCGTTTGAAAGAAATGGGAGCTGAACTTGCAGGCAGATTAAAGGACATCGAAGCTAAAATTTATGAAATGGCCGGTGAATCCTTTAATATTAATTCACCGAAGCAGCTTGGCGTTATCCTGTTTGAAAAATTAAATTTACCTATTATCAAAAAGACAAAGACAGGCTATTCCACGTCAGCAGATGTACTCGAAAAATTGGAGAGCAAGCATAGTATTGTCCGAGAAATTCTTCATTATAGACAGCTGGGTAAATTGCAATCAACCTATATTGAGGGACTTTTAAAAGTTATTCATGATGATCAAAAGGTCCATACAAGGTTCAATCAGGCATTAACTCAAACAGGACGACTAAGCTCAACAGATCCTAACCTGCAAAATATTCCTATCAGACTTGAAGAAGGCAAAAAAATCAGACAGGCCTTTGTGCCATCAGAAGAAGGCTGGGTCATTTTTGCGGCTGATTATTCTCAAATTGAACTGCGTGTTCTGGCTCATATAGCAGGAGATGAAAACCTGATAGATGCCTTCAATTCAGATATGGACATCCACACAAGAACGGCTATGGATGTATTTCATGTCGATGCTGATCAGGTGACTTCGAATATGAGAAGACAGGCTAAAGCGGTGAACTTTGGAATTGTGTACGGTATCAGTGATTATGGACTATCACAAAGTCTTGGAATTACCAGAAAAGAAGCTGGAATTTTCATTGAACGCTATTTAGAGAGCTTCCCTGGTGTTCAGCAATACATGAAGGATATTGTAGAAGAGGCGAAGGAAAATGGATATGTAAGTACGTTATTGCAGCGCCGCAGATATATACCTGAAATTAATAATCGAAACTTTAATGTTCGCGGTTTTGCAGAAAGAACAGCTATGAATACACCAATTCAGGGCAGTGCTGCAGATATTATCAAATTGGCGATGATTCGGATGAATGCCAGATTAAAGAAAGAAAATTTACAGACAAGAATGCTGCTTCAGGTGCACGATGAATTGATTTTTGAGGCGCCGCCTGAGGAGTTGGATATATTAAAGAAAATTGTTCCGGAGGAAATGGAAAATGCAATTGAATTAGCAGTTCCATTAAAAGTGGACTATTCATTTGGCAACACCTGGTATGACGCTAAATAGGAGTAAAAGGGGTGAAAAGGTATGCCTGAATTACCTGAGGTCGAAACAATCAGAAGGACCCTCGAAGTCCTGGTACTTGGAAAAACAATTGATGATGTGGATATACGCTGGGCTAAAATTATAAAAGAGCCGGATGATGCTGAACTGTTTCGTATGCTTTTGAAAGGGCAAACCATTCATGAGATTGGCAGGCGTGGTAAATTCCTGATTTTCCATTTAGATGATTACAGTCTTGTTTCCCATCTACGGATGGAAGGAAAATATGGCCTTTATGATGAAACGGAACCGGCAGATAAGCATACACATGTTATATTCAAATTTACGGATCAAACAGAATTGAGATATAGAGATGTCCGTAAGTTTGGCACGATGCATCTGCATACAAAGGGGACAGAATTAGACGTACTGCCACTTTCAAAGGTAGGACCTGAGCCTTTTTCAGATGAATTTACACCAGATCACTTAGGTGCAGCACTCAGTAAGACGAATCGTTTTATCAAAACGGTATTATTGGATCAAAGAGTAGTTGCAGGTCTTGGTAATATCTATGTGGATGAAGCATTGTTCCATTCGGGTATCCATCCTGAACGTCCGGCATCCACTTTGACAAAGGAAGAAATAGAAAAACTATATACATCCATTAAGGAAACTCTTGCTACCGCCATTGAAAAAGGAGGAAGCACAGTACGATCCTATGTGAATTCCCAAGGTCAAATCGGCATGTTTCAGCTTGAGCTGTTTGCCTATTCAAGAAAAGGAAAGCCTTGTAAAATTTGCGGAACAAACATGGAAAGAATTATTGTTGGAGGCAGAGGGACCGTCTACTGTCCTGAATGTCAGCCATTAGCCTAACTGAATATGAACATAAGATGGGCTCCTTTCATATAGTAGGGTATTGATTATGGAAAGGAGTCCCTATGAAATGGAGCACATAGCATCAATATTGTTATTGGCATTGGCGGTGAGTCTGGATAGTTGCGGTGTAGGAATGACCTATGGAATGCGAAAAGTAAGTATACCGATTCGCTCCATCATCATCATTGCCGGTTGTTCTGCATTGAGCCTAGCATTCGGTATGTTAATGGGATCGTTAAGCGAGCATTTGATGGCACATTCCTGGACCGGTAAGCTAGGAGGATTTATCTTGCTGGTGCTTGGAATTTGGACACTTTCAAGTTACTTCAAGCGAAATGAAGATAATTGTCCCTATGTGAATGAAAGAACCTTATTCCAATTAGAAATAAAGTCTATTGGACTGGTTATTCATATACTTAAAAAGCCATTAAGTGCTGACTTTGACCGTTCTGGAACCATTACTGGATTAGAAGCTTTTTTTCTGGGATTAGCCTTATCATTAGATGGATTTGGAGCTGGAATAGGTGCTGGTATACTTCATTATCCGTTATTTATTCAGGTGACTCTCTGTTTCGGTATGAGTGCTTTATTAATGACAGTGGGTATAAAAGCGGGAAAATATCTGCAGGATTCCATTATGGCAAAGGTCTTTTCATTTATTCCGGGTTTAGTACTTATTTTTCTTGGGTTAACCAAAATAATTTAATAGGGAATGGAATGTTATGGGGAAAATAATCGGAGTTACAGGAGGGATTGCCAGTGGAAAGAGCAGCGTTAGCAAATGGCTCATTTCCAAGGGTTACCCTGTTATTGATGCAGATATCGCAGCAAGAAAAGTCGTCGAGCCTGGTATGCCAGCATTAGAGGAAATTAAAAATGTATTTGGTCAGGATATTTGTTTACCTGATGGGACATTAGACCGGAAAAAATTAGGTTCCATCGTATTTTCAAACTCTGAAAAACGGCAATTATTAAATGGAATTGTTCATCCGGCAGTCAGGAAATGGATGATGGAAGAAACGGAGAAAGCATTACACCAAGGGAAAGAACTCGTTTTCATGGACATTCCCCTATTGTTTGAAAGTAATTTGACGCATATGGTAGAGGGTATTATTCTTGTGTATGTGAAGCCCGAAATCCAATTAAAGAGATTAATGGCGCGGGATCATTTTACTGAGGAAGAAGCACTCGCAAGAATACGAGCACAAATGCCAATTGATGATAAGAAAGAATTGGCCGATTATATTGTTGACAATAACGGAGAATTTTTTGAGACGGAAGAGCAACTCATTGCTTTGATTAAAAAATTAAATGTATAACCAATAGCAAGGCTATCTGAGGGATAACGACCCTTGGATAGTCTTTTTTGTATATAATTTTATTTAATTTGGATAATTTAGGTATTTAAACCATGCAGCATTTTGTTCAATGTGTTATACTAATTACATCATTTTTATAATAAGTATAACTTATATATAGGAGGAAGTTAAATGAGTGCAAGAGTTGCTATCAATGGGTTTGGCCGAATTGGCAGAATGGTTTTCCGAAAAGCAATATTGGATGAGCATCTTGAAATCGTAGCCATTAATGCTAGTTATCCTTCTGAAACATTAGCACATTTAATTAAATATGATACGAATCATGGTCCATTTAATGGTGATGTACATGCTATGGATGATCATTTATTGATAAATGGTAAAAAAGTTCTTTTGCTAAATAATCGCAATCCTGAATTCCTGCCCTGGAAAAATCTTGGGATTGATATCGTAATCGAAGCAACTGGGAAATTTAATCATCGTGATCAAGCAGCTCTTCATTTAAATGCGGGTGCAAAACGGGTCGTTTTAACAGCTCCTGGGAAGAATGAGGATGTCACGATTGTAATGGGTGTTAACGAGGATAAGTTAGATATTAATAAGCACCTTATAATTTCGAATGCATCCTGCACAACTAACTGCCTCGCTCCTGTTGTAAAAGTACTCGATGAACAATTTGGAATTGACAATGGTCTTATGACAACCGTTCATGCCTATACAAATGATCAGAACAATATCGATAATCCGCATAAGGATTTACGCAGAGCCCGTGCCTGTGCACAAAGTATCATACCTACTACAACTGGAGCAGCCAAAGCACTCTCGCTGGTGCTTCCTCATTTGAAAGGAAAACTCCATGGAATTGCGTTGAGAGTACCAACTCCAAACGTTTCTTTAGTTGATTTGGTAGTAGATCTTAAAAGAGAAGTGACTATTAATGAAATCAATCAAGCGTTTAAAACAGCAGCTGAAGGATCAATGGCTGGTATTATCCAATACAGCACAGAGCCACTTGTTTCTATCGATTTTAATACAAATCCGCATTCGGCTATTGTAGATGCACTTTCTACTATGGTGATTGGTGCAAATAAAGTAAAAGTGCTTGCCTGGTATGATAATGAATGGGGATACTCATGCAGAGTGGTAGAATTAGTAAACCATGTGGCCCGCCTTCTTCAAGAGGATAAAGTGAAAGTGAGTTAAGCATAATAAATAATACCTTTTACGGTCTGGCCGTCTTTCTTAAAAAAAGGCGGTTCAGGCCGTTCTTTGATTCATAAACTAGAATAAACTAAGAAAAACAAATGCTGTACATTTGGTGGTAATTATTAACTAATATTGAATTGTATGATTGCATTTGAAAAATAAACCATATATACTAAATGTCGTAAACTTCATCATCCTGGCAGTACTACTTAAAGGGTTAGGACCTCTCAGGACTAACTTTCCCCCGTGGTAGTAAAGGCCAGAAACGAAGATAATTAAAATTCGTTTAAATGCTAAAGGGGGAATTGAACATGCATACAATAGGTCGTCATGTCATTTCTGAACTATGGGGCTGTGATTTATCTAAATTGAACGATGTTAATCAGATTGAACAAATATTCGTGGACGCAGCTTTACGATCTGGAGCTGAAGTTAGAGAAGTAGCCTTCCATAAGTTTGCGCCACAGGGAGTAAGCGGAGTAGTCATTATATCTGAATCACATTTAACCATTCATAGTTTTCCGGAACATGGTTATGCGAGTATTGATGTATATACATGCGGTGACTTAGATCCTAATGTGGCTGCTGATTTTATAGCTGAAGCCTTAAACGCTCAGGTTAGGGAACATATTGAAATCCCGCGAGGCATGGGTCCTGTTGCTGTCAGCCATGTTCTTGCTAAAGCATTATAAATAAAAAAGATAAAAAGAGATGTCTCTTGTGGTGACCCTCATAAAGTTAGATTCAAACTCTAACTTTTGGGGTCAGTACATCTGCATCTCTTTTTTTATGGAAAACAACTTTTACTTCTCCCATTGTTTACTTTCCTCCAAAAGTATTGGCTATATAGTGGATAAAAAATAGCATTTTATGCAAACAGACTTGTCCTATTCGATTTGTTTTAATAAGATAGAACTATAGAAAAGGACGGTGCTAATCTATGATATGTCCAACTTGCCAACATAATGGGACAAGAGTGCTGGATTCCCGCCCTGCGGATGAAGGACGTTCAATACGTAGAAGAAGAGAATGTGAATCCTGTAGTTATCGTTTTACTACATTTGAAAAGGTAGAAGAAATTCCGCTAATTGTGGTAAAAAAAGATGGTGCACGGGAAGAATATAGCAGAGAAAAAATCCTAAGAGGTTTAATCCGAGCTTGTGAAAAGCGTCATGTTGCTCTTAAAGAACTGGAAGAGATTGCAACTGATGTTGAAAAAGAAATAAGAAATCAAGGATTTTCTGAAATAAAAAGTGATTTAATAGGTGAAATGGTTATGGATAGGCTGGCTGAGGTGGATGAAGTGGCCTATGTCCGTTTCGCTTCTGTGTACCGTCAATTTAAAGATATAAATGTTTTTATTGACGAATTGAAAGAACTAATGAAAAAAGAGGATTAAGTAGAGCTGAAGACAGTTTCTTTAGCTCTTTTTTCAACTATAAAAACCCGAAGTACGAAAGGTTTGTAGACAATGCAATTTTCATGGAAGTTTGTAAATCCTAAAGACAGATATGTTGTACTATATAAAGAAAAGCTATCAGAAATGGACCATAAATCAATTCAATATTTATATCAGCCACTTGTAGGAGGATTGGCTGTTTCTTTGTATATGACCTTATTAAACGAAGTCAATACAGGTAACATGTATTCCAGGCAAACGACACATCGTTGGTTAATGGACGTACTTGGTTTACCTTTGGACGAGATATTTCAATACCGTAAAAGGCTTGAAGGAATTGGTTTATTAAAAACATATAAAAAAGCAACTCCGGAAGGTAATGTTTTTATTTACGAGATTCTTTGTCCTTTAAGTCCGGATAAATTTTTCCATGATGATTTGCTGCCTATTTATCTGAAGCAAAAACTTGAAGAGAGACATTACGAACGACTGCTCACGATGTTTGCGGATAAACGTATTCCTGATGATTATGAGGAGATAACTCAATCTTTCAATGAGGTATTTGCATCCGAATTTCGCAATCCAAAAGAAATCATCAGCTCGGAAACTGATCAAAGCATGCAATTCTTCTCAAAAGACCCACAGGGATATAGCCATAATTTAATGGAGCAATTTGATTTCGAGTTATTATTTGCAACGGCTAAAAACAGCTTTATATCGAGAAAAGCGTTTACTCCAAATGTGATGGAATCCATCGCGATGCTGTCGTATTTATATAAAATTAATGTAATGGATATGAGCAAGTTGATTTTGCGTTGTCAAAATCAACATAATGAAATTGATATAGACGAACTCAGAAAATGTGCAAGAGAGTTTTTCCACATCAATCATGGTGAAGAAATGCCGACATTGATTGAACAGAAACAACCTGAATATGAACGTACAATCATAGAACCTAAAACACCAGAGGAGCATTTACTGTATACCTTTGAAACAACCTCTCCATTGGAGTTTTTAGTCAGCCTTTCGCAAGGTGCAATGCCCTCCGACAATGATCTGGCACTTGTAGAAAAGGTCATGGTCAATCAAAAGCTTCCTCCTGGAGTCGTTAATGTCCTTCTGCACTATGTCATGTTAAAATCAGATATGAAATTGCAATCAAACTATGTGGAGACAATTGCTTCGCACTGGGCGAGGAAAAATATCACCACAGTACGGGAAGCCTATGAGATGGCTTTGAGTGAGCATAAGAAATACCAAACCTGGGCTAATGAAAAAAAGACGAAAACAAATAAATCAACACGCCGTACAACAGGCAATGCGAGGAAGGAAATCGTTCCTGATTGGCTGGATGAAACGAAGAAGAAAGAGCCGGTTGCTCAATCCACCGAAATTGCTGAGCGTGTAAGAAAGCTCAAGGAAAAATTGCAAAATGAAAATTCTAAATAAACAGGAGGTGTATAAGGATGAAAAATATACAGGATGCACTGAATCAGCTCGGGAAGCGTGAAAACTTTCAGCAAAGATTGGATGAAATGAGAAATATCGTTTTAAAAGATCCTGATGTCCGTCTATTCATAAATGAACATAGCAGTCAGCTGACAAGCGACATGATTGAAAAGAGCATGAATAAGCTCTACGAGTTCTCCACGCAAACGAAGACATGTGACGAATGTCCTTCTTTATCTGAATGTAAAAATCTCCTTCAGGGTCATCATCCACACTTGTTTATTCAGGGGAAACGGATTGATGTACGGTATGAACCCTGTCATAAAAAACGCAGGCAGGAAGAGAAGAATCGATTACGTAAGCTGATTCGTGCCAGCCATGTACCAAAAGAAATTGTGGAGGCTTCTTTTTCTAATTTGATTTGGGATGAGTATACGACCGAAGCACGTGTGGAGGCAGTCGAAAAGGCAAAGAATTTTGTTGACTCATATATAAATGGTGCTGGTCATAAAGGGCTCTATTTATACGGTGAATTTGGGGTAGGTAAAACCTATTTACTTGGCGCAATCGCCAACGCACTTTCTGAAGAGGGTGTTTCATCACATATTGTGTATTGGCCTGAATATTTAAGAGAATTAAAAGGGTCCTTCGCGGAAAATTCCTATAACCAAAAGGTGGATGCCCTAAAGGAAGTTCCTATTTTAATGATTGATGATATTGGAGCTGAAACGATGAGTGCCTGGTCGCGTGATGATGTACTGGGGCCGATACTCCAATACCGAATGCATGAAAATCTTCCAACCTTTTTCACCTCCAATTTTAATTTGAAACAATTGGAACATCATTTCACGTATTCTCAGCGTGGAGATGAGGAACTGGTTAAAGGAAAACGAATCATGGAGAGAGTCCGTAATTTAACGGAGCCAATTGAAATGGACGGAAAAAATCGAAGAGATTAAAGAGAATAAAAGGTTTGGCGAAGAGGCAGCCCGTATGAAGGGACTGCCTCTTTTTAGATATCTCATTTTTTTAATAAGCAAACAGTCCTGCATGAAAGAAACGGAATGAGATTCATTTGATATGCAGGCAATAATATAGCGGTCCTGTACAGTCTGCCATGATACTTTTATTTTAAATCTAATTTTATCCATCCATTCTAAAGGATTGCCATGTCCCATATACATAAAACTAGGAGTTCCGATAGTCTGGAGGGATAGGGTTGCTTACGATGTATTTTGATTCACAGGAAGAACAGGCTAATTGGCATGTTCGATTTAAGAACAGCGATTTTTTTATCCGACAGGCAATTCATTCTGTTCATAAGGATGGCCAAAAGTCTGTCTCCTTTCTTTGGGACCCGGATCAGGAGGAAATTTTTTGTCACGCACTCATTGATGCTTTATATACATTTTTCTCTACCTATCATCTGGAATGCAAAATTCGGGATGTGATTCGGGAACGCTTTTTATATGAGGATGAAGATGAAATTAGCCAGATTGCAGAAATCGCATTGCTTATGTGGGATGGTGAAGCTGCCTATAGTGGTAGCCAACACCTTTCAGAACAATTAAAAAAACAAGTCAAGTATCTCCTGCAGGAAGTAGTTAAACAAAGAATTGATTTTTCGTTTCGATCATTATGGAATTTTCGTTTAAGGGATATCCATGAATCGCTTGTTACATTAGTGGGATTTGCGATTGATGAGTATAAGCTTGAGCAGGATTATCAGGAATTTATCTCCGTGCTAAGACGATTGATTGAGGAGCGGAATCCGCAGGTTGATGAAATTCATTTAGTTTATCATGAAGAATTTCAATTTTATAATCGATATTTTGAGCTGATTTCAAAACAAGATATTCTTAAAGTAATCGACCGTAAATTGATGGCTGAGAATCCTATGTTTATTGATTCAAATACCATTGCACCGCTGGTTTCCTTAGCACCGAAACGAATTCATATTTATGCGGATGATGAGGATAATCGTGTAATCACTACATTGAGGAAAATTTTCGAGGAAAGAATCCTTTTGTTCCGAATCAGTTACTTCCATGAACAGGTTAAAAAGGTAGAAGAGCGTTCATAATGATAAAAGAATAGAAAGTAACTTGCTTTTGTCCTCATAAGCTTTTATAATAACCTACATACAAGTTTATAATCGATAGGTTACGATAAGGACATGAGTGTTTAAAAAGCTGTGAACAGAGAGGGAAGCCAGTGGCTGCAAGCTTCCTCATAGACTTGAAATGCTTACCGCCTTTGAACTTCAGCCAGGAAAACATATTTGGGTGATTATTGGCTGACGGGAACTCCGTTAAAAGATACAAGTGCCGGAAAAGCTGAAATATCAGCACCGGAATTTGGGTGGAACCGCGGGTTTATTTAGTATACAATAGCTCGTCCCTTAATTTATTAGGGACGGGCTTTTTATTATGTAGAAAAAGGAGTGGCTCACATGGCTGAAATGATCAAAATTACATTTCCAGATGGCGCGGTAAAGGAATTTGAATCTGGAATTACAACTGAGCAAATTGCTTCTTCCATTAGTTCTGGATTAAAGAAAAAAGCAATTGCAGGAAAGGTAAACGGAGCATTATATGATTTGCGCCGACCAATTACAGAGGATGCTTCAGTAGAGATTGTGACTCCGGATCAACCGGAAGCCCTGGAAGTATTGCGCCACAGTACAGCGCATTTATTGGCACAGGCAGTTAAACGAATTTATAAAGATGTTAAATTTGGTGTAGGCCCAGTAATTGAGGGCGGCTTCTATTATGATATGGATTTAGAGAAATCCATTACACCGGAAGACCTTCCTTTAATCGAAAAAGAAATGAAGAAAATCATTAATGCGAATATTGATATTGTCCGTAAAGAAGTCAGCCGTGCTGAAGCGAAGCGTCTATTTGAAGAAATTGGCGATGAGTATAAGCTGGAATTGATTGATGCGATTCCTGAAGAGGAAACTGTAACGATTTATGAACAAGGTGAATTCTTTGACCTTTGCCGTGGAGTTCATGTACCTTCAACTGGCAAAATTAAAGAATTTAAGCTATTGAATATTGCGGGTGCCTACTGGCGTGGAGACAGCGATAATAAAATGCTTCAACGTGTGTATGGAACTGCATTCTTCAAGAAAGAAGATTTGGACGAACATTTACGTCTGTTAGAAGAAGCGAAAGAACGTGATCACCGTAAAATTGGGAAAGAGCTTGATTTATTCATGAACTCTCAATTAATTGGACAAGGTCTGCCGCTATGGCTTCCAAAAGGTGCAACGATTCGCCGTGTCATTGAACGCTATATTGTGGATAAAGAACAAAAGCTTGGCTATGACCATGTGTATACACCAATCATGGGCAGTGTAGACCTCTATAAAACATCCGGTCACTGGGATCACTATCAGGAAAATATGTTCCCAGTAATGGACATGGATAATGAACAGCTGGTTCTTCGTCCAATGAACTGCCCGCATCACATGATGATTTATAAAAACGATATTCACAGCTATCGTGAGCTTCCAATTCGGATTGCTGAATTGGGTATGATGCATAGATATGAAATGTCTGGTGCATTGGCAGGTCTGCAAAGGGTACGTGGAATGACATTAAATGATGCTCACGTATTTGTACGCCCTGACCAAATTAAAGATGAATTCAAGCGTGTTGTTACTTTAATCCTGGAAGTGTATAAAGACTTCGGTATGGAGAACTATTCCTTCCGTCTTTCTTACCGTGATCCAGCTGATAAGGAAAAATACTTTGATGATGATGCAATGTGGGAAAGAGCTCAATCCATGCTGAAAGAAGCAATGGATGAGATGGGTCTTGACTATTTCGAAGCAGAAGGCGAAGCGGCTTTCTACGGACCTAAATTGGATGTTCAAGTTAAAACAGCGCTTGGAAAAGATGAGACTCTTTCCACAGTACAGCTTGACTTCTTGCTTCCTGAACGTTTTGATCTTACGTACGTTGGAGAAGACGGCAAACAGCATCGCCCAGTTGTTATTCACCGTGGGGTTGTTTCAACTATGGAACGTTTCGTTGCGTTCTTAATTGAGGAATACAAAGGAGCCTTCCCTACTTGGTTAGCACCAGTTCAGGTTCAGGTTATTCCAGTATCTCCGGATGTTCATCTTGATTATGCAAAAGAAATTGAAGCGAGCCTTCAACGTGCAGGTTTACGTGTAGAAGTAGACCTACGCGATGAAAAAATGGGCTATAAGATTCGTGAAGCTCAAATGCTAAAAATCCCTTACATGCTTGTGGTGGGAGATCAAGAACAAGAAAATGGTAATGTTAACGTACGTAAGTATGGAGAACAGAAATCAGAGACTATGCCATTTGATGAGTTCTTGAATATGATTAAAGGTGAATTGAAATAACTTCTTATAGTTAGGAACCTATTCGAATGTGGATAGGTTCCTTTTTGAATCCCTTCTATATTATAGGTGAAGTAAGTTACATCTTTTTAATCTTTCTTCAAAAACCTCTTGCCACCAGGTACATTATTTGATAAAATAACTTTTGTTGTCATTACGAATGAGCTTCTATTGACATTATACAGCGAAACATGTTAAAATGATTTTTAGTGAGCAAATCAAATACGACACATTATAAAGCAGAAGCACCCGCTTCTCACCTGTATAACACTCTTTTAAGAGTAGTTAACTGGTTCAATTGATATAATCAGACGGTATGTCTTTTTATGGGCGGGTGTGCATGCACCGGCCTTTTTTATATGTTTAAAAAGCATGTGAAGTAGTATTTGCTAGAAAATCTTGGAGGTGGCTTATTATTAGCAAACAAGACTTGATCTTAAATGAAGGCATTCGTGCCCGAGAAGTACGTCTAGTTGATCAAAATGGTGAGCAGCTTGGAATTAAATCCCGCGTTGAGGCATTAGAAATTGCTACACGCGTGAATTTGGATCTTGTGCTGGTTGCACCGAACGCAAAGCCTCCTGTCGCCCGTATTATGGACTATGGTAAGTTCCGTTTCGAGCAACAGAAGAAGGATAAAGAAGCTAGAAAAAATCAAAAAACGATTAGTTTAAAAGAAGTTCGTTTAAGCCCAACTATCGACGAGCATGACTTTAATACGAAGCTTCGCAATGCCATTAAGTTCCTTGAAAAAGGCGATAAGGTTAAAGCAAGCATTCGATTTAAAGGACGGGCTATTACCCATAAAGAAATCGGGCAGCGCGTATTAGTTCGCTTTGCAGAGGAATGTAAAGAAGTGGCTACTGTGGAAACAGCGCCAAAAATGGACGGACGCAGCATGTTCTTGATTTTAGCACCGAAAAACGAAAAGTAATGTTTCGAGGAGGAAATTTCCCATGCCAAAAATGAAAACTCACAGAGGCGCTGCAAAGCGATTCAAAAAAACTGGTTCTGGTAAGCTTAAGCGCAGCCACGCTTACACAAGCCACTTATTCGCTAACAAATCTACTAAAGCAAAACGTAAATTACGTAAAAGTGGAATGGTTAGTTCCGGAGATTTCAAACGCATTCGTCATCTATTAGACAATATCAAGTAATTGAGAACGCTCAATTTTAGGAGGAATTAGATATGCCACGTGTTAAAGGCGGTACAGTGACGCGCAAACGTCGTAAAAAAGTATTAAAGCTAGCTAAAGGTTATTTCGGTTCAAAACATACATTATACAAAGTTGCTAATCAGCAAGTAATGAAATCCTTGCAATATGCATTCCGCGATCGTCGCCAAAAGAAACGCGACTTCCGTAAATTATGGATTACTCGTATCAATGCAGCAGCTCGCATCAATGGTCTTTCTTACAGCCGTTTAATGCACGGTTTGAAACTTGCTGGTATCGAAGTAAACCGCAAAATGCTTGCTGAGCTTGCAGTTAGCGATGCAGCAGCATTTGCTCAATTAGCAGAAACAGCTAAAAAAGAACTTAATAAATAATAATAGAGGCGCTTCTCAAGTGATTGGGGGCGCCTTTTGTTATGGGAGGAGAGGGGAATATGAAAGAGCTTATCATTGGTTATTTTATACTGATCAATTTAACCTTACTTCTTGTTATGAAACTGGATAAAAACAGAGCTCAACATAATCGATATCGCATAAGCGAGAAAACATTGTGGATTCTGGCTCTTGCTGGAGGAGCTATTGGCGGGACAGCAGGTATGCAGCTATTCAGGCATAAAACAAAGCATAAAGCTTTTGTGGCTGGCTTTCCATTATTAGCAATCGTGGACGTAATCATTGCAGCTATTCTTTTATCAACCATACAGTCATAATTAAGCAAATGAACATATATTAATAAATAAGCCAAGTTTTAACAACGTAGAAAGGCAAAATGGGGTGTGAGTATGGATTATGATTTTACCATGTTGCTCGCTTTTATTGAGGCAGGTGGTTTTTGGTCACCTCTTGTCTTTGTGGTTTTCCATATAGTAAGGCAATATATTTTTATTCCGGTAGCTGTTGTTTGTATGGCGGGCGGGATTATGTTTGGTGCTGTATTCGGCACATTATTATCTTTATTAGGTCTCTGGCTATCATCGATTATTTTTTACTTTATGATTATTAAAATGCCGAAATTACAGCATAAGCTTGAAAAGTTAGATGAGCGTACATTGAAGTTCGGAGGAAGAATAAATGTAAAGCAGGCGAGTATCCTAAGGCTTATTCCGTTTATACATTTCCATCTCCTGAATTTTTATTTAATCGGCAACAGCAAAACCTTTACGGATTACGCAAAAGCCGTTTTTTGGTCCAATATTCCCTTAGCATTTTTTTATACGGTATTTGGACATTCGATTGCAAAGTTTTCTCCAACGATGATGCTGATTATCATTTCAGCGTTGATTATCTTGCTCTTTTTCCTTCGAGAAAAGAAGGTCATTATTAAGTGGAGTCAGTTTTTTGGTCATACTTAACATTAGTCTGTTAAACTTATTTGTATAGATAAGTTTTGCAGGCTTTTTTAGATGGTTAATAGAATGAAGTCCTATTCAGTTTACTGAAGACCGGTTGGGAGACAGGAGGAGTGGCCATATTTAATGGAATGAACCAGTTCCATGGTCAGACTATATTAGAAGTGAATATTAACGGAAGTCTTCCGGCTGATTCATAATGGCCTTTCGATTATTTGATAGTAAAGGGAAATAATACATATACTATAAAGAATGATATACATAGTTAAGGAGGCTCTTTTTATGAAACATCTAGATGATACGCTTTCTATGCTGAAGGAGCTAACAGATGTTAATGGCATTGCAGGTAATGAAGGAGAACCAAGAAAGGTTATGAGAAGGCTAATTGAGCCATATGCTGATAGCCTTTCATTTGATGGAATCGGGAGTTTGATTGCTGAGAAAACAGGAGAAGAAAAAGGACCGCGCATTATGATTGCCGGACACCTTGATGAAGTGGGTTTTATGGTTACCCGGATTGATGACAAAGGCTTCCTCTTTTTTCAAACGATTGGTGGCTGGTGGTCACAGGTTATGCTTTCTCAGCGTGTTACAGTAACTACTTCGGGGGGCGAGCAAATTACGGGATTAATCGGATCTTCACCGCCTCATATCCTTACTCCGGAAGCGAGAAAGAAACCGGCAGATGTCAAAAATATGTTCATTGATATCGGAGCCACAAGCCGGGATGAAGTACTTGAATGGGGAATTCGTCCAGGAGATATGGTAACACCGTACTCCGAATTTACGGTACTTAAAAACGAAAAAATGTTAATGGCCAAAGCATGGGATAACCGAATTGGATGTGCGGTGGCAATAGAGGTATTAAAACGCCTGAAAGATGAAAACCATCCGAATACCGTATTCGGCGTAGGAACTGTTCAGGAAGAGGTTGGGCTGCGCGGCGCTAAAACAGCGGCTAATTATGTACAGCCTGATATTGCGATTGCTGTAGATGTTGGAGTGGCAATTGATACGCCGGGATTATCTGAAAAGGACGGTTTAACAAAAGCGGGAGACGGTCCGGGACTGGTGTTATATGATGCAAGCCTGGTGACTCATAAAGGCTTGAGGGACTTTATTGTCGGTGTGGCAGAAGAAATGAATATACCGTATCAATTTGATCATATACCTGGCGGCGGAACAGATGCCGGATCATTCCATGTCAGCGGTACGGGTGTACCTTCTATCGCGATTACGATTCCAACTCGTTATATCCATTCTAATGCGGGGATATTAAATCGTGATGATTATGAAAATACGGTTAACCTTATTGTAGAATTGGTTAAACGTCTGAACCGGGAAACGGTGGATAAGATTACGTTTGATTGAATGCAAAATAAAAACGATGATGGAGAATAACTCCGTCATCGTTCTTTGTTATTTGCTGAGTGCACTTTCTAAAAGATGGAGCATCTCGTCCTTTTCGCTTTCAGAGGCTTTTTGCCAAATAAGCTCAAATAATACACCAAGGCCCGGCAGCATTTTTTCTTCACCGCTTTGGATGGCATCTACAATAGTGGCTTCCAGTTCATCCTGAGTATTGCCTGTTACATTATGGATAATGGCATTTCTAAGATTTAAATTCATGGATATTCCCTCCAATTTTGGTCTCATACTTAGTTTTGCTTTTCTTTCCTTTTTCTATGTATTAAATTTGGGATATAATGAAAGAACGTTTGATAAGAGGGTGACTTATATTGAAATATATTGAATCAATGCAAAATGCACGTGTAAAGCAATGGAAGAAGCTTTTGACAAAGAAGGACAGGGATAAAAGCGGTCTTTTCGTAGTGGAAGGTTTTCATTTAGTAGAGGAAGCTCTTATGCATGGATTAGTGGAAGAACTGATTGTGAAGGAAGGTACTGATTTACCTTTAAAGTGGGAGCTTGAAGGCATTGATCTGTTTACCGTACATAAAGACATTTTTAAAGCAATCGCGGATACTGACACACCACAGGGAGTTGCAGCGGCTTGCAGGAAGCCGACTTTCCCTGGGTTAGGAGCGGACATTTCAACTGTATTATTAATTGATCGTGTGCAGGATCCAGGGAATATCGGAACCATGATACGTACAGCAGATGCTGCGGGCTTTGATGCCGTTATACTCGGGGACGGGTGCGCAGATGCATACAGTCCAAAGGTAGTTCGCTCCACACAGGGAAGCCTGTTTCATATCCCAATTTTTAAAGGTAGCCTAGAGACTTGGGTGGAGAAATTACAACAGTCAGGTTTGAAGGTTTATGGAACTGCCTTGCAGGGAGCAAAGCCTTATAAAGAGATAAGTAAAGCAGATCGGTTCGCTATACTTGTCGGCAATGAAGGCAACGGCGTCAGCAAAGAACTGCTAGAACAAACAGATCAAAATGTGTATATTCCTATATACGGAAAAAGTGAATCATTAAATGTGGCAGTAGCTGCCGGCATTTTGATGTATGGCCTTAAATAAAGAGCAAATGAACGTTTGAAACTCGGGGCAATATAGATTATAATGAGTAAATAAAATTGGATGATGAAAAGCATAGATGGGGACTAAGTAGCTGTTTGACCGCCTTACAGGAAAAAAACGCCTGAGACTGAGAGCGTTTTTATGGAAAAAGGCAAACAAGTGAATTCACCCCCGGAGCTGCAACCGGGACCACAGACAAAACGTTTGTGTAAAGGTTAGCCGGCAGAAATGTCGTTATTGAATGAAGCGAGCGAGCCTATAATGAATAGGACGCTAACAAGGGTGGTACCGCGATGATAACCTCGTCCCTTTTTGGGGACGGGGTTTTTTGTTGTTTTCATTTATTGGTTTTCATCAAAAATCAAATAGGAGGATTTAATTATGCAAGAGAAATTACAAGCATTGCAGCAGGAAGCCTTGGAAAAAGTACAGATTGCTGTTGACCTCAAAGGCTTGAATGATGTCCGTGTTGCGTACCTTGGCAAAAAAGGACCTATCACCGAGGTATTGAGAGGAATGGGCAGTCTTTCAGCAGAAGAACGTCCAAAGGTAGGGGCACTTGCCAATGAAGTAAGAGGAGCGATCGCATCTGCAATTGAAGAAAAGCAGCACGCATTAGAGGAAGAAGCTGTTAATCAAAAATTGGCAAAGGAAAAAATTGACGTCACTCTTCCTGGAGCTCCTGTTAATAAAGGGAATCACCATCCTTTAACAAAAATTCAAGAACAATTAGAAGACCTATTCCTTGGAATGGGCTACACAGTGGCTGAAGGTCCGGAAGTGGAACAGGATTATTATAATTTCGAAGCATTGAATCTTCCTAAGAGCCATCCTGCCCGTGATATGCAGGATTCCTTCTACATTACCGAGGAAATCTTAATGCGTACTCATACATCCCCTGTACAAGCTCGTACAATGGAAAAGCATGAAGGCAAGGGACCGGTTAAAATTATCTGTCCTGGTAAAGTATATCGCCGTGATAATGACGATGCCACACACTCTCACCAATTTATGCAAATTGAAGGTCTTGTGGTGGATGAGAACATTACAATGGCTGACTTAAATGGAACTCTTGAAGTATTTGCGAAAAAATTCTTTGGTGAAGATCGTGAAATTCGCCTTCGTCCAAGCTTTTTCCCATTCACAGAGCCTTCAGTTGAAATGGATATTTCCTGTAAAATTTGTGGTGGAAAAGGCTGTTCAGTATGTAAACAAACAGGTTGGATCGAAATTCTGGGCGGAGGTATGGTTCACCCGAATGTACTTGAGATGGCAGGATTTGATTCCAAGAAGTACACTGGATTTGCATTTGGTATGGGTGTTGAAAGGATTGCCATGCTGAAATACGGTGTTGACGATATCCGTCATTTCTATACAAATGATGTACGTTTCGGAAGCCAGTTTCATCGTCACGAGTAAGAATTAGAGGGAGGAAATAAGATGTTTGTATCATATAGATGGTTACAGGATTATGTTGATTTAGATGGAATCAATGCTAATGAGTTGGCAGAAAAAATTACAAGAAGCGGAATCGAAGTAGAAGGTGTAGAATCTCCTGCTGAGGTGATCCAAAACGTGGTAATCGGACATGTACTTGAAAAAGTACAGCATCCGAATGCTGATAAATTAAGTGTTTGTAAAGTAGATATCGGTGAAGAAGAGCCCGTTCAAATCGTGTGCGGTGCGCCGAATGTAGCAGCAGGACAAAAAGTTCCTGTCGCAAAAGTAGGAGCTGTTTTACCAGGGAATTTCAAAATCAAAAAGAGTAAGCTGCGCGGAGAAGCATCCCACGGCATGATCTGTTCCCTACAGGAATTGGGCATTGAAGCCAAAGTAGTGGCAAAAGAATTTAGTACAGGTATTTTTGTATTCCCTGAAGATGTAGTTCCTGGCACAAATGCGCTTGAACAACTGGGACTGGATGATCATATTCTTGAGCTTGGATTAACACCAAACCGTTCTGATTGCTTAAGTATGCTTGGTGTTGCTTATGAAGTAGCTGCAATTTTGGGTAAAGAAGTTAAATTACCAGAAGTAACTGTAAAAGCAGGCACGGAGAAAGCGGAAGACTATGTAAGCATAAAAGTGGAGGCACCTGAGCAAAATCCTCTTTATATCGCGAAAATCATTAAAGATGTAAAAGTCGGTCCATCTCCATTATGGCTGCAAAGCCGATTAATGAAGAGCGGAATCCGTCCGCATAATAATGTGGTCGACATTACGAATTTTATTTTACTTGAATATGGTCAGCCATTGCATGCGTTCGATTATGATCGTTTACAATCTAAAGAAATTGTCGTTCGTATGGCGCATGAAGGTGAAAAGCTCACTACATTGGATGAAGCTGAACGTACGCTTAGCGATGATCATTTAGTCATTACAAATGGCAAAGAAGCTATTGCACTTGCTGGTGTGATGGGAGGAGCCAACTCTGAGGTTATTGATGGAACAACAACTGTATTACTGGAAGCAGCCTATTTTGCAGGCGGTCCTGTCCGCAAAGCCTCCAAAGATTTTGGTCTTCGTTCAGAAGCAAGCGCCCGCTTTGAAAAAGGTGTGGATCCAAATCGTGTTCGTGCTGCTGGAGAGCGTGCGGCAGAATTAATCGCAGAGCTTGCAGGCGGTACAGTGCTTGAAGGTCAAGCAGAATTTAATGAGATGAAGATTGAAGAAGCCGTAATCAGTATTGGTCTTGGAAAAATCAATAAAGTATTGGGTACGTCATTATCTGTGAACGAAGTGAAGGATATTCTAACGCGCCTTCAATTTGAAGTGAATGTAGATGGAGAAGACTTTGTTATTACGGTACCGACACGCCGTGGAGATATTACGATTCCTGAAGATATTATTGAAGAAGTAGCAAGACTTTACGGATACGATAATATTCCAAAAACATTGCCGGTTGGTGCTTCTAAGCCTGGTGTACTAACTCCTTACCAAATGAAGCGTCGAGTTGTACGCCGTTATCTAGAAGAAGCCGGTTTAATGCAAAACATCACCTATTCTCTAACATCTGCTGAAAAAGCAGCACTGTATGCATTAGAGCAACGTGAAAGCATTCGTTTGGCAATGCCGATGAGTGAAGAAAGAAGCACTCTTCGTATGAGCCTGATTCCTGGCTTGCTGGATGTGTTAAAGCATAATGTAGCTCGTCAAAATGAAAATATGGCTGTTTATGAAACAGGCGCTATTTTCCTTAAAACTTCTGATACAGAGCTTCCAGAAGAAAAAGAGCATCTTGCTGGTGCTGTAACGGGTCTATGGAACACGAACCTATGGCAGGGAGAGAAGAAGAAAGTAGATTTCTTCGTTGTAAAAGGAATCCTTGAAGGCTTATTCCGCAAGCTTGGCGTAGAAAACCGCATCGAGTGGAAACAAGCGATCGTTGAAGGTATGCATCCAGGACGCACAGCTGAATTGTTCTTAGATGGAGAATTAATTGGTTTCGTAGGTCAAGTTCATCCGAAAGTTGAAAAGAAAGAAGACTTAAAAGAAACCTATGTATTTGAATTGTCTCTAGTCGATCTTTTACATGTAGACCAAGAACCAATTCAATATACAGCTATTCCAAGATTCCCTTCTATTACACGTGATATTGCATTGGTTGTGGATTCTGAAGCAGTAGCGGGAGAAATCAGCACGATTATCAAAGAAGCTGGCGGCAAACTATTAAAAGAAGTTCACTTATTCGACTTATACGAAGGAGAAAGAATGGAAGAAGGCAAAAAATCATTAGCATTCTCCCTAAAATACTTCGACCCTGAAAAAACATTAACAGACGAAGAAGTAACCAAAGCCCACAGCAAAGTCCTAATGGCAGTAGAAGAAAAAGCTGGAGCACAGCTGAGAGGCTAGAAAAGCTGAAACGGCTCGCCCAGAAGTGAGGAGCATAAGACAGGGGCTCGAAAGGAGGCGTTCTTCCCTCCTGCAGAGACCATACTTATGTCCTGAGCTTCTAGCCGTTGAAGCTGGATCCACCGAAAAGCTGAAACAACTGAAAAAGGAACGAAGACTAAGAGCGTCACGTCGTGTGGCAACGTCTTCATGACCTACATCCTGTAGGCACGCGAGGAGCATAAGACAGAGGCTCGGAAGGAGGTGTTCCTCCTCCTGTAGAGGCTATGCTTATGTCCCGAGCTTTTAGCCACTGAAGCTAGATCTAACAAAAAGCTGAAACGACTGAAAAAGGAACAAAGACTAAGACCGCCACGTCGTGTGGCAACGTCAATTGATTGAGGGAGTGGTGGAAGCCATCTCCCTTATCTGGCTAATTTAATGAAAAAAAGATTGCTGTAAATAGCAATCTTTTTTTTATGTATGATTTAAAGTAACTAACTTGTCAATGTATGTTTATGATAGTTTCTCTTTAATTTGTTTGAATTCTTCTCTTAATTTCGTACTATATTCGTCGATTATTTCTCGTCTTTCTTTTGAGCGCTGTTCTTTCATTCTGGCTTTTGCTTCGTGTTCTAATTCCTTTTGTACCTTACGCGCAAGATCTAGTTCTTCCTGAATAACGCTAGCGCGGTATCTAACGATTACCGTATCAAATTGATTAATGATCTCATTATAGGATGCTTGTGATTCTTCTTGTATAACAGATATAAGAGCTATATCTCCGTCTTTCATTTTTGTAGAAACCGTATAAAGCATACCGTCCTCTTCCTTGGCATCACTCATATCTAATAAAGAACCAAAGCCGGCGCCTATCCCCATTCCCAAAAGGATACCTATAGGACCGCCAAGTAACCCAAGCGCTCCTCCGATAAGTCCGCCCAATAAAGTGTCATCACTTGTTTGACTGCCTGTGTTGAAGCCATCCTTTGTGATAATTTCCCCATCAACTTTTTTTAGTATAACTGCTTGTGAGAGGACAAAATCTTTCTGGGATGTATGAGTTCTTTTTAGCTCAGATAAAGCCTGATATGCTTCGCTTTCAACCTTGAAAAAACTTAACACAACATTTTCCATTCTCGTTTTACCTCATCTCTTCGAAAAAATTCCGATTAATTTATTCCCTTCAGAAAATGCGGTAAACTGGTAAGTTTTTCATACAATAGTAAACATCATTTTAATTGGCTGAGGATAGCGGCTGGATTTAGGGGTAGTTTGGCTGGATTCAAATCAAACTTGGCTGGATTATTACCAAGATTGACTGTATTCCTTCTAAATTCGGCCGGATTTTGAATAAAGTCGGCTTGATTCTCGTAAATACAACCCTCGAGGCCCTGTTAAACGGAGAGTCTTGTTAAACAACGACTTTACTCCATAATAAAAACACTCAGACCAGATGCTTTTATGCTCCCAGACTGAGTGTTTGATTATAATCCAATTCGTTTTACGAGCTTCCGTGCCTTTTCTGTATTGGCGAAGTGAAGCTTGGCATAGGCGTTTAATTCACTTTCTCCTTTTTTAGCGATAAAGACAGCGGCAGCTTCATCCACTTTTGAACTGGCTCCTTTAGGGATCGTCATCCCTGCCTGTTCGCTGAGTAGGTCCATATGTTTTAAGAATGCGTAGCGGGCAATGACGGAAGCAGCTGCTACAGCTGTGGATATACTTTCAGCTTTTGTGCTGAAATACAAAGGAACTTCACGATTTCCGTTCGTGGCGGTATGGCGAAAATAAATATCAGGTTCACAAAATTGGTCTATGAGAATTCCATCTGGTTTGGTTCCTTCCAATTTGGCCAGTAAATGATGAATGGCTTGTTCATGCAGCAAGGCTTTCATTTTACCCTGGCTCATTCCTTTTTGCTGAAGGCTATTGTATTTTTCGTTTTTCAGGACAAGCAGACTGTACGGGATCATGGCTGTAATCTTTTTGCCAAGAGTTAATATTTGCGGATCGCGAATCGTTTTAGAATCCCGTATGCCCATATTTTCAAGTTCCCGAATATGTTCCTTGCTGACGTAGGCTGCCGCAACTGTTATGGGTCCGAAGTAATCGCCCGTTCCCGCTTCATCTGTACCAATGATACTCAACTCATTGATTGTATGGGGAGGACGATAGATATGGTCGGACACACTTCTTTTTTTAATGGTTGATTTTTTTTGAGGGGCAGCAGCATTGACTGATCCGCTACTCCATTTTTGAACTTCTGCATCTGAGACGGCTCCCTGGAACAATACTTTTCCAGAATTATAGGCCGTAATCGTCATCCCGTTCATTTTCGCTGAGAAAACAGCTCCGGGTGGTGTTTTAGGCAATACAGAATTTAGATAATGGGATTTCATTTTTAAAATCGTTTCTTTTGTTACAGTAATAACAGTATTCGCCATTTTTCTACTCTACTCCTCTTTACGCCAAATTCCCGTCCTCTTGTTGATAGGACGGAAATTGGTATATATGATATTTTGCGATTTGATAGTAGTTTTTATCTAGGAATACCAAGAAATTGGTTTTCATGTTATGATAGTAGACAGGATTTTTATGATTGGAGGCAACCGCCTTGTCTAATAAAAACAGGATAAACGTTGAGATATATGGACAACAATACACCATTGTAGGCGATGAATCAACTTCTCATTTACGACAAGTTGCCCACTCGGTGGATGATAAAATGCGCGAAATTGGTCAAAAAAACCCGAGTCTGGATACGACTAAATTAGCTGTATTAACTGCGGTTAATACGATGCACGAATACTATAAATTATTAGAAAAGATAGAAGCCTTGGAAATAGAAATAAATCAACAGAAGAAATGAGGATATTATGGTTACACTATTCATATTAGTAGCTTTACTCATAGGATTTTTAATAGGTTTAAGAAGAGGCTTAATCTTGCAGCTTGTTCACTTGTTAAGTTTTATTATTGCCTTGATTGTAGCTAAATTATTTTATAAAGACCTCGGTCCTAAGCTTGAAATGTGGGTTCCTTTTCCATCATCAGCGGATACAGACTCAAGCCTTAATATGCTGTTTAATATAACAGACTTGGATTCTGCTTTTTATAATGCAATTGCATTCTTTATTATTTTTGTTGGTGTAAAAATTGTTCTGCAAATTATTGGATCCATGCTGGATTTTCTTGCGCAGCTGCCGCTTTTGAAACAATTTAATCAATTGGCTGGCGGAGCTTTGGGATTTGTAGAAATGTATTTGGGTATGTTTATTATCCTATTTATTGGTGCTATGCTACCCATTGAGTCACTGCAGGAAATGATACATAACTCATCCTTAGCGAAAATAATCATTATGAACACCCCATTTTTATCTGATTGGGTGACAAATTTGTGGTTCCATCCATTTTCATGACTTCCTCTTCCAATAGGGAAGTCATTCTTTTTTAGTATCCGAATAAGCTTGTATATAATGAAGGATAAAGGTATCTAATAAATGAAATTACGGGTAGGTGGCAGGAATGAGCGTAAATAAAAAAGATGTCATTAAACTATTGGAAACAATAGCTATATATATGGAATTAAAGGGAGAAAATCAATTTAAGGTATCTGCCTTTCGCAAAGCTGCACAGGCACTTGAAGTAGATGAACGCAGCCTGTCGGAGATTGATGATTTCACCAAGCTGAGCGGGATCGGCAAAGGAACGGCAGCTGTCATAAATGAATATATCGAAACAGAATCATCAGAGGTCCTTAAAGAATTGCAGGAGGAAGTACCGAAGGGGTTAATTCCTCTTCTGCGCTTACAAGGACTCGGTGGGAAAAAGATTGCCAAGCTATACAAAGAATTAAATATTACGAATGCGGAAGAGCTGCAGAAAGCGTGTGAAGAAGGGAAAGTCAGTAAACTTGCCGGCTTTGGCAAAAAGTCTGAAGAAAACATACTTGATGCCATCAAAGCAATGGGGACAAAACCGGATCGTCTACCTCTTGCTGTTATGCTGCCGATTGTGGAAGACATTGAGGCAAAACTGCAGGCAATGGAAGATGTTATTCGCTTTTCAAGAGCTGGCAGTGTAAGGCGCGGACGTGAAACGATAAAAGACCTTGATTTTATCATAGCTACTGACAATCCCTTGAGTGTCAAAGAACAAATCTTAGGGTTAACCAATATTGATCATATCGTTGCAGCCGGTGATACAAAAGTGTCTCTTGCTTTAGCCTATGATTATGAAATAGCAGTAGATTTCAGGATGGTAAAGCCAGCTGAGTTTGCAACGGCCTTACACTATTTTACTGGATCTAAGGATCATAATGTCCGACTGCGTCAATTGGCTAAGGACCGCGGTGAAAAGGTTAGTGAATATGGCGTAGAAAATTTAGAAACCGGTGAAGTGAAAACATTTGAGAGCGAAGAAGATCTATATAGCCATTTTGGTCTGCCGTATATTCCACCGGAAATTAGGCAGGATGGTACTGAAATCGATAAATATCAAGCTGATTACGGTTTAATTTCCTTGGAGGATATTAAAGGTGATCTTCATATGCATACAACCTGGAGTGACGGGTCCCATACGTTAAGAGAAATGGTAGAAGCCTGCCGTGCCAAGGGGTATCGCTATATGGCCATAACCGATCATTCTCAATATTTAAAAGTGGCAAACGGACTGACACCGGAAAGAGTTTTAAAACAGAAAGAAGAAATCAGGAAGTTAAATAAGGAATATGATGACATCATGATCCTGTCCGGTATCGAAATGGACATCCTTCCCGATGGCACACTTGATTTTGATGATGAAATTCTAGAACAATTAGACATTGTTATTGCTTCTATTCATTCCTCCTTCTCACAACCGCAGGAAGTGATTATGGAGCGTTTGAAAACAGCATTGACCAATAAACATGTCGATATTATCGCACATCCAACTGGGCGGGTTATTGGGCGAAGAGACGGTTACGCAGTGGATATGGATTTATTGATTCAGCTTGCAAAAGAAACTAATACGGCATTAGAGTTGAACGCCAATCCAAATCGTCTCGATTTAGCAGCGGAAAATGTTAAAAAAGCTCAGGATGCAGGAGTTAAAATCGTTATTAATACAGATGCTCACAGCATTGATATGCTGGAGAATATGGACGTAGGTGTGTCAAACGCCAAGCGTGGCTGGATCAAGAAAGAGACTGTATTAAACGCCCAAAATGAGGACGATTTTTTAGCTTTCCTCAATAGAGACTAACAGAAAAAGTAAGGAGGATTTTTCTCCATGCAAGACAAAGTATTAAAAACACTCGAGTTTACAAAAATCATTGCACAATTGCAAAAACATGCTTCTTCCAGTCTGGGAAAAAGCTTAAGTGAACAGTTAATGCCTAATACCGATTTGGAAGAGGTTAAACGTACTCAATATGAAACAGACGAGGCTGCAACCGTATATCGCTTAAAGGGCAATGTGCCTCTTGGAGGGATATTTGATATTCGCTCCCATATAAAACGGGCTCGGATTGGTGGTGTTCTCAGTCCTGTTGAATTGATGGAAGCATCAAGTACGCTAAGAGCAGGCAGGACTATACGCAGATTTTTGGAGGATATGCAGGAAAATGAAATCGAACTTCCTATTCTCTATGACTATAAAGATCAATTAGTGAATCTGAGTGATCTGGAAAAAGACATCAATATGGCAATTGGGGACCATGGTGAGGTTCTGGACTCTGCCAGTGATACGCTCCGGACGTTGCGTCAGCAATTGCGCACGAATGAAGCAAGAGTTAGAGAAAAGCTCGAAAGTATGATTCGTTCAAGCAATGCTGCCAAAATGTTATCAGATACGATTGTGACGATACGAAATGATCGTTTTGTCATTCCTGTAAAGCAGGAGTACAGAAGTCATTATGGCGGTATTATTCACGATCAATCTGCATCAGGGCAAACTTTGTTTATTGAGCCGCAGTCTATTGTTCAATTGAATAATACATTACAGGATATTCGCGTAAAAGAAAGCAGGGAAGTGGAACGTATTCTGACTGCACTTTCCAATGCTGTAGGCGAGTATGCAGATGATATTCTACTGAATGTCTCTATTTTGGCTAAGCTCGATTTTGCCTTTGCAAAAGCAAAATATGCAAAAGCTATTCATGCATCTATGCCGATTATGAATGATCAGGGAATCATTAAGCTTAAGAAGGCAAGACATCCGCTTATTCCAAAAGAAGAGGTTGTTGCCAACGACATCCTTCTTGGAGAGACCTACGGGACGATGGTCATTACAGGACCGAATACAGGTGGTAAAACTGTTACATTAAAAACAGTCGGTCTTTGTACATTAATGGCTATGGCAGGTTTGCAGGTACCGGCAATGGATGGTTCAGAATTAGCCGTTTTTAAATCTGTCTATGCAGATATCGGGGACGAACAATCGATTGAGCAAAGCTTGAGTACATTTTCATCTCACATGGTGAACATAGTAGAAATCCTTGAAACATTGGACTTCGAGTCACTCGTCCTATTTGATGAGCTTGGAGCTGGTACGGACCCTCAGGAAGGGGCTGCGCTAGCGATTTCAATCCTGGATGAAGCACATTCACGCGGGGCTAAGGTTATTGCGACGACTCATTATCCTGAGCTGAAGGCCTATGGATACAATAAAGAAGGCGTCATGAATGCGAGTGTGGAATTTGATGTAGAAACACTCAGTCCTACGTATCGACTGCTTATCGGCGTGCCTGGTCGAAGTAATGCGTTTGAAATCTCTACGAAGCTGGGTTTAAATGAACGGATTATTCGTAACGCTCGTGGAATGATTGGAGCGGATTCCAATAAGGTTGAAAACATGATTGCATCTTTGGAAACTTCACGAAAGGAAGCTGAAAAAGACTGGCAAGAAGCGGAAGAATATTTGAAGGATGCTGAAATCCTTCATCAAGATTTGCAAAAACAATTAATGGAGTACGAGGATAAAAAAGATACGCTAATCGAAAAAGCCAAGCAGGAAGCAAGGCAACTCGTAGAAAAGGCTCAAAAAGAAGCGGAGGAAATTATCCGCGAGCTAAGACAGATGCGAATCGAAAAAAGTGCTGAAGTCAAAGAGCATGAATTGATAGAGGCGAAGAGAAGGCTTAATGAAGCAAAACCTGAGGAATCTAAAAAAATAAGAAAAGCCGCTGTATCGTCAGCCAAAAGGACGCTTAAGCCTGGCGATGAAGTTAAGGTTCTCACTTGGGGACAAATTGGTCAATTAATAGAAAAGGTATCCGACCATGAGTGGAATGTTCAAATGGGAATCATGAAAATGAAAGTGGATGAGAAAGATTTCGAATTTAAGAAAAGTCCAAAGCCAGTCGAGACGAAAACAATCACCAAGATTAAAGGTAAAAATTTTCATGTTAATCTAGAGCTTGATCTCCGTGGTGAGCGTTACGAAAATGCGTTGTCTAGAGTGGAGAAATATATTGATGATGCCTTGCTTGCCGGTTATCCGCGTGTTTCCATAATACATGGGAAAGGAACAGGGGCGCTGAGACAGGGAGTCAGAGAGTATTTAAAAAATCATCGTTCAGTGAAATCAATGAGGTTTGGGGAAGCCTCTGAAGGTGGAATTGGCGTGACGATTGTAGAATTGAAATAAGGGAGTACACAGGAGGAAACCATGGAAACATTGGGGAAGATTTTGTTGGTGGTATCTGCTTTATTTATCGTAATCGGGATCATATATATGGCTTTTTACGCGTGAGTGAAAGAGTTTAAATGGTGGGGGGTCCCGCTGTTTAGGCTCTTTTTTTTATCCTACCGGCAAGTCAAGTACACATAAAAGCAAAAGAGTGATTATTGGATAGTCAGGACTTCAAAAATAATTAATTAGGAGTTTAGTACTAGAAAATTCAAATAAAGTTAACAGAATATTAGTAAAATATTGTCACATAAAATTCATTATACTATAATTAACTAGGAGAAATAGCTTTTTAAGGGAGGTTTTTACAATGTTGGAAGAAAAACCATGGTTAAAGCATTATCCAGAAGAAACCCCGAAAAGCATCGAGTATGGACATAATTTAATACAGGATTATTTAAAACAGTCTGCTTACAAATACCCAACTAAAAACGCCATTCATTTCATGGGAACATCAATTACGTATAAGAAACTGTATGAGTATGCACTGCAATTTGCCCATTATTTGAAAAAGCTGGGCATTGAAAAGGGTGACCGAGTAGCTATTATGCTACCAAATTCGCCACAGGGAGTCATTGGTTATTATGGATCATTGATAGCAGGTGCTATAGTGGTTCAGACGAATCCTTTGTATATGGAAAGAGAAATTGAATACCAAATGCAGGATTCAGGTGCCAAAGTTATCCTAACTTTAGATATTTTGTTCCCCCGTGTCATGAGTGTCATGAAAAAAACAGATTTACAGCATATCATCGTTGCTCCCATCAAAGATTTTTTACCTTTTCCAAAGAACTTAATTTATCCATTTATCCAAAAAAAGCAATATGGCATTGTCGTCAATGTTGAGCATAAAGGCAATCATCACCTCATGTCTGAAATCCTAAAAACATCACCGAAAACCGAGATCGAGTATGAAGGAAACCCGGAAGAGGACCTTGCCTTGCTGCAATATACGGGTGGAACAACTGGTTTCCCTAAGGGAGTTATGCTGACACATAATAACCTGGTAGCCAATACAAAAATGTGTGATGCCTGGCTCTATAAATATAAAGAAGCAGAAGAAAAAGTTCTTGCAATATTGCCTTTTTTCCATGTCTATGGGATGACGACGGTTCTAATCCTTTCCGTCATGAAAGGACATGAGATGATTATATTGCCAAAGTTTGATGCGGTTACGACCTTGAAGACTATACAGAAACAAAAACCAACACTATTTCCAGGAGCTCCAACCATGTATATTGGCTTATTGAATCATCCTGATATTTCGAAGTATGATTTGTCATCCATTGATGCCTGTATAAGTGGTTCAGCAGCACTCCCAGTGGAGGTTCAGGAGAAATTTGAAAAACTCACTGGTGGTAAGTTGGTTGAGGGCTACGGTTTGACAGAAACATCACCGGTAACTCATGCTAATCTTTTATGGAGTGACAAGCGTGTGAAGGGAAGTATTGGTTTGCCATGGCCAAGTACGGAAGCAGCAATTCTATCCTCTGAAACCTTAGAGCCATTACCTCCAGGTGAGGTTGGCGAGATGGCAATAAAGGGGCCGCAAGTTATGAGGGGATATTGGAATCGTCCGGAGGAAACAGAAAGCGCTTTCTCCGGTGACTGGTTATTAACGGGAGATATGGGCTATATGGATGAAGAAGGATACTTCTACATCGTGGATCGTAAAAAAGATATCATTATTGCGGGTGGGTTCAATATTTATCCGAGGGAAATTGAAGAGGTATTGTATGAGCATGAGGCTATTCAGGAAGCCGTTGTGGCAGGTGTGCCAGACCCGTATCGCGGAGAAACCGTCAAAGCATACGTAGTATTGAAAGATCATGCAAAAGTGACTGAGCAGGAATTAAATGAGTTCTGCCGTAAGCACTTAGCTGCCTTTAAAGTACCTCGTCTATATGAATTCCGTGATGAGCTTCCGAAAACCGCGATTGGTAAGATTCTACGACGTGTATTGGTTGATGAAGAGAAACAAAAACAACAGACGATTGATAAAAGAGAGGCTTAATGGATTCCAAAGAACGCTCTTGCAAATCAATTCGATTAAAAGGGATTTAGCTTGACTTTATTATTTTTCCCCTCTAATATGAAATTATGAATGACTATTCATTCATTTTAGAGGAGGAAGAATGATAATGAAAAAAGACCGCCCAAAATACAAACAGATTATTGATGCAGCCGTGATTGTTATTGCGGAAAACGGCTACCATCAAGCACAAGTCTCCAAGATAGCAAAGCAGGCGGGTGTAGCAGATGGTACGATTTATTTGTATTTCAAAAATAAAGAAGATATTTTGATTTCCATGTTCCAGGATAAACTGGGAAGTTTCATATCCAGTATTGAAGAAGAGATGGAACGGGTATCCAGTGCAACTGAAAAAATGCTGGTGCTGGTGCGCAAACATTTTGAGATTCTTTCTGAGGATAAGCATTTGGCTATCGTTACACAGTTGGAATTACGGCAATCCAATAAAGAGATACGTTATAAAATTAATGATGTTCTTAAAGGATATTTAAAGCTTGTTGATTCCATTTTAGTTACAGGAATTGAACAAGGTGAATTCCAAGATAATCTGGATGTTCGTCTGGCTCGTCATATGGTATTTGGTACACTGGATGAAATCGTTACAACTTGGGTGATGAACGAGCAAAAATATGATCTTAATAAGCAAGCTGAACCAGTTCATCATTTGATTATCAAGGGATTGGGTGCTTGAATGAGATAACCATGATACAAAAAAGGGGTAATACAGATGAAGACATTACGAGTATATGAGGAGAATCAGGTGGCCTATGTCTCTATAAATAGGCCACCGGCTAACGCACTGGCTTCTGATCTTCTTGAAGATTTATCCGCCATGTTTGATTCGATTGAAGAAAACGAAGATGTTCGGGTTGTTGTCCTATATGGAGAGGGAAAATTTTTCTCAGCGGGTGCAGATATTAAAGAATTCACGACAGTTACATCCGAAGAAGATTTTTCTACTCTGTCTAAAAGAGGCCAGGATTTATTTGAAAGGATTGAACAGTTCAAAAAACCGGTCATAGCTGCTATTCACGGTGCTGCATTGGGAGGTGGACTTGAGCTCGCTATGTCTTGCCATCTGCGATATGTAACTGAAAGAGCTAAGCTTGGATTGCCAGAGCTGCAGCTGGGTCTTATTCCTGGTTTTGCTGGCACTCAAAGGCTCACTCGTTATGTGGGAGCAGCCAAAGCTGCAGAGATGATGTTCACATCTGAACCTATTTCTGGTTTCGAGGCTGTTGAAGCAGGACTTGCGAACAAAGCCTTCAAGGATGAAGAGTTAATGGATGCCGTAAAAGAGATTGCCGGTAAAATTGCAGGAAAAAGCCCAATTGCACTTGAGAAAGCCATCCACCTTATTAACTACTCTAAGCATGAACAATATTACAAAGGAGTAGATGAGGAAGCTATCCAATTTGGCAAAATCTTTGTCACTGAAGATGCTAAAGAGGGGATTCATGCATTTTTAGAAAAACGTTTGCCGATTTTTAAAGGAAAATAGACGGTCAATAGCGAATCATTTTGTGAGTAACCTCTTCTCTTTGAGTGGGAGCTTCAGAGAGTAGGAGTTATATATATTTAGTTTTCTCAATCTTCAAAATTAATACGAACTATAGGAGGGCAATACATGAATATCTATGTTTTGCTAAAAAGGACATTTGATACAGAGGAGAAAATTTCATTATCAAACGGCCGTATTCAAGAAGATGGCGCTGAGTTTATCATTAACCCGTACGATGAGTATGCAGTGGAGGAAGCTATCCAGGTGCGTGATGCACAGGGCGGCGAAGTGACTGTTGTGACAGTCGGCGGAGAAGATGCAGAGAAAGAGCTAAGAACTGCACTTGCAATGGGAGCTGATAAGGCAGTTCTTATAAATATTGAAGATGATGTGGAAGATGGAGACCAATATACAACTTCTAAAATATTAGCAGAGTATTTAAAAGAACAAGAGGTTGATTTGATTATTGGAGGGAATGTGGCTATTGATGGAGGTTCCGGTCAGGTAGGACCGCGTGTAGCCGGTTTACTCGATATCCCTTATGTAACTACTGTTACTAAACTTGAAATTAACGGCGAAAATGTAACCGTTACCAGAGATGTTGAAGGGGATTCTGAGATTATTGAAACTTCTCTGCCTTTATTAATTACGGCCCAACAAGGCTTGAACGAGCCGCGTTATCCATCCTTACCAGGGATTATGAAAGCGAAGAAAAAGCCGCTTGAGGAATTGGAACTGGATGACCTTGATCTTGAAGAAGATGATGTAGAAGCTAAAACGAAGAGTATTGAAATTTATCTGCCTCCTAAGAAAGATGCCGGTAAAGTTTTACAAGGGGAAATTCCTGACCAAGTAAAGGAACTGGTTAATCTGCTTCGTACGGAAGCAAAGGTAATTTAAATAAACGGTGATAGTGATAGATAGCAACGAACACAAAGGGAAAATAACGGGAGGTAAAATTATGTCTAGAAAGATTTTAGTTTTAGGTGAAACAAGAGAGTCTTCTCTTCGTAATGTATCCTTTGAAGCAATCGCTGCAGCTAAGACAGTTGCTGAGGGCGGAGAAGTTGTAGGTGTTATATTTGGAGAGTCTGTTACAGAGATTGGGATGGAATTAATTCATTATGGAGCTGACCGTGTTATCGCTGTTGAGAATGAACAGCTAAAACAGTATTCATCAGACGGTTATACTCAAGCCTTGTTAGCTGTGATTGATCAAGAATCTCCTGACGGACTTATTTTCGGCCATACTTCATTGGGAAAAGACCTGGCGCCGCGTGTTGCTGGTAAATTAAGTTCCGGTCTAATTTCAGATGCGATTGGTGTAGAAGAGGCAGGCGGAAATATCGTCTTCACACGTCCAATCTACTCTGGTAAAGCATTTGAAAAGAGAATTGTAACAGATGGACTAGTATTTGCTACAATTCGACCAAATAATATTGATCCACTTGAGCATGATCCTTCCCGTACGGGGGATGTTTCAACTATATCTGTAGATATCAAAGATTTACGTACTGTTATTAAGGAAGTATTACGTAAAGCAACTGAGGGAGTTGACCTGTCAGAAGCTAAAGTAATTGTTGCCGGTGGACGGGGAGTAAAAAGCGAAGAAGGCTTTGAACCACTAAAAGAATTGGCCAACGTTCTGGGAGGTGCTGTTGGAGCATCTCGCGGAGCATGTGACGCCGAATACTGTGATTATTCTCTGCAAATTGGCCAAACAGGTAAGGTCGTGACACCGGATCTGTATATTGCTTGTGGTATTTCCGGAGCAATCCAGCATTTAGCCGGTATGTCTAACTCCAAAGTAATTGTAGCGATCAATAAAGATCCTGAGGCTAATATTTTTAAAGTAGCTGATTACGGAATTGTTGGCGATTTATTTGATGTAGTTCCTTTATTAACAGAAGAGTTCAAAAATCTTCTTGTAAAATCCTAAGTCCATATTTTGGGTAAACAGGGTGGCAAAAGCCATCCTGTTTTTAAACATAAAAGGTAAGTTGTATAAATCCATTTTTTTGAAATTCAGGATAATTAAGCAGGACAGTAGCCATCCTATATAGAACAGTGGTATACTCCACTTATAGTTTACTTAATGTAACCTACTAGGAGGTAATAAACATGGCAATTTCAAATGTATCAGATCAAACATTCGTAACAGAAACAGGCGAAGGCTTGGTTTTAGCTGATTTTTGGGCACCTTGGTGTGGACCTTGCAAAATGATCGCACCTGTTTTAGAAGAAATTGATGCTGAATTAGATGGCAAAGTTAAAATCGTTAAACTAGATGTAGACGAAAATCAAGAAACTGCTGTTAAATTTGGTGTCATGAGTATTCCTACACTTGTTCTGTTTAAAGATGGAGAAGTGGTAGATAAAGTAATCGGATTCCAACCGAAAGAAGCACTTGTTAACTTGATTTCCAAGCATTCTTAAGGTTTAATGTAAAAAGACTTCGGACGACCGGAGTCTTTTTTCTTTTGGAAAGTATTAAAACCTCCTTTAATTGTAAAATCCGTTTATAATATATAGAAACTTAAACTTTAAGTAGAGGGGGGACCCTTTTGAATCAACATATAAAAGATAAGCTTAGCTTGTTACCCGATCAGCCGGGTTGTTACCTAATGAAGGACCGACAAAATGTTGTTATATATGTGGGGAAAGCGAAAGTTCTAAAAAATAGGGTTCGTTCCTATTTTACTGGTTCTCATGATGGAAAAACCCAGCGACTTGTATCGGAGATTGAGGATTTTGAGTATATCGTAACCTCTTCTAATATGGAAGCACTCATATTAGAAATGAATCTAATAAAAAAATATGATCCAAAATACAATATCATGCTGAAGGATGATAAAAGCTTTCCGTTTATCAAGATCACTTCGGAAAGGCATCCTCGATTAATCATTACAAGAAACGTAAAAAAAGATAAAGGTAAGTACTTTGGGCCATATCCGAATGTATATGCAGCCAATGAAACTAAAAAGCTGTTAGACCGGCTGTATCCACTCAGAAAGTGCACAACCTTACCGGCTAAAGCATGCTTGTATTATCATATTGGACAATGCCTGGCACCATGTGAAAAGACGGTCAGGGAAGATGAATATAAACAAATTACAGATGAAATTACAAAGTTTTTAAATGGTGGTTTTAAGGATATCAAGAAAGATTTGCAGGATAATATGTATAAAGCATCAGAAGAATTGGACTTTGAACGGGCTAAGGAATTAAGGGATCAAATCGCGCATATTGAAGCAACAATGGAAAAACAAAAAATTGTATTCAGCGATTTAACGGACCGGGATATATTTGGATATGCAGTTGATAAAGGTTGGATGTGTGTCCAAGTCTTTTTTGTCCGACAAGGAAAGCTGATTGAGAGAGATGTCTCGTTATTCCCTTTATATGATGATCCTGCTGATGAGCTATTGACCTTCTTGGGGCAATTTTATTCTAAGCCAAATCATTTTAAACCACGTGAAGTACTCCTCACGGATGATATTGATATAGAATTAGCTGAAGGACTTCTTGATGTGAAAGTGGCGCAGCCTAAACGTGGAGCAAAGAAAGATTTGGTTAAACTTGCTGTTAAAAATGCAAAAATCGCCTTGCAGGAGAAGTTCTCTTTAATAGAAAGAGATGAAGAACGTACGATTAAAGCGATTGAAAACTTAGGAGAAATCATGGGGATTCATACACCTCATCGAATTGAGGCTTTCGATAACTCGAATATTCAGGGTGTTGATCCTGTCTCTGCGATGGTTGTGTTTATTGATGGGAAACCTGAACGAAAGGAATACCGGAAATATAAAATTAAAACCGTAATCGGTCCGAATGACTACGATTCCATGCGAGAAGTCGTCAGAAGAAGATATGCCCGCGTACTTCGAGAGAACCTCCCCTGGCCGGATTTAATCATAGTTGATGGAGGCAAGGGACATATTGAGGCAGTTCGCGAAGTAATCGAGGATGAATACGGAATGGAGATTCCTGTAGCAGGTTTGGCTAAGGATGATAAACATAAGACTTCCGTACTGCTATACGGAAACCCTTTAGAAATAGTTCCTTTAGGCAGGACCAGTCAAGAGTTTTATCTTTTGCAGCGAATACAGGATGAGGTTCACCGATTTGCAATTACCTTCCATCGGCAAATTAGAGGAAAATCAAGCTTCCAATCTGTCCTGGATGGAGTTCCTGGTATAGGAGAGAAAAGAAAGAAAGTATTGCTTAAGCATTTTGGCTCGATTAAAAAGATGAAAGAAGCCGCATTTGAGGAATTTATAAAATTGGGTATCCCCGAAGCAAGCACCAAGGCTTTATTGGATAAACTAAATGAAGAACAAAAAAATGACTAACCAAAAAACCTGCACCTTTAATTTTATGGTGCAGGTTTTTTATTATAGATAAATAGATATAAAAAAATGTTAAATCGAATAAAATCATAGAGAAAAAAGAGGATGGGACATAACTTATAAACGATCCTGAAAAGACGAACGATATCTAATTTATCGACTTTGTTGCTTATTAAAGAGCTAAGTTGGAAAGTTCCATTGCCTACAGCCACTCGCTTTCCGCGGGGAGGAAGGCTTTAGCCTCCTCGGCTGCGCCTGCGGGGTCTCAGCCTTTCCTCTATTTCCCGCAGGAGTCGGTGGCTTCCGCTCCATTACACTAAGTTTAATAATGGTATACAGAAGTACCTAATCTATTGAAAACAAATAAAAATCCGACCTATTAGGTGAAATATTTATTAAAATATCACCTAATAGGTCGGATTTATCCATTGACTGAAATACTTATGTCCCAGCCCCTTTTAATCAATTCATATTAAATGGTATCTTTATTGTCGGTTTTCACCGTGAAGTATACTTTATTTGCCCGTTTTTTTTGTTCCTCATAGCTTTCAGAAACTACTTTTCTCTGATGTTCTGTTTGGTAGGCAAGAAAGCCTGCTTCTAATTGGAAATGGGTATTTTCGTTGATTGAAAATCTGCGGTTGATTAATTCACCTGTAAGCTCCCACTTTAATTCATCTTTTGTTTCCTTTACCAGCGTAAGGTCGCCCCAACCGGCGTCATGAAAAAACGTGATGGTTTCTTCTGTACTAGATAATGGAAATCTTCTCCCGAGTTGTTTTCCAGCCCAATAAAGAATTTGAGGGCCTTCCTTTCCCAATAAATCTTCCAAAAGGAATTCTCTTATTATTTCATACCCAAATGCAGGTATTAACGGCTCGTTTTCAGTGACAGGTGCCATTTCTTCTGACTCTAACTTATCTTCTTTTGTCATAGTTTCCCCTCTTTCCTTACATTATTATAGCTATATATATGGGAGTGGATGCAAGGGTAAAGTTGTATTTTCTATTAAGTATTTTCCAGGTAATATATAGAAATAGAAAAATATCAGTTATTTACAAATTATCGGCAGAAATAGGAAAACTCTGTATCCGTTTTCTTGACGCATTTTGGTTGAAAGGAGTACAATAAAACCGTCACATAATTGTAAGAATATGTGGAATTATTTTTGTTTTTATACTATTCATCTATTAATTTTGCAGAAAAATGTTTTTGGCATCTTAGATGGGTGGTGGGTTAGATGATTGCAGCTATATTGAAGACCTGCTTGCAATTATTTATGGCATAGTCCTTATCCAAGGCTATACTTTTATTTTTTCATTTTCAGAGGGAGGGTAACTATGGAGAGTCGTCGCGAGTTTAATTTACGTAGGTTACATTCGTTGTTAGGGGTATTACCAATCGGGCTTTTTTTGATTGAGCATTTATTGGTCAATTATTTTGCGACAAGAGGGCCTGAAGCATTCAACAAAGCAGCTGAATTTATGCATGATTTACCTTTTAGGCTTTTAATGGAAATCGTTGTCATCTATTTACCAATCCTTTTCCATGCTGTATTAGGTCTTCATATTGCATTTACGGCGAAATATTCAGTGGGAAGCTACAGCTATTTCCGTAACTGGATGTTTGCTTTACAAAGAATCACAGGTATCGTAACTGTTGTTTTTATCGTTTGGCATGTATGGCAAACGAGGGTGCAGGTCGCATTGGGTGATACAGCAAATGCGGATATGATGGTTGAAATTTTTTCTAATCCATTTATGATTGCGTTCTATATGGTAGGTGTACTTTCAGCAATATTTCACTTTGCAAACGGGCTATGGTCATTTGCGTTAAGATGGGGACTTATCGTAACACCAAAATCCCAAAGAATATTTACATATATCACTCTTGGAGTTTTTGTATTCTTAGCTTTTATGGCTATTCGTACACTGCTGGCATTTATCAACATGGCTTAAACAATTGCAATAGCTTAGCAGGTGAGTCTGCTAGTTTAATAAGGAGAGGGTCGGTTTATGAGTAAAGGTAATATAATCGTAGTCGGCGGCGGTCTTGCTGGTTTAATGGCTACCATCAAAATCGCTGAAGTAGGACATAAAGTAGAACTTTTTTCAGTCGTACCCGTTAAAAGATCCCATTCTGTTTGTGCCCAAGGGGGAATTAATGGAGCGGTAAATACAAAGGGTGAAGGTGATTCTCCTTGGGAGCACTTTGATGATACCGTTTATGGCGGTGACTTCCTGGCTAACCAGCCACAGGTAAAAGCAATGTGTGATGCGGCTCCTTCGATCATTCATATGTTTGATCGTATGGGCGTTATGTTTAACCGTACGCCTGAGGGATTGCTCGATTTCAGACGTTTCGGCGGTACACAATATCATAGAACAGCTTTTGCAGGCGCAACTACTGGCCAGCAATTGCTCTATGCATTGGATGAACAGGTTCGTCGTTATGAAGTGGCGGGTCTTGTTCAGAAATATGAGGGCTGGGAATTCCTTGGAGCAGTGCTGGATGATGAGCAGATATGCCGCGGAATTGTAGCACAAAATTTAACCTCAATGGAAATTAAATCATTCCGTGCGGATGCTGTTATTATGGCAACCGGAGGACCTGGAATTATTTTTGGTAAATCTACGAATTCCATCATTAACACTGGCTCAGCAGCTGCGATTGTCTATCAGCAGGGTGCTACCTATGCAAATGGTGAATTTATTCAAATACATCCAACGGCAATCCCTGGAGATGATAAGCTTCGATTAATGAGTGAGTCTGCGCGTGGAGAAGGCGGACGTATTTGGACTTATAAAGACGGCAAGCCTTGGTACTTCCTTGAAGAAAAATATCCTGCTTATGGAAATCTTGTGCCTCGTGATATCGCAACACGTGAAATTTTCGATGTGTGCGTGAATCAAAAGCTGGGAATCAACGGTGAGAACATGGTCTACTTGGATCTATCTCATAAAGATCCTAAAGAGCTTGATATTAAATTGGGCGGTATAATCGAAATCTATGAAAAATTCACTGGTGAAGATCCGCGCAAATTGCCTATGAAAATCTTCCCGGCTGTCCACTATTCTATGGGTGGATTATGGATTGATAACGACCAAATGACTAAAATACCTGGATTATTTGCTGCCGGCGAATGTGATTTTTCCCAGCATGGAGCTAACCGTTTAGGAGCTAACTCCCTGCTATCCGCCATTTATGGAGGAAGTGTTGCAGGACCAAATGCGGTACGCTATGTAAATGGACTTGCTAGAAACGCTGATTCCCTACCAGATTCTTTATATGAACAGCATGAGAAGGCTGAAATGGAAAAATGGAATCGCATTATGTCCATGAACGGAACAGAAAATGCTTATTCCATCCATAAAGAATTGGGTGAATGGATGACCGATAACGTAACGGTAGTTCGTTATAATGACAAGCTTCAAAAAACAGATGAAAAGATTCAGGAACTGCTTGAAAGATGGGAAAACATCAATATTAACGATACAGCAAAATGGAGCAACCAGGGAGCATCATTCACACGTCAGCTATACAATATGCTTCAACTGGCACGCGTTATCACATTGGGTGCCCTGCAGCGTGACGAAAGCCGCGGTGCTCACTACAAACCGGATTTCCCAGAACGAAATGATGAAGAGTTCATGAAAACGACAATGGCTGATTTTGTTGATGGAAAGTCTGCACCAAATATTTATTATGAAGAGATTGATGTCTCACTTATTAAGCCGCGTAAACGTGACTACTCTAAGAGCAAGGGGGCAAATTAATTATGGCTACAGAAAGTAAAGTACTGTTTAAGATCCAACGCCAGGATAACCCGAACTCTGAGCCTTATTTTGAAGAATTTGAGTTGTCCTATCGACCAAATATGAATGTCATCTCTGCACTAATGGAAATTCGCCGTAATCCAGTTACAAAAGAAGGCAAGAAAACAAGTCCGGTTACGTGGGATATGAACTGTCTCGAAGAAGTTTGCGGTGCCTGTTCCATGGTCATTAATGGAAAGCCTCGTCAATCCTGTACGGCACTGGTGGATCAATATGAACAGCCAATCGTACTGGAACCAATGCGAACTTTCCCGGTTATCCGTGACCTTCAGGTAGACCGTAGCAGAATGTTCGATTCACTTAAAAAAGTTAAAGCATGGATTCCTATCGATGGTACGTACGATTTAGGTCCAGGACCTCGTATGGCTGAGAAAAAACGCCAATGGGCATATGAATTATCTAAATGTATGACTTGTGGTGTTTGCCTGGAGGCCTGCCCGAATGTAAATGATAAGTCCAACTTTATTGGACCTGCTCCTGTGTCACAGGTTCGTCTATTTAACGCTCATCCAACAGGTGAAATGCAAAAAGCAGAACGTCTGAATGCGTTAATGGGTGACGGAGGAATTCAGGATTGCGGTAACTCCCAAAACTGTGTTCAAGTTTGTCCGAAAGGTATTCCTTTGACAACATCGATTGCCGCATTAAATCGGGACACGAATGTTCAGGCTTTCAAAAATTTCTTTGGAAGTGACAAAATCTAAGTCTTTTCATTTTGATAGTCTTAGATGGCTGCAAATAACGGGAAATGAATATAGTTAGTATAAAGGCCGTCTGTAATAGTCAGACGGTCTTTTTCGTTTAGTGGATGTGATAGGTTTGTAGACATATTAATGAAAAGACCAGTTACTAAACTGGTTATTATAGAAAAATATCTAATGAGCCTATTTATCTTTATTCACTCGTGTTAAGAATTGCTCTAGTATTTTCGAATATAATTCCGGTTGTTCAGTGTGGACTAAGTGAGAGGCAAAAGGAATAATACAAACGTGAACATCCGCTTTTAAAGAAGGATACAGTGTTGCCCCTTTGGTTTCAGCAGGATTCCCCTCACCAACCATATATAAAACAGGAGAAGTTATACCATTCAGATTTTTTGTTTCTTCAAAAGGATACCAATTTTCGTCCTTAGCAAAATCAAGGAATTGTCTCCAATTTGTTTGGTGTACACTTTCATAGTAATTGACCATACCTTCATTTAATAATAGTTCAGCCTGTGATTTAACATCTTCCTTATGTAAATCCGTCCAGTTGGTGGGTTTTTCAGCCAGGATGCCTGATACCGTCAAACTCTTCACTTTATGGGGAAATCGCTTTGCGAAAAAAAAGCCAACCAAGGCACCTAATGAACATCCCGCAACATGTGCAGCATCAATATTTAAATGATTTAGAGTTTCCATTAAATCTATGGCTGAGTCTTCAAAGAAATGGCTAAAATCATTTTCTAATGAATGACCATGTCCTCGTAAATCTGGAAGAATGATCTTATATGTATCTTTAAAATATTCTCTCTGATACACAAAGTCATTCAAACCGGTTTCTAATCCTGTATGAAGAAATACAATAGGTTCTCCATCCCCAAAAACTTCAGTATGTAATATCAAATTTATTTCCTCCTTTATTTTAGAATGTATTAGTTGAAAGGATGATTCTCAAGATATGTATAATCTGTGTAGGATATTTTTACGGAGTAAATTAAATATCTTTTGTTGTAAAGCAGTGGGAGGAATCAACTTTATATCGTAAGTTTAACATTACAGTGCTAATGTTTTACATTTAATTTCCATTTTAAATTAAAAAAATGGAATAAGAAATTAAAAAACTATTTGAGTACCTTCAAAATGTGTAATTCCAAAAAACACCTATCCACCAGTAAAATAATTACAATTTCGTCGATTTTTCTGTATAATGAATGAATAGTCATTCATATTTATGGAGAGGTGTGTTCCCAATGGGTAAAATTGCATATATTAAAGACATGGAAGAGTGGAAAGAAGAATTTACTTTTTCTTATTCTATTAAAGTTAGATTTTCAGAGACAGATATGTTTGGGCATTTAAACAATACAGTGCCTTTTACGTATTTTGAACAGGCACGGATTGAATATTTTAAAAGTCTTGGCATGATGCAGGATTGGGTGGATACCAAACATGAAACGATTCCTGTAGTAGCTGATCTTCAATGTGATTTTCTCCATCAGGTTTTTTTCGATGAGAAACTCAATATTAAAGTTAAGGCAAATAAAATAGGCAATTCATCGGTTGATATCCATTATCTTGGTCTACGGGAGGATGGGGTTCCCTGCTTCACCGGTCGAGGAACAGTTGTCCAAATTTCCAGATTAAGCGGTAAGCCGGTAGCTTGGACAGAAGAGATGAAGGAATTGTTTAATGACGGATTGAAGAAGCAACCTCAATCATAAAAACACGTTCATTCTTATCTAAATATAGTCACTCCTTATAGACCAGTCACATACACTATCGTGACTAAATATATACCCAATCCTAAGGTTATGGCTGGTAGCAAGGAGGGTTACAATAGTTGAAGGAGAACGATTTCACTCATAAACCTTTACTCACAAAAAGAGAAAGAGAAGTATTTGAGTTATTGGTACAGGACAAAACAACAAAAGATATCGCTAAGGACCTCTTTATTAGTGAGAAAACTGTGAGAAATCACATATCTAATGCGATGCAAAAATTGGGCGTAAAGGGCCGTTCCCAAGCGGTCGTAGAACTACTTCGAATGGGTGAATTGGAATTATAAGATCATTCAATGATCTTTTTAGAAGCTCGCCTAGCAATTGATCTATTTATCATTGTTCTTGACAATTCCTTTATGAGTCCATAAATTAGGAAGAGTAGCGAATATCAAATCACTATACACGTCATTGTAAAATGTAAAGTATGTGGTTTGAATCACTACTCTATTTTTATGCCCAAGTGATGGATTGGAAAAGAAATAAACTAATGATAAAGTGATATACAGTCCGGTTTAAATAATAGAGCAAAATGCTGCAAGCAAAAGATAGATAGAGGCGATCTGATTTGGATAGAGAAAACCCAATAGGACTTATTGATTCGGGAGTTGGCGGATTAACGGTTTTTAAAGAATTTATCAGGCAGCTTCCAAATGAAAATTTAATATATCTTGGTGATACAGCCAGATGTCCATATGGGCCCAGACCAATGGAGGAAGTTCGAAAGTTTACATGGGAAATGGCTCATTTCCTTTTGAAGAAGAATATTAAAATGTTAATTATAGCTTGTAATACCGCGACGGCTGCCGTACTTGAGGAAATGAGGGCAAGCCTGCCAATTCCGGTTTTAGGTGTTATTCAGCCGGGGGCCAGGGCGGCGATTGATGTATCAAAGTCAAGAAACATCGGTATTATTGGTACAGAAGGAACAGTGCGCAGTAAAGCATATAATAAGGCGTTATTGAGCATTCATCCAAAGGTACACATAGAAAGCTTGGCATGTCCCAAATTTGTTCCTCTGGTAGAAAGCGGTGAATGGAACAGTGCAATTGCTAAAAAAATTGTGGCTGAAACATTAAAGCCCTTGAAAAATAGGAGCATGGATACATTGATTTTGGGATGTACACATTACCCATTGCTAACAGAACCTATTTCAAATTATATGGGATCCTATGTGACGGTTATATCATCAGGGGAAGAAACGGCCAGAGAGGCAAGTGTATTATTGGAGCATGCTGGCATGCTAAATAGGGAAACACCTCAGCCAACCTACAATTTCTATACTACCGGCTCCAGAAGAATGTTTAAATCTATTGCTTACGCCTGGCTTGGTGAAGCAGTAGAAACAGTTGAACATGCTACGCTTAATCAGATGGTAGATGGAGAATAGAAAAGCAACTTATAAAAAAACCTTGCACAATTTTAAGTATGAAAATACTTCGCTAAGATTGTGCAAGGTTTTTTTGAATACATAATTTTTTCTGCCTTTAAAGGTATAAAATGAGCCAAGCCCCGTATATATGTAGTACAAACAGTCTTAGGAGGAATGGTGTATGCCTTTACGAAAGAAATCAACATTGGTTGCTTCGGTACTTATATCATCTGTTTTAGTGTCAGGCTGCGGCTTGTTCGATTTACCAAAAAAAGAAGAAATTGATCCGCCTCAGGATGTTACGTATTTGAAGGAGCAGGCAGAGGGTGAAGAAGAAGTTGTCAGCCAGGAGGGTGTTAACACCAATGAAGAGGCAGGAAAGAATGAAGAGGCATTAAAGGTTCAAACGGAATTATACTTAATGGATGCAAATGGATATATTGTGCCACAAACCATTCCATTGCCTAATACAGAAAGTGTAGCCAAGCAGGCGGTGGAATATTTAGTGACGAACGGCCCGGTATCACAAATGCTTCCGAATGGATTCAAAGCAGTTTTACCGGCAGATACTGCTGTTAAAAGTGTAGACATTAAGGATGGAGTAGCCACCGTAGATTTTTCTAAAGAGTTTAAGGAATATAAAAAAGAGGATGAAACGAAAATCCTGGAGTCAGTGACTTGGACGTTAACGCAATTTGATAAAGTGGATAAAGTAAAATTACAAATTGAAGGGCAAGCATTAAAGGAGATGCCTGTTAATAAAACAGCCATACAAAACGGAACATCAAGATTAATGGGAATCAATAACGATCATACAGACACGACCGATATTATGAATACACGCCCTGTAACGGTTTACTATATGTCCGGTGAAACAGATAACTATTATTATGTACCAGTGACAAAAAGAATCAGTAATCAAGAAAAAGATCATGTAGAAGCCGTAGTCAGCAGCCTGATTAAAGGTCCGGGTTATTCCTCACCGCTTGTTACGGAGTTCAGACCTGATGTTGCATTAGTCGAGGAACCTAAAATAGAGGATGGCGTGGTTACGCTTAATTTTAATGAATCTATTTATTCAAGCTTTGATGGGGAGGAGAAAATAGTATCCGGCCATTTATTAAATGAACTGGTGCTTTCTCTGACTGAGCAAAAAGATATAAAGAAAGTGGCGATTCAGGTAAATGGCGAGGGTGAGCTTCTGAAGGAAGATGGCAAGAAGCTATCGGAACCGGTAACACGACCGGAAACCGTTAATACAGGTAAATACTAATAGTGAAAAAGATGGGCAAGTTCCGTATAGGAGCTTGCTTGTTTTAATTTGGACATAAATGGCAATATTGTTTGGACAGGGTGCTTTTTTATTGAATTAGGGTATGCTAAACTAAGCATGATGTATACATTTAGGAGGTACCTATGAGATTTGATGGTCGGAAGAAGAATGAATTAAGACCCGTACATATAGAAACAAATTATATTAAACACCCGGAAGGTTCGGTGTTAATCAGTGTCGGTGATACAAAGGTGATTTGTACAGCCAGTGTAGATGACCGTGTACCGCCATTTATGCGCGGAGAAGGCAAAGGGTGGATTACGGCAGAATATTCAATGCTGCCTCGTGCAACAGAGCAAAGGACGATGCGAGAATCAACTAAAGGGAAAGTTACTGGACGTACGATGGAAATCCAGCGTTTAATTGGGCGCGCATTACGTGCAGTAGTCGATTTGGAAGCGCTTGGAGAAAAAACAATCTGGATTGATTGTGATGTGATTCAGGCAGATGGAGGAACAAGAACAGCTTCGATTACAGGTGCATTTGTTGCAATGGCGATTGCGCTCGATAAGCTTCAGGAGGCAGGAAAAATTAGCTCCTATCCGATTAAAAACTATCTGGCTGCCACGTCCGTTGGGATGGTTGAGGAGCTTGGAGCGGTTCTTGATTTGAATTATCATGAAGACTCTAAGGCTTTGGTTGATATGAATGTCATTATGACAGGCGCAGAAGAATTTGTGGAGCTTCAGGGAACCGGTGAAGAAGCTACTTTCTCCAGACATCAATTAAATGAATTACTTGACCTTGCAAGTGAAGGTTTACAGCAATTATTTACTGTACAGCAAGAGGCATTGGGAGATATAGCAGCTAAAATTCAGTAAAGCGTACCAATTTATACGATTTTTCTCTTGGGAGGAGAAGGTGAATATGAATACCGTTTTAATTGCAACCAAAAATAAAGGTAAAGCAAAAGAATTTGAAGCATTATTTTCCCCGAAAGGGATTAAGGTCATTACCCTATTGGATATTGAGAATGCGATTGATGTTGAAGAGACAGGAAGTACATTTGAAGAAAATGCCCTTTTGAAGGCTAACGCTATTTCCGCGCTTATGAATATGCCTGTTTTGTCTGATGATTCTGGCTTGGTCATTGATGCATTGGATGGACGTCCGGGTATTTTTTCTGCAAGGTATGCAGGTTCCGAAAAAGATGATAGAGCTAATTATGAGAAGGTTCTTAATGAGCTGAAGGGTGTCCCGCAAGAAAAACGAACTGCCCGTTTTTATTGTGCAATAGCACTTGTCGGTCCAAAGATGGATCCTATCACAGTTTCCGGAACATGTGAGGGAATCATCGCTGACGCGCCGGATGGTGAAAATGGCTTCGGATATGATCCTATTTTCTTTGTGCCGGAAAAACAAACAACGATGGCGAACCTCGAAGCAGAGGAGAAAAACAGAATCAGCCATCGAGCGAATGCTTTAAAAGAATTAGAGAAAGTACTAAATGAAAAAGTAGTGGAATACCTATGAAATGTTTAATTGTCAGTGATAGCCATGGCTTACTGGAAGAATTGGACGTTTTGCATGAAAGACATAAAGAAGAGGTCGATCTGTTTATACATTGCGGGGATTCAGAATTATCTCGTGATGATCAAGTAATTCAGTATTATCAAACTGTACGCGGTAATTGTGATTTCGGAGAGGACTTTCCGGAGGATTTAATTGCACATCTTGAAGACTGGTCAATACTTGTGACACATGGGCATTTATACAATATCAAATCTACGTTGATGAATATTAGCTTGAAGGGGAAAGAGGTTGGTGCGAATGTTATCTGTTTTGGCCACTCTCATATAGCAGGTGCAGAAAAAATTGATGACTGCCTGTATATTAATCCCGGCAGTATTCGTCTGCCAAGAGGAAGTCAGTATAAAACCTATGTGATTCTCGAAAAACAAGGTCAGAATGCAATCGTTGATTTTTACACAATGTCGGGGGAAAAATTACCAGGCTGGCAATTGAAAACAACACTTTCCTAAATCGAAAAAAAGTTGTATAGTAAGTGAAGGGAATATACAGATCAGGATTTGTGAGTTCCCTTCCCTTCACTTTTAAAAAGATAAAAAACTTTTTCAAAAAAGTTATTGACTTATAAATAAAGTGATTATATAATAATAAATGTCGTTAAGGACAACTTGAAAAAATAAAAACATGTCCCAGTAGCTCAGCTGGATAGAGCAACGGCCTTCTAAGCCGTCGGTCGGGAGTTCGAATCTCTCCTGGGACGCTATTAAAAAAACCTCTTATTTTCATAAGAGGTTTTTTTGTGCTTTCTAAATCTAATAAATAGGAAGCTAGAATTATAAAACAAATTCGCTTCTAAGCCCGTTAATTAAAGAAAGAGGCAAAACCTTTTAAAGACGTTTTTTTCCTATTTTACATTGAATATTGTATTGTAATCACAAAGATAACCTATTTGGATTACCTTTCCCTCCGTTTCTGACTATATAAGTTAAAGGCTGGATGGGAACCTTTTGTGATGATATCCGTGATGATTTTAGACAAGATAGTGCTATAGACAAGTCCGTTATCTCCATAGGCAAATTGAAAATGGCAGTGTGGAAATTCGTCATATTGACCGATAAGAGGAAGTCCATCATGTGTCCCGCCATAGAAGGCTCCAAGATAATATTCTGGTTCAGCTTTTATATCGGGAAAGAGCTTATTAAATTCTTCAATAAGCTTCGTCTTTTTATGAATAATTTTTGAATCACGATTCTCAGGATAGATTGTGTTTTCGTCAAGTCCTCCAATGATAATCCGATTATCTGCAGTTGTGCGCATATAGATATATGGGCGTGCTGTTTCCCAAATTAATGTTTGTTTATACCATTCAGATTGCTGAAGATTTTCAACCGGTTTAGTGATAACAGCATATGAACTGGTCAGAAGACAATCCTTATCTTTTTTAAATTCGAGCCCTTCATATCCGGCTGCAATGATGACATGCTTCGCTGTGATGGAATGATTGCGATCCGTATAAAATGTAGCAAAATCCTTATTAAATTTTTTGCCAGTTATTTTTGTGTCTTCAAATATGTGTACACCCTCTTGATGGGCTGCTTGAATCAGACCGTGATTATATTTAAATGGATTGATTTCGCCATCACTATGGATGTACAAGGCTGATTGCTTAGAAAATGGGTAACGCTCTTTAATTTGGCTTTCGTTAAGCAGATCGACAGGGAAGTCGTGCTTTATCAAATAATCATATTCATTTTGTAACTTAGTTTCTCCTTGTGGGTCACTGGCATAATAGAGGCTATCCCTTCGTGTAAACTCGGAATCAATATTTAGTTTTTTCGAGGTTTCTTCAATTTCAGAAATGGCTTGCTCGCATAATTTTGTATGGTAAATGGCTGATTCTTCCCCAAAGGAATTGACCAACTCGAACAACATCTTATCTCCTAAGTATTGAAGGAGGGCGGTGTTAGTCATTGTGCTGCCGGTACCAATTCTTCGTTTATCAACTACTGCTACTTTAAGTCCTTTGTCCCTTAAGAGATAAGCACACTGCGCCCCTGAACTTCCTCCGCCAACAATAAGAACGTCACAAAGTATATCTTCCTCCAACGATGGATATACAGGAGGATTTGGATAGGTTGTTTGCCAATAATATTTGCCACTCTGCAGGTTCATAATCCGTGCTCCTTTTATAGAGATGTTTCGCATAGAATTCCCGGTGGAAATGAAAATATTCCCGTATTAACGCGTGGGTTATTATATAGAGTGAAGTGTAAGTAATTGTATTGTGGTCACTTTATAACCTGAATACAAAAAAGAAACAACCCCCTGATAGATAAACATAAGAGGGTTGTTTCTATAATTAGTCAATGTAAACAGATCTCACCAAGGTGCGAATAGATTCTTCGCCGTTAGGGTGCTTAGTTTTGATATCAATCGTCATATTATAGACGCCGGGCTTAGGAACCTTTGGCAGTGTAGCAGAAATATCGGCTCCGTTGGTGGTCTTCGGCAGGATGTTTTGTGTTAGCTCAACCCCATCTTTATCTATGAATTTAATGGTCATGCTGCTTGTATTTGCATTTTTAGGAGTGTGAATGGTGAATCCGGTTTGCTCTGCTTTGCCAGTTCCGGCCATATCGAGCTTATATACATCCTTTTCGTTAAAGGTAGAGGCTAATAGATACGCATCATCTGCTTCCTTTGCCTTCATTTGTACAGTCCATGTACCAGGGGTGAATTCTTTAATGTTAAAGGTATATAAGCTGGCACCGGAAAAAATCATCTGGTCGGCTGTTGGCTTTAAGAAGGCGGGAATAATGGTTCCATCCGGTGAAACTAGTTCAATAACAGTGGATGGGCTCGCCGTATAGATTGAGATTGTACCGGTAGTTTTTTCAGGAATATAGATCTCTTTTTTTATAAGTTGATTTTGGGCTAAGGCATCCCCATGAATATAGTGGGACGATGTGTTTTGGATAGCTGATTCATATTGATTGGGAAGATCGGTTGTGGTTTTAGTTTGTGCGACAGTGGCACTACGCAAGTAAGGTTCAATTCGTGAAAATACCTTAGAGCCCATGCGAATATTATCATGGTCAATTGAGCTGTCCGTAAACAGATGTGTACCATAGGATAGTTTGGAGCTTGATTCAGTGACCAATCCATCATTATCCCCGTAGGAAGATAAATAGGCGCCTCCCAGGGATAGAGCGGAGAAAGCAGGTCCATGATCCGTTCCTGCCACGGTATAGTACTTATTCTTGTTTCTGTTCGTATGGCCGTCTGTGACAGAACGGAATCTCGCCATTTCTCCAACCTGCAGAGAGTAAGTTCCGGCATCATTTTGACCTAACAAATCCCCAAGCCATCCTGCATACCAACTATTTGATAAGTCTGCCAGCTCCGAGCCACGATGGGGTGACCCTAATGTGATGACCCTGCCGACATAGGGGTGGGCCCCATAATGGATGAGCGCTGCCTGAGTATCTGGTCCGCCCTTGCTATGAGCGATGATGTTTACTTTCTGACCGTTGAAGTGACGCGAGATATCGGCCAGCATCGATGCAAGTAATTCTCCGTTCGTATACTGATTTTCCGACCCATTTCCGGCTGCATCATACAGCTGGACAAAGGCAGTTTGGTATCCGGCTTCATATGCCTTTGTATACATATCATTTACGCCATGATACTCCGTTTCACCGTACCAACTGGTTGAACTGCCATTTTTCCCTTGGACAAAAACAATCGGAGGTTTCTTGGGGTCTAAATTCGCTGGTTTATCACCGAGGAACCATTGGCCAGGTGTGAAGGTTTCGCCGGGTGGTTTCAGTTTGCCTGCTGAGGTTTTTTCGGGCAGGTTAAATGACAAGATAAGAAGTGTGGCTGATATAACAACTCCAATTTGTTTCTTGAGACTGTTCTTCATAATTTCCTCCATTCAAATCAATTTTTTATAAAAACTTAATTCAAAGAGGTTGTGTATTTTGAAGCTAATGGCTCAAGTGAAATTGCTAATGTTATGAGTGTGCTGAGTTCTAGGATTTATGAGGGAAGAGTTGTTGTGCATGTCTGTTGGCAGAGATGGATTCCTTGGGTGGATAGTTCATTTAAATGGTTTTAGTTGAGGTTTAATCTTTTTTTAAATATACATTAATTTTGTATTTCTTTACAAACATAAGTTTATCTTTTGAAAATTTTGGGTTAAATTAACTATAATTGACATTTTATTGTAGGTTAATAGTTTGATTCTTTGTCAAATCTATTGATTAACTGGGAAATTTGTCAGAAAATTTTATATCATACAGTAGTGAATATGAACGACCATTTCTCTGATTGATGTAAGGGATGTGATAAAAGATGGAACAGTCTGACTTGCTCAGGCAAAGATCAGAAGCGCAAAGCCGTCTATCTGATAGTAGAAGAAAAATACTGATGTACGAGGATGAGTTAGAGAGATTACAAATAGCTAAAAACAATATGATTGAGGTTATTCAGGAATCGAGTACGTATAAAAGAAACCTCATACAGTTGGATATCAATCCGCGCCTTTGGAAGGGAACAACCCAAAATAAGTACGAAGACCAAATACATACAATCGATCGTTCTCTTCAATCTTATTTACAGGATATAAGAGATATAGAAACAGCGATAGAAATGGAAATTCGAAGAGTCATGAACAAAATTGAAAACTGTCGCAGTGATATTTCTCACTATCAATCACGTATTTCTAATTTATCACATTCTATTTTATCGCTGAGAGAAGGGTGACGGGTCAATGGGCCAAGTATCGATAAATGAACAGGTGTTTGAATCAACAGTTAATCAGGTGATCATGGCTAAGTCTAATTTGTCGGCCTTTAAGCCAATGAGATTTTCCACTGGCCATACAGATCTTAAAAGTATGAAGGAACAGCTTGAGGTGATACAGGAATTATACGAGACCTTACAAGTATACTGTGAGTTATTAGATCATGATTTAATCAAGCTTCAGGCTACTGGCCGGGAAATGGTACAACAAGATAAAAAGATCAGTCAATCCATGAAGATGAATATGCCTTAAGGAGGGTAAGCGAAAGTGAAGGTTGCTAAGGAAGAACTGACGGATCTAAAATCCGAGTTTAATAGCAACATGAAAGACACCCTGAGAAAATTGGAACAAGTGCAAAACAAAATAAATCATATCCAGAAAATGAACTCTTTCCAAGGTAAAACGGCTGATACAGCTAAGGAGTATTTTCGGTCTGTGCATGGAAAAATAGTAACAGAATTACAAAGCACAATTGGTCTTTTGCAAACTAACCTCAATGATATCCACTCAGAATTCACTCAAAATGTAGACCAATCCCAAACAGCGATCCTAACAGAGGATCATTTAAATGAAACTGACAAAAAGGTGCTTAGTATTGAAAAGAATCTGATAACCACACATGATAAGGGAGAGCAAACAGTAAGAGAAGTATCGGATTTGGTATCGGTATATATGCCCTCCATAGCATCTATTGAAACGACCATAAGAAATTCCAGTAAATATATTAAGAACGTAAACGAAGATCTCTACAACTATGACAGGAATGCACTTAAGAAGGTCAATGAAAGTAGAGAAAAAGTAAAAAAGTTAAATACTAAACTGAATAATTACGTAAAAATAAGCCATAAACAAAACAGCATGAAAGATTTAGATTTGAATGATTATGAAGTGAAAGGAACATCGAAACAGCCAAAGAATGGGAATTTCTTCGTGGCGCTAAATGCTGGTTATGGTGTCTATAAAAAATTCTCTAAATACCTTAATAAGGCGAACGATACAACTGAACTTTTAGCTAAATTTTATATCTCTGCTAAGGTAAATCCAAGCGATTATAGTAGGCTGGTTCTTCAAGGAGCAAATGCATTAACGAAAGGACAGCTAATAAAATTTAATAATATTCTTGCTCAAAGTACTATTTATAAATTCAATTACAAAACATTTTTTAATCATGTGAAACGGTATAAATTCTCTTCTTTTACAGGTAATCACTTTAATGAACTTAAGTCAGCCATGCAGGTTTTTACACAAGAGCGTGGTAAGCTGGCAATGTTAAGGGAATTTGAAGATAATATGGGATTTGTAAAGTATAGAGAATTACGAAATCAGATTAAAACAAATCCAATTAAAGTGGTGGCAACTACGTTCAACGATGAATTTATAGGAAAGAAATATACATCAGTAAAAAAAGTTATCACAGATATACCAACCTGGCAGCATCCAAGTCAGGCATATAGAAATATGGTTGATACATTTAATGAGAGTACTAAAGGAATGAATAACCTTGGCAAAGGAATGAAGATTTTAGGGAAGGGACTGGGACCTTTAAGTTTTGGGGTTATGCTCAATGATAACTATAAAAAATATAAAGGAGACACTCAGAAGGTTGTTGTAGGGACAGCTGTTGATACAGCGTTTAGCGCAGGAGCTACGACTGCAGGAGCATTAGCAGGATCTGCATTTTTACCTCCGCTTGGTACTGTATTAGGGGCAGGTGTGGGCTTTGGAGCAAGTTTAATTGTTAATAAAAAGTATGGAAAACCACCAAAAAGTGTGACAGAACACACAAAAGATTTTGTAAATAAGGGCGTTGATTCCATTTCCCAAACAACTAAAGAGATTGGAAAGAGTTTAACTAAGTGGTTTAAATAAACTATCTGGAGTGTTGATATAGTATGGCTGGACTTACTGAAACTAATTTAACGAACATAAAGTATGAGGTGAAAGACGGTAGATTAACATTTGATAATGTTAGAAGGTATCTATTTGGTATCCTTATTTACTCAGTATTTGTTGTAGGTGTAGCTTATTTTGTTGCAAATGAAGAAAGCACTGTTGGATGGGATACCTTATCTCCTGCTATTCATTATATTTTTTACTTAGAAGCAGCTTTATTTATTTTTCACCTATTTCTCCTGTTATTTTGCAGAAAGAAAAATCTTTTTAATCAGAAGGTATTGATGGTCGGCATGGTAATTTTAACTTATAAAGTCGCTGTTGAGCCTTATCTTACTGTGTATTTGTTCTATAAAGATAAAGGGTATGATGATGTTGAATTGATATTTATTCCCTTTTTGATTATTGTTGGGTTGATTATTCATATTATTAGTTTCTTTTATTTTGTAAAAAGAGCGAAATTAATTAAGAGTGGGGATACGGAACCACCTAAGCGTGTATCAGTAACATTGGGACTGCCAGTTCTTTTTGTTCTGATATCATTTTTTACTGTACTTGTACGAAATGGTTTTTTAGGGAACTTTGAACTTACATTCTATGTAATACTTTTTTCTGTATTGTTTATTGGTATGCTAATTGGTGTATGTGAATTTATCCTTGCCGCTTATGGGGTATTTAGATTTCCCTCCTTTTCGGTTTCTCCACCGCGTAAATCAAGAAAATCAAATAAGAAAGTTTATAGATAATATCTAAACATGATAAGGGGTTGGGGGCATGATTGTAAGAGAAGAATCCATGGTGATTCGGAATGTGATAAGTGTGGAGGAAACAATTCCGCATGAGGAATGGTTTGTTCCTGCGTTAAGCCTGAGAAATAATTTGGTTAAAAGTGATATTTATTATACGAGTCCGGTTATTTTTAAGACGGAAGAAGTAGAGAATGAACCTGCGTTTGGGAAATACACGTATTATATTGGTTTGAATGAGATGGTAGAGGTGGAAGAAGGCGCCCCTTTCAAACAAATAGATTTTTTAGAGCTTACTCCAGCTATCTATGTGCGTTGTGCAGAAATAGAAGAGCTTGAGGAAGCATATGGACTTTTGAAGGCATATGCAGAACAAAATGAACTGGAATTAGAAGATTCTTTTTATCATGTGTGCTTTGATGCGTTTGATAGCGTAATGATGGATATATATGCCATAGTGAAAGAAGGGTAAGCATGGTTATCGAAAATGAGACAATTATGCACAAGAATGTGGTTTGGCATACATATGAAATCCATTACAGTCAGCTTAATCAAGCGTTAGAGGACTTTAATGAAAGATTAGTGAATGCCGGTTTGACCGTTAAAGGACCGCTTTTTTATGCTCTATACAATATCCCGTTTGATGAAAGGATTTTGATAGACATTTATATGCCTGTCGAACAATCCTATGTGTCTGCTGAAAAAACAGATTTAATGTTTCAAAGTTATTTCTTTATTGATGATATGTTAATGACCCGAGTGAATAACAATTTTGAAATCAATACAGAACATGCGTTGGATGAGCTCTTACGTTATGCTATTCAGCAGGAATATCAGATTATCTCTCCCATCTTTCATATATTTAGGGGGGATGATGTAAGTAATTGGGTTGAACTAAAGGCAAAAGTGTATAGGGAAGTGGAGAAGGAAGACGCGTTTGATGATTCAGAGTTAAGTGATTCTATTTTAAGTTTATTTGATAAATAATGCTTTTATTTTGTTTCAATCCATCATATATATTTTGTCTTTGAACAAAAAAAGGTTGTCCCTTGTGCTTTAAGCATCTGGACAACCTTTTTCTGTAAATTAATGAGAATGTTTCATGTTCTTTTCAAGTACACTTGCGACCTTTTGGAATTCTTCGTCGCTTTCAATTTCGTGAAGCTCACCGTCTTCGTCAACACGGAAAAAGAATATTTCCATATCATCTTCTGTTTCGAGTTTGATTTCTTCCACGAGTGCGGTAACAGCGTATTCTGCTCCGTCTACATCCAATGTACCTAGTACTTCAATTTCTTCTTCCTGTCCATTTTCGCCTTCTAATACAAGGATTTCTCCCACTTCAATTTTCGCCATTTGATTACTCCTTTAACGATTTACTTGTCCGCTTAGTATATCCATTATTGATAGGAAAAACAACTATTAATACCCAGGTGCGAAGCTTAGAAAAAGGATTGTTCAAGCAAGAATGTTTGTTTATTGTCATTTAATTGTTACTATTAAATGGAAACTTTATGATGGAGGATTTAAACTATATGACAAATAATAATATTAATATAAATATACCTGTTTCTGTACTAAATTTAGCTCCTATTCGCAAAGGCCAGGATGCAAAGGGAGCAATCGACTCAATGGTTGAGCTTGCACAGGCTACGGAGAAGATGGGGTATAAGCGATATTGGGTTGCTGAGCATCACAATACACCTACAATGGTCAGCTCTGCCACTTCTATTTTAATTAAACATATATTGGAGCATACAGATCAAATAGAGGTCGGATCCGGTGGTATCATGCTGCCTAACCACTCTCCATTAGTTGTGGCGGAGCAGTTTGGAACAATGGCAACCATCTATCCAAATCGGTTGAATTTAGGCTTGGGAAGAGCGCCTGGAACAGATATGATGACGGCGAGTGCATTAAGACGTTCACAGAAGGATTCCGTTTACACATTTCCTTCAGACGTACAATCCTTGTTAACCTATTTGGGACCGGAAGAGACGCAGGGCTATGTAAGGTCGTACCCTGGTGTAGACACAAATATACCTATCTATATTTTAGGTTCTTCTACGGAATCAGCTGTTCTTGCTGCTAAATTGGGTCTGCCATATGTATTTGCAGCTCATTTTGCTCCAACTTATTTGGAAGAAGCCATCAATATTTATCGAAGTCGCTTCCAGCCATCTGAATACCTAAGTGCTCCTTATATGATGGTCTGCCTGAATGTTATTGCAGCCGAGAGTGATGAAGAAGCAGAATTGGAATCTACAACAATGCAACAATTTTTCTTAAATGTTGTGCGCGGGACAAAAAATCCATTAAGTCCTCCAGTTGAAAATATGGATGAGTTATGGAGAGGACCTGAAAAGCAAATGGCTCAATCGATGTCTAGTGTCACTTTACTAGGATCGAAGGCTTCCATCCGTGAACAGCTAATCCAATTCCAGGAAAAATATAATGTGGACGAAATCATGGCTGTATCCTATATCTTTGATGAGGACAAACAAAAGCGTTCCTACGAAATATTAAAAGAAGTGGTTGAAGGTCAATAATGTAAGAAAACATCGTATCCGCCGGTTTATTCTCAACCGTGTGGATACGATGTTTTTTTATAGCAAATAGAGCTCTAGCTACCATATTTGTCCGGTAAGAGCTCGGTTGTAATTAGAAACCATTAAATAGTTGAATTAAAAAATCAGCAGTAAGTAAGTGCAGGAAGACTCTTTATTAAGCAAGACAATAAATAGAATGATAGCCCAATTAAATGGGTAATTATGTTAAAATATTTGAAATCATACTGAAATTAGCTCGTTTTCTTTTTCGCAGACTAGATTATCGATTGAATTTGACTGGGCTCATATATCTGGCTATAAGATGTATAATCGGCTGCTTTCATTATATTTTTGTGAGGGAGTGAAGGAAGTGATTAAGCGTTTAACCAAAGAAGATCATGCTGTTTGTTCGACTTTTATTAATAAGCGACCTGCAGAGAATCTATTTTTAATCGGTGATATTGAAGCATATGGGTACGAGGAAGATTTCCAAAAGGTTTGGGGAGAGTTTGATACGGAAGGGAATCTGGTTGCCATTCTTTTAAAATACAAAGAAAACTATATCGCATATGCTGAGAATGATGTATTTGATGCTAAGGGATTTGCTGATATTATGCTTGATGACCCTGATTTCTCCATGATGTCTGGCTTAAAGGAAGTTACTGCGAATATGGAGCCCTATTTACAAGAAAGAGTTCTAAATAAAAGGCAAACATTTTATGCGAAATGCCAAGCTTTAAACTCTGAAGCCAGCTATGTAGATACGGCAAAAGTCCAATATGCTGCACCTGAGGATGCAGAACGAATTGTTGAGTTACTGCAAAGTATTCCGGAATTTAAAAATTCAAGCACACCAGTAGAAGAAAAACGAAAAAGTTTAAAGGATGGGTTCTCGCGTTGTGTTTATATTTCTGACGATGGGAAAATTGTTTCATCCGCTTCAACTACGGCAGAAAATTCCCGTTCAGCTATGGTAGTTGCTGTCGCTACTTTAGAAGATTATAAGAAAAAGGGCTATGCAACGAAATGCATGGTTAAGTTGTGCAGACAGCTTCTAAGTGAGGGTAAGGAAATATGTTTGTTTTATGACAATCCTAATGCGGGTGCTATATATAAACGAATTGGGTTTGCTGATATTGGATATTGGATGATGTATAGATTTAAGAAAGATAGATAGTTAGACTGTAAGTGCGGGGAGAGCATAGATATCCATAAAGAGCACCCTGAAATTTAGGATTAAAACCTACCGTTCAGGGTGCTAAAGAATATTATTGTATTATGATTTATTTTTGTTTTGCTAGATTTGCTACCGTACCACCATCAACACGTAAGTCGATGCCTGTAATATAAGAAGCTGCATCACTTAGTAAAAATTCTACAGCAGTAGCAATCTCTTTGGCTTCTCCTTCACGACGTAAAGGTGTAATCTCAAGCAACTTTTTCATTTCTGCTTGTTTAGCTGCTTCTTGGCGGCCCATTGGGGTATTGATTGTACCAGGAGATAGAGATGTTATACGTGCTCCTTTTTCTCCCCATGTCCATGCCTGTTCTTCCACAATTAATTGTACACCTAATTTAGATAAGCTGTAAGCAGCGCCTGGGTTCCCTTGAGCAAATTGCTCCATTGTTTCCACCACATTTTCAGCTAATGGATGTTTTAGTACATCAATATAAGGACCTTGGCGTGGAGGCATATAACCACTCATGGATGAAATACATACAACAGCCGTTCCTTCTGTAGCGTAAGGTAGGAAAGCTTCTAAAACAATGCCTGTACCTACTAGGTTAACTTCCGTAATACGTCTGGAATCTGCCATTGTAGGAGATAAACCAGCTGTATGTACCAACCCTTTTAATGTCCCAAGTTCAGCAGCTTTTTCTGCTAAAGCTTCAACGTTTTCCCTGGAAGTAATATCAACAGTTTGGATATGTACATCTGTAATTCCTTTTGTTGCTAATTCTTCTTTTGTTTGAATTAAACGTTCATTCGAAACATCTGCCAGAAGGACAATCCCTTTCTTGCCGACTAATTCAGCAGTAGCTTTACCCATTCCACCTGATCCACCTGTGATGACATAAACTTGTTTTTCCATGATTCTAAAACCCCCTGTTTGTTATTTAATTTTATTATAACGGTTTTAGAAGTACGGAGATAATTTAAGTGAAGGAATTTTGCGATTATTGAAAGCGTTATTTTATCATTTCGCCCAAGTCTTATTTAAGACTGTTAACTATTGATTGATCAGCTAATCGGTCGTCGACTGTATAAAATATGTATGATAATCCATAATTTTGGTAGGAGTATGCAACAAAAAGGGACGCATACAGGATAGCAATCTTTTTCTGCTAATTAATATAGTGAGAAAACAAGTAATAGTCATAGAGGGAGAAGAATGATTTGTAATAATTTTTATATTATAGAATAATTTAGGTATTCATCTAATGAATAAAAGAATTTTTGCTATATTAATATCATCAATTCGCCAATATCCTCTTGAATAACTTCTCTCTTTCAGATAACATTTTGAATATGTGAAATGAGGAACTTAATTTGAGAGGATTAATTAAGCCATGTCAAAACATCAAAAGAAAAACATCTATGCAGCGGGAGCTGTTTTAAAGAAAGAGATTGGTTTGAAAGAAGCCTTAACCATTGTAGTTGGGGTTGTAATTGGATCAGGTATATTTTTTAAAGCTACTCCAGTATTGGAAAGCGCCGGTTCTCCAGTGGCGGCTATTATAGCTTGGTTACTTGGGGGATTAATTACTCTTGCAGCTGCTCTGACGTTGGCTGAGATTGGCTCAGCTATACCGGAGACAGGTGGGGTATTCGCTTATTTGAAGGAGCTTTATGGAGAAAAAGTTGCTTTCCTCTTTGGATGGGTACAAGCGTTGATCTATATACCAGGCATTTTAGCGGCGCTATCCATCGTTTTTGCCACACAAGCAACGTATTTTATGCCTATGACAGACCTCCAACAAAAATTCTTAGCTATTGGTATTTTAGTATTTGTGGCCGCACTAAATATCATCTCAACTAAACTAGGAGGCAGGATTCAGTTTATTTCTACGATAGCTAAAATGATTCCGATTATTGCCATTATCGTGTTTGGAATTATTCATGGAATGGGGAAAGAAACAGCATCACTATTCTCGGGAGAATCTGTTCATAGCTTTACCCTAACCAGCTTCGGTGCTGCAATCCTAGGAACTTTGTTTGCCTATGAAGGCTGGGTGAGTGTTGGAAATATGGCTGGAGAAATGAAAAATCCTCAGCGCGACTTACCACGCTCTATTTTGTTTGGAATGACGATTATTATTGCAGCTTATGTCCTAATAAACGTAGCCTTTTTCTCTGTTATGTCTGTTCAGGAGATAGTTTCAACAGAAAAAGTAGCAACGGATGCTGCTCTCATTCTCTTTGGAAGCGGCGGCTCAGCGATTATCTCGATAGGGATTCTAATCTCTATATTCGGTACATTGAACGGATATTTGATGACAGGTGTCCGGGTGCCATTTGCGATGGCGCAAAACAAGATCTTCCCGTTCCATCATGTTATGGGACGCGTTGAAAGCCGTACTAGCACACCGATTAATGTCTTTATTTTTGAAGTGGTCTTATCGATAATTTATATTCTATCTGGATCATTTAATACATTGTCTACTCTGGCCTTATTCGCCACATGGATTTTCTTTGTAATGGCCATTTACGGGGTTTTCATCCTTCGTAAAAAGCGTAAGGACCTAGTTCCGACTTATCGGGTGCCTTTCTATCCAGTTGTTCCGCTTGTCGGAATCATCGGTGGAGTATATATATTGGTATGTACAGTCTTTACTGATACCTTATATTCTCTAATTGGTTTAGCGATTACGGCATTGGGTTATCCGGTATATCTTTATCTTAAGAAATCAAATATGTAAGTAAGAAAACACACGGGATTCCGATTGGAAATTCCGTGTGTTTTTTTATCTATACGTATAAAAAAGCTCCTAAACTATTTTTAAACGAAAAGGTAAATTGGGCTTTTTACTTGTATGATTGAAAAGGTTTTAGCAAAATAAGGATGTAGTCATATGTCGGTAACGAAAAAAGGTGAAGGTATGGGGTATTTACGAAAATATATTAAGAAATATGGAGTTTTATTTACGATTGCGATTTTATTTTTAATGGTGGAAGCTATTTGTGATTTGCTTCTGCCCACGATATTAGCAACGATGATTGATAAAGGTGTAGCAAATAAGGACCTTTCATTTGTATTGGAAATGGGAGGAGTAATGCTAGTTGTTACGGCAATAGGTGCGTTGGGTGCAATAAGCAGGAATATAATCTCCAGTAATATTTCGCAAAAAATGGGAGCCGAACTTCGCTCCGATTTATATAAAAAAATTCAATCTCTAAAACTCGTGCAAATGAACCGGTTTGAAGCGGCAACTCTTGTCACAAGGCTTACAAATGATATAACACAGGTGCAAGTTTTTGTGAACGGCTTGATGAGAATTATGGTGAAGGCACCATTGATTTGTATAGGAAGCATTATCATGGCAGTCCGTTTAAATGCTTCTATATCATGGATTCTATTAATTATCATTCCGATTGTAGCGTGTATCATTATGCTGAATCTGAAACTTAGCTTTCCTTTCTTTATCCGCGTTCAAAAAGTGACAGATCGCTTGAACGGGGTAATGAGAGAATATTTATCCGGCATACGGGTGATCAGGGCATTCAATCGTTCTAAGTTTGAGAAGGAGCGTTTTGAAGAACGGAATGATGATTTGGCAGAAACCTCTATTAAAGCTATGCGAGTAATGTCTGTATTTAGCCCTGGAATCATGCTAACCGTGAATTTTGGAATTGTGCTCGTCCTTTTAGTGGGCGGTTGGAATATAAATGATGGACAGATGCAGGTTGGACAAATTGTTGCCTATGTGAACTATATGACTCAAATCTTAGTATCATTATCGATGATTTCAATGATATTTAATTTCTTTGTCCGGGCAAGGGTATCTGCCGGAAGGATTGGAGAAGTATTTAATACCGAGGATCCTCCTTCAACACTTGATACATCTGCAAAAGCTACTGAAAAAGAAGGTATCTTTTTTAATCAAGTCAGCTTTTCATACTTTGGAACGGAGGATTTTGTAGTAAAAGATGCTACCTTTCATGTAAATATGGGAGAAACGGTTGGAATAATCGGTTCAACCGGATCAGGAAAGAGCAGTCTGGTTAACTTGATTCCTAGATTGTATGAACCTTCTAAAGGGGCCATTTATATGAATGGGGTTAATATTCAAATGATGGATCCAGCACTGTTAAGAGAGTCTGTGGCATATGTACCTCAGAAATCTGTGTTATTTACGGGAACGATTAAAGAAAATATACGTTGGGGAAATGGGAATGCCAGTATGGAAGAGGTGGTACAGGCAGCCAAGGCAGCCTGTGCCCATACATTCATAGAGGCTTTGCCCAATGGATATGATACTCATCTTGGTCAGGGCGGAATCAATCTTTCCGGTGGCCAAAAGCAAAGATTATCGATTGCCAGAGCTCTGTTGAAAAAATCATCTGTTTTAATTCTTGATGATTCAACCAGTGCACTTGATGCGGTCACGGAGAAGCAACTAAAGGAATCATTGGGGGAAAGAACGAAAGGGTCGATTATTTTTTTGATTGCTCAACGAATAACCTCTGTTATGGATGCTGATAAAATTATCATTATGGATAACGGGAAAATAGTAGGCATTGGAAATCATGAAGAGTTAAAAACTCATAATCCGGTTTATCAGGAAATTATACGTTCGCAAATAGGTGAGGAGATGGTTAGCCATGGCAAATAAATCGGAGAATGGAAGCAAGCCCTCACAGCCGCAAATGCCGAAACCAGGTGGAAGAGGCCATGGCCATGGTGCGGGTCGATTTGCTCCTGTAGAAAAACCTAAGGATTTTACGGGAACTCTTAAACGGATTTGGGGATTTTTTGGGTCTGAAAAGAGAAGTCTGTGGATTATTTTTGTTTTTGTAGTTATTAGTTCAGCCATCAGCTTATTTGTTCCCTATTGGATTGGAAGAACAGTCGATACAATTGCGAAGGAATCAGTTGACCTGAATTTATTGCATATGATGATTCTTATTTTGGCTGTGGTTTATGTGACGGATGGAATATCCAGTTTGCTCCAGGGCTGGATGATGGCCCGAGTTTCTCAGCGGGTTGTTCAATCCTTAAGAAGCAAGCTATTTCAAAAGCTGCTTAAATTACCAATCGGTTATTTTGATTCACATGCTCATGGCGATATGATGAGCAGAGTTACCAATGATATCGATAATGTAAGCAGTAGTATTTCTCAATCGACTACACAGCTGATGGGTGGGGTCATCACAATAACGGGATCATTTATTATGATGCTAATATTGAGCCCTATTTTGACAGTGGCTGCATGTATTACAATACCATTTATGTTTTTGCTGACGAAAATGATTGCTAAACGGACACGGGTTTTATTTCGGGAACAGCAAAAGCATTTAGGCAAATTGAACGGACATATAGAGGAAACGATATCCGGAACGATTATTATTAAAGCCTTTAACAGGGAAAATCAAGTGGTCGAGACGTTTGAAGAAATCAATGGTAAATTGTTTGAATCAGGGAGGAAGGCACAAATCTGGTCAGGTTATTTAATGCCATTAATGAATGCAATTAATAATCTGGGACTGGCTGCAATTGCTATTGTAGGCGGTATTTTGGCTGTAAATGAAGCTGTAACGATTGGTGTGATTGCCAGTTTTGTCAGCTATTCAAGGCAGTTTACAAGGCCGTTAAATGATTTGGCCAATATATTCAATCTATTTCAGTCTGCAGTTGCAGGTGCTGAACGAGTATTTCAGGTGATTGATGAGAATGAAGAGACAAAAGATGGTGAGCATGCGGTTCCCCTCCGGCATTCAGTAGGAAATGTAACGTTTAAGAATGTTTCATTTGGATATGAAGCAAATCACCCCATCTTAAAAAATGTCAGTTTTGAAGCAAAGACGGGAAGCCACAATGCGCTGGTGGGGCCAACTGGTGCAGGAAAAACCACTATTACAAATCTCTTAACCAGGTTTTATGAGGTATCTGAAGGGAGCATCTTAATCGATGGAGTAGATATTCGTGATTATACAAGAGAGAGCTTAAGAGATACATTTGGGATTGTGCTGCAGGATACGTATTTATTTACGGGAACCATTAAAGAGAATATTAAATATGGCCGGTTGGATGCTACAGATGAAGAAATGATTGAAGCTGCCAAAACGGCGAATGCTCATTATTTTATTACAAGACTTCCAAATGGTTACGATACGATGCTTCTAGAAAATGGTGCAAATCTCAGCCAAGGGAACAAGCAACTACTGGCTATTGCCCGGGCAATATTAAAGGATCCAGCAATTCTGATTCTGGATGAGGCGACCAGCAGTGTAGATACGAGAACAGAGCTTGCCATACAGAATGCTATGCGTAAAGTGATGAGAGGACGTACCAGCTTTGTGATTGCACACAGGCTTAGTACGATTCGCGAGGCAGATATGATTATGGTCATTGATGATGGCCAAGTCAAAGAGAGTGGAACGCATGAAGAATTATTACGTCATAAAGGTCGATACAGTGAAATGTATGAAAGCCAGTATAAAAATATCCAGACTTCATAATGGGAAATCCTGTGGTAATTGATCCGCAGGATTTTTTATTGAATTATATGTAAATAATGTGGAAATTATATGCTACTATTAAAATAGTATTTATGAAGGAGTTCGATTGCTCTGAAAAAAAAGACGACCCTGATACTATTTATCCTTTCATTCATCTATCTATCATCGGCCCAAGCATTAAGTTGGAATAAATACTTTGTTGTTTGGGATGGTAAGGTATATGAAATCAAGGAAGATGAGGTAATAGATTCTCGGGAAATTGGTAAATACATAGGCAAGGTGGAGTCAGAGGCAGAGGCAGATGACAATACCGGGCATTATAAAGGAAACGGCTCTAACATTTACCCTGTAGGCACTAATTATTATACATTAAAAAATAAATCCTCTGATTCGGCCATTGCTGTTGAAATCGATAACCAACAATGGAAGAAAGCCGAGTTTATCCATGAAGCACCGTTCCGTTTTACCGATCTGTTTGAGAAATACCTGCCGTATACACTTTTATCAGTTATTGTATCTATTATTTTAGTAAAATACATAGCAAGAAGAAGAGCATCGCAATAAATTCCAGAGCTTATAGGCTCTTTTTTTGTGTAAAAAAATAGAGATGAAATTTCATTTATTTCTTTTAATTACAAATGATATTGCGATGATAAAAATTTAAAAATAGGAAAACCGCTTAGTGAAAACAATGAAAGCGCATACAATTATTCAGAATTAATTAAATAGTCTAATAATTTAGAAAAATCAGTTGACTATGTGTCTGGAAGGTCGTATTATAAATTTCAACGAGATAACAAATTAGTAATTATTTGGATCTATAATAGTGGAACTAATAACAAGAATTTAATAAGTAGAAGCGATGATAAGGATAAGTAGTAAGTGGGCTGAACAGTTACAGAGAGCCGGTGGTGCTGAGAATCGGTACTGTTTCCAAGTATGAACTCCCCTTTGAGCGTCTGTATGAAATCTCCAGTAATACAGACCGGGTTTGACCGATCAACCCGTTATCAAAAGTAAAGAGTGCATGATTGATGAAATCAATTATGAATTAGGGTGGTACCATGGAAAGGACAACAAGCCTTTTCATCCCTGCGTTTCAATTGGGAAACGTATGTGATGAAAAGGCTTTTTTATTTTATTTTTAAAAAAGGACCTGGCAAATAAGCCTATCACTAAACAGGAGGTAGATTCCATGTTGGAGAAAACAGCTCTTGCTGAAAAGAAAAGCCTACAAACTGAAATAAAAATCAGCGGAGCCGAGATGTTGGTCAATGCCCTGAAAAAGCAAGGAGTGGAGGTTTTATTTGGATACCCCGGAGGTGCCGTTCTACCCATTTATGATGCACTTTATAAATCGGGATTGAAGCATGTATTGCCAAGACATGAGCAAGGCGCAATCTATGCGGCTGAAGGATATGCAAGGATAAGTGGAAAGCCTGGAGTGGTAATTGCTACCTCTGGTCCCGGAGCAACCAATATTGTCACAGGTCTTGCTGATGCCATGATGGATTCCTTGCCTTTAGTCGTTTTTACCGGTCAGGTTGGTACAGGAGTAATCGGATCAGATGCTTTTCAGGAGGCAGATATTTTAGGAATTACAACTCCTATCACAAAGCATAATTATCAAATTCGAAATACGGCAGATATTCCAAAAATCGTGAAGGAAGCCTTTCATATTGCTTCAACAGGACGGCCAGGACCAGTCCTCATCGATATCCCGAAAGATATGGCTCAGCTTGTAGCAATAGAAGAGGAACCCGAAACAATCCATTTGCCAGGATATCAGCCAAAGTATGAACCGAATTATTTGCAGATTAGAAGACTCGTAGAAGCAGTCAGTTCTTCTAAGAAGCCCGTTTTCTTGGCTGGTGCAGGTATCCTTCATGCGAAAGCCTCAAAGTACTTACTTGAATATGCTGAGCAACAGCAAATCCCAGTCGTTAATACATTATTGGGTCTTGGCAGTTTCCCACCAAGTCATCCGCTTTACATCGGAATGGGAGGGATGCATGGAATATACGCAGCCAATATGGCACTGTCTGAATGTGACCTATTAATCAATATTGGTGCCAGGTTTGATGATCGTTTAACAGGTAATCTATCAAAATTCGCACCACATGCAATGGTTGCCCATATAGATATTGATCCTGCAGAAATCGGTAAAAATGTCCCGACGGCTATCCCGGTTGTTGGAGATGCAAGGCATGCTCTGAAGCATTTAATCAAGCAGAATGGCAAACGGCCAGATAACGAGGACTGGAGGAAGCAAATTCAGAATTGGCTGGAGGATGCACCATTCTATTACGACAAAGGGAACGGTCAGCATCTGAAACCGCAGAGAATTATGGAAATGATTTATGAAATGAGTAATGGGGATGCCATCGTGACAACTGATGTTGGTCAGCATCAAATGTGGGCTGCTCAGTATTATCCTTTTAAGCGTCCGAATGCGTGGGTAACCTCCGGAGGACTTGGCACGATGGGCTTTGGCTTACCGGCTGCGATTGGAGCACAAATTGCTGAACCAGATGATTTGGTGATCTCCGTAAATGGTGATGGAGGTGTCCAAATGTCCATTCAGGAACTTGCTGTTATCGCAGAACTGAACTTACCGGTAAAAATTATCATTATCAATAATGGCTCTCTTGGAATGGTACGCCAATGGCAGGAAATCTTTTATGAATCCCGATATTCAGAAAGTGTATTTCGTTCCCAACCCTCCTTCAGCAAGCTGGCTGAAGCTTATGGAATAAAGGGATTCGATGTCCGGACGGAGGAAGAAGCTGAAAGGGTATTTAACGAAGAATTTAGTAAAGATAGTCCTGTGTTAATCAATATTTTTGTAGAACCTGAAGAAAATGTATACCCAATGGTTGCACCTGGAAAGGGAATTAATGAAATGGTAGGGGTGAAGAAAAATTGAAAAGGATCATCACTTTAACCGTTATAAACAGACCGGGTGTCCTTAACCGGATTACCAATTTATTTACGAAACGAAATTATAACATTGAAAGTATTACGGTAGGGCAATCCGAAATGGAGGAGAGAGCACGAATAACTTGTGTCGTACATGTCGAATCCGTGCAAATTGCTGAACAAATTACCAAACAACTAAATAAACAGATTGATGTCATAAAGGTACAAGACATAACAGATCAATCCGTTGTAGCCAGGGAGCTTGCGCTAGTAAAAGTAACTGCCACTCCCCAATCGAGAAGTGAGATTTACTCACTCATTGAGCCTTTTAGAGCTTCGGTTATTGATATTGGCAAGGAAAGTCTTGTGATTCAAATAACCGGTGAATCAAATAAAATAGAAGCTTTTATCGAATTAATCAAGCCGTACGGAATTAAGGAACTGGCAAGAACAGGCACTACTGCTTTTGCCCGTTCCACTCAAATGGGTAACCAAGGGACAAAGAATTATTCAATTGTCTAAATAAAAATGAAAAGGGAGAGAACAATTATGGCAAAAATGTACTATCAAAATGAAGCGAATGAAGCAGTTTTATCAACTAAAAAGGTAGCAGTTATTGGATATGGATCACAGGGGCATGCCCATGCACAAAACTTACGCGAAAGCGGGTTTGAAGTAGTTATTGGATTACGAGAGGGTAAATCTTGGAGCCAGGCGGTTGAAGATGGATTTGATGTTAAATCTGTTAGGGAAGCTAGCGAGGAAGCGGATGTAATCATGATTCTCTTACCGGATGAACATCAAACAAAAGTATATAAAGCAGAGATTGAACCAGTCTTGCGGGAAGGTCATACACTGATGTTCGCTCATGGTTTTAATGTCCATTATCACCAAATTGTCCCTCCGGCATTTGTAGATGTTTCCCTGGTAGCACCAAAAGGACCGGGACATTTAGTCAGAAGGACATTTGAACAAGGGGCAGGTGTTCCGGCATTATTTGCCATCTATCAGGATGTGTCAGGTGAAGCGAAAGAAGTTGCGTTAGCTTACGCAAAAGGGATAGGAGCACTTAGGGCAGGAGCTCTTGAAACTACATTCAAGGAAGAGACCGAAACGGATTTATTTGGAGAACAGGCAGTACTTTGCGGCGGACTTACCTCCTTGGTAAAGGCAGGTTTTGAAACGCTGACGGAAGCTGGCTATCAGCCTGAGCTTGCTTACTTTGAATGTTTACATGAACTGAAATTAATTGTTGATCTCATGTATGAAGGCGGTATGGAAGGGATGCGCTATTCCATTTCTGATACGGCTCAATGGGGTGATTTTGTTTCAGGTCCACGCGTAGTTGGCCCGGCTGTTAAAGAAGAAATGAAGCAAGTGTTAAAAGAAATTCAGAATGGTACATTTGCAAAAGGATGGCTGCTTGAGAATCAAGTGAACAGACCTGTATTTAACGCGACACAGGCACAGGAAAATGCCCACCCAATTGAACAGGTTGGCAGAGAACTTCGTCAAATGATGCCATTTATTCAACAGCAGAAAAAGAAACAGAAAGAAGTGGTCGGCAGTGCGAAAAATTGAAATTTTTGACACAACCTTACGTGATGGAGAACAATCTGCCGGAGTGACTCTTAATTTGACTGAAAAACTGGAGATAGCCAAACAACTGGAAAAAATGGGTGTCGATATCATTGAGGCTGGTTTTCCAGCAGCCTCTCCAGGAGATTTCGAATCAGTGAAGAAAATTGCTGATTTAGTCAAAAATTCAACGGTAACAGGACTGGCCAGATCTGTGGAAAGTGATATTGATGCGGTGTGGGGAGCTTTAAAGCAAACGGCCGACCCGAGGATACATGTCTTTCTTGCTACATCACCCATACACAGGCAGTATAAGCTGAAAATGACGGAGGATCAGGTGATTGAAGCTGCCGTGGCTTCAATCCGGTATGCTTCGAAGTATTTCCCAGTTATTCAATGGTCAGCTGAAGATGCCTGTCGCACAGAGCTTCCATTCCTGGCTCGGGTTGTGGAAGAAGCCATCAAAGCCGGAGCAAGGATTATCAATATTCCGGATACGGTCGGTTATATCACACCGAAAGAATATAGTGAAGTCTTCCAATATCTAATGAAACACGTTCCATCTATAGATCAGGTTACCTTGTCTGCCCATTGCCATGACGATTTAGGATTGGCAACCGCCAATTCTATGGCAGCGATTTTGGCCGGAGCGACTCAAATAGAAGGTACCATTAATGGAATTGGTGAACGAGCCGGGAATACTGCACTGGAAGAAGTAGCACTTGGTCTATATACAAGAAAAGATTTTTATCAGGCAGAAACCGGCTTGGTGCTTAGTGAAATTAAACGTACAAGTGAATTGGTCAGTAAACTGACAGGTATGGTAATCCCGCCAAATAAAGCTGTAGTAGGTAAAAATGCCTTTGCGCATGAATCCGGCATTCATCAAGACGGTGTGCTTAAGGAGAAAACAACCTACGAGATAATTGAACCTGAATTAGTTGGATTAAGTTCTAACTCCATGGTGCTTGGTAAGCATTCAGGCCGGCATGCATTCCGTACAAAATTAGAAGAGTTAGGCTTCCCTGTATCAGATGAAGAAGTTAATCACCTTTTCAAAGTATTCAAGGACCTGGCAGATCGTAAGAAAGAAATGACTGATGATGATATTGTCGCGTTAGTACTGGAAGAGAAAGTAACAAAAGAGGATAACTATTATGAATTAATTTCCATTCAGGTTCAATACGGAACCAATCAGATTCCAACAGCAACCGTTACATTGTCAGGAGTAAATAACGACAGAATTCAGGAGGCCTCGACTGGAGCAGGGAGTATTGAAGCGTTATACAATACGCTCGAGCGTTGCATACAGAAACCAGTTAAGCTGCAGGATTACCGTATTCAATCAGTTGGCGGCGGCAGAGATGCGTTGGCACAAGTGTTTGTAAGAATTATTTATCAGGGAGTGGAAACAAGCGGACGGGGATTAGCCCAGGATGTCTTGGAAGCGTCGGCTAAAGCTTATCTAAATGCTATTAACCGAGTGATTTTAACAGTAGAGCACCAATCAATGGTGATCACGAATTAATCAATAAGGAGGATTTCGATATGAAAAAAAACATTGCTGTATTGCCGGGTGACGGAATTGGACCGGAAATTATGATAGGAGCCCTCGAAATCCTCAATGCTATTGGTGAACGATTCGGACATGAATTCGTCTTTGAATATGGACATATTGGCGGGGTAGCCATTGACACAGAGGGAACCCCTTTATCTGAAAAAACGATTGACCTTTGTAAACGAAACGATGCCGTTTTACTTGGAGCAGTTGGCGGTCCGAAATGGGATCATAATCCCCCGGAGATGCGACCTGAGCAGGGGCTGTTAAAAATTCGCAAAGAGTTAAATTTATACGCAAATATGCGTCCAATTAGTTATTATGCCAGCATCCAGGATTCATCACCTTTGAAAAAAGAAATCATTGATGGTACGGATTTTTTAATCGTGAGAGAACTAACGGGCGGGTTATATTTCGGTAAACCGAGCAAGCGAAATTATCATGACGGCATGGAATCTGCTGTTGATACTCTGTATTACGAACGCGAAGAAGTAAAGCGGATTATTACACTCGCTTTTGAATTGGCAAAGGAACGAAAAGGAAAGGTAACATCCGTTGATAAGGCAAATGTATTAGAATCAAGCCGAATGTGGAGAGAGGTGGCAGAAGAAGTAGCCAGTGAGTATCCAAAAGTGAAGCTTGAGCATATGCTCGTAGATAATGCAGCGATGCAGCTTATCCGTAATCCAAGGCAATTTGACATACTGGTGACTGAAAATATGTTTGGTGATATTTTGAGCGATGAGGCAAGTGTCTTAACTGGTTCACTTGGAATGCTCCCTTCAGCAAGTCTTTCTGAAAATGGTTTGCATTTATTTGAACCAATTCACGGCTCTGCCCCGGATATCGCAGGCCAGGATAAAGCTAATCCAATTGCGATGATTCTGTCTGTTGCATCGATGCTTCGCCATTCCTTCCAGATGGAAGAAGAGGCAGGTATAGTTGAACAAGCGGTAAAAAATGTATTGGACTCCGGTAAACATACAGTAGATATATCAGGAGATGGAAAAGTGCTGTCAACCACGGAAATGGCCCGGGCTATTAAGGAAGAAATTTTGCAGAAGGACGCTATTTTTCACATTATGGAAGCGTACGCGTAAAAAATACAAAGATATCAATAAAATGAGGAGGGATCTATGTGGGTAAATCGATCGTGGATAAAATCTGGGAAAATCATATAGTGCACAAGGAGGCTGGGAAACCAGATTTATTATACATCGATCTGCATCTCGTTCATGAAGTGACTTCTCCTCAGGCATTTGAGGGTCTTCGCCTAAAGAAAAGAAAGGTACGCAGACCAGATTTGACCTTTGCAACAATGGATCATAATGTCCCCACCATTAATCGTTTTGTCATAACAGATGAGGTGGCGAAAAGGCAATTGACAGCACTTGAACGGAATTGCCAGGAATTTGGAGTACCTTTAGCAGGCCTTGATAGTGAAGACCAGGGAATTGTCCATGTGATTGGGCCAGATTTAGGGTTAACTTGGCCGGGAAAAACCATTGTTTGCGGTGACAGCCATACATCTACGCATGGTGCATTTGGTGCACTGGCCTTTGGAATTGGCACGAGTGAAGTGGAGCATGTATTAGCGACGCAAACCATTTGGCAAAACAAACCGAAAACGATGAAAATTGAAATAAACGGTGCACTCGAGAATGGGGTTACTGCCAAGGATGTCATTTTATATATCATCACTCAAAATGGAACGAACTTTGGTAACGGCTATATTTTGGAATATGCAGGCGATGTAGTACGTAATATGTCGATGGAAGAGCGCATGACTATGTGTAATATGTCTATAGAAGGCGGTGCTCGTGCCGGTCTGGTTAGCCCGGATCAAACTACTTTCTCCTATATGAAGGGTCGTAAATATGCTCCTGTACCGGACGAATTCGAGGAATGTTGTAAGCGGTGGTCAGAATTGGCCAGTGATGCTGATGCAGATTATGACAAAGTAATCTACATGAATGGAGATGATATTTCTCCTATGGTCAGTTGGGGCACCAATCCTGGGATGTGCAGCCCGGTAACCGGGAATATCCCTCATTCAAATTCAATGAAGCCAGCAGCAGCCAAAACATTACAGCGAGCGCTAGAATACATGGGTCTTAAAGAAGGTCAGGCAATTACAGATATACCGGTTCAGCATGTATTTATTGGTTCCTGCACAAATTCCAGGATAGAAGATTTAAGGGAAGCGGCTGAAATTATCGATGGTAATAGGGTTGCTGCAGGAGTGAGCGCAATGGTCGTTCCTGGCTCACAGGCTGTTAAAAAGATGGCAGAGGAAGAGGGGTTGGATACGATTTTCAAAGCAGCTGGATTCGAATGGAGAGAAGCGGGCTGCAGCATGTGTTTAAGCATGAATCCAGATGTGGTGCCGGCAGGTGAACATTGCGCATCCACATCAAACCGAAATTTTGAAGGAAGACAGGGCACTGGAGCAAGAACGCATTTAGTATCTCCGCGCATGGCAGCAGCGGCAGCGATTTACGGGAAGTTTGTGGATATCAGAGAAGCAGTGAATCCTATGATTTCTGGAAAAGGAGGTCACTAAAATGGAAAAAATGACAGTTTATACAGGTAAACCCGTCATTCTTGATCGCGATCATGTCGATACAGATCAGATTATACCGAAACAGTTTCTAAAGCGCATTGAGCGTACCGGGTTTGGTAGGTATGTATTTTTTGATTGGCGTTTTCATGCAGATGGAACCGAGCGAGATGATTTTGAACTAAATCAGCCTGAAGCTAAAGGTGCGACCATTTTGCTGGCAGGTGTAAATTTTGGCTGTGGATCTTCTCGTGAACATGCCCCATGGGCACTGGGGGATTATGGGTTTAAAATAATTTTGGCTTCCTCCTTTGCAGATATTTTTCATCAAAACTGTTTGCAAAATGGAATACTGCCCATTACGTTAGAAAAAGAGAGCCTTGCTTCGATCAAGGAATTTATACGTAAAACACCGATGGATTTAACGGTTGATCTACCTAATCAAGAATTGAGAGCACAAGAAAACGTACTTGCTCAATTTGATATCCACCCATATTGGAAGAACATGCTGATTAATGGCTGGGATGAAATTGAACTAACGCTTCAGTATAATGAAGAAATCAATCAATACGAACAAAGAATACTGGCATAGACTACAAGATATATAGTCTATGTTTTTTTTGTTTCAGTGCTTATTGCATGAATAACAGAAAGATTTTTTGTTTTTCATGTAAAGGCATGCTAAACTAACGACAATTAATTCAAAAAGATCAAGGCGGTTTGTTATGAAGAACACAAAAAGTGAACGAAAGGATGAAAAGGTAATTCCTTTTCCTAATCTGGCACAATTGCTCCTCAAAAAAGGGATGCAAGCCATGGAGGAGAAAAAATTCAAAAATGCCCGTGAATTATTTAGCCAGGCATATGAATTGGAACCGGAAGATGAAGATATCAATATCGGATTAGCTCTGTCACTTGTAGAGCTCGGGAATTACCAAGATGCAAAAGCTATAGTGAATAAGATGATGGGAAATGGAATTGGAGAGTATTTTCATGTCATCAATATTTATTTAATGATCCTTCTACAATTAAATGAACATCGCGAGATTATATCAGTAGTTGAAGCGTTATTGGAAGAAAATCAGGTGCCTGAAGGCAGAGTTGAATCATTAGAACATTTATTGGCTATGAGTAAACGAATTGTGGTACAGGGCAGCGAGCAGGAATATTCAGACGATTTTCCTGAATTTAAAGCCGAAACACCTCAAATTCAGGAGGAAGAAATAAAAGATATTTTGGAAACCGGAACGATGCAAGAGCAATTTTTTATGCTATCTTCACTTGCAGGACAAAATATTAGACCGTGGGTAGGACTGCTTTGCCAATATTTAATAGAAGAAAAACATCCATTTTTAAAAACCTTTACTATATCCATATTAAAAGAGCAGGAAGTGGATAAGATTGTAGAGGTGGATAAGTTCGGTCAAACTATTACAGTGAATATAGTAGACTTACCAAATGTTGAAGAAACGCAATTTTTATCTGACATACATAAAACATTACGTGACAGGTTGGAAAATAATAACCCTATCATGTTCGAGCAGGCTATGGAAATGGTCAAAAGGCATAATATCCTGCTTTATCCAATGAATATACCGAATCTCGACGGATGGGCAGAAGGCTATTACCGAATAGTGTCGGAAGCCTATGGAATCGATTTAAAGGAGCCTGATGAAAGGATAAATGTAATTATAGAGGAAATCAGGAATCTAGAGGGGATGACTTTCCCTGTTATTTGAGGGTCCAAGTCTTGAAACGTAGGAAACCTATGTTATAATATAGTGGTTGCAATATGCATTGGTACAGTAAGGCTGTACTGCCTAAGATCAATAAATCTAGTTGCACATAATATCGTGTTAAGAGAAAACGATTATTAGGAAATATATATAGTGGAGGGAAAACCATGTCTGCAAAATGGGAAAAGCTTGAAGGGAACAGCGGAGTATTAACTGTTGAAGTACCGGTTGAAAAAGTAAACGAAGGCTTAGATTCAGCATTCAAAAAAGTGGTTAAACAAGTACAAGTGCCAGGATTCCGTAAAGGAAAAATGCCTCGTGCATTATTTGAAAAGAAATTTGGCGTTGAGTCTCTTTACCAAGACGCATTAGATTTTATTCTTCCAGAAGCATACGCTAATGCAATTGAAGAAACTAAAATCGAGCCAGTTGATCGTCCAGAAATCGATATCGAAAAAATGGAAAAAGGCGAAGCTCTTATTTTCAAAGCAACTGTTACTGTAAAGCCAGAAGTTAAACTTGGCGAATACAAAGGTATTGAAGTAACACAACTTGATACTGAAGTAACTGATGAAGATATCGAAAAAGAAATCAAAACTTTACAAGAGCGTAACGCTGAGCTTGTAATCAAAGAAGAAGGACAAGCTGAGAATGGTGATACTGTAGTTTTAGACTTTGAAGGATTCGTTGATGGCGAAGCATTCGAAGGCGGACAAGCAGATAATTACTCCTTAGAACTTGGTTCAAACTCTTTCATCCCAGGATTTGAAGAGCAATTGGTTGGTCTTGAAGTTGGCGGAGAAAAAGATGTTGAAGTTACTTTCCCAGAAGAATATCATGCTGCAGAACTAGCAGGAAAACCAGCTGTATTCAAAGTGAAAATTCATGAAATCAAAACAAAACAATTACCTGAGTTAGATGATGAATTTGCTAAAGATGTTGATGAAGAAGTAGAAACATTGGAAGCACTTAAAGAAAAAATCAAAACTCGTTTAGTTGAGTCTAAAAAACATCAAGCAGAACACCATGTAAAAGACACTGTTATCGAAAAAGCGGCAGAAACTGCAGAAATCGAAATTCCAGAAGCAATGATCGACACTGAAACAGATCGTATGGTTCAAGAATTCGAACAACGTCTTCAAGCTCAAGGTATGACTCTTGACATGTACTTCCAATTCTCTGGCCAAGACAAAGATGCTCTTAAAGGTCAAATGAAAGAGGAAGCTGAAAAGCGTGTACGCATCAACTTAACTCTTGAAGCAATCGCTAAAGCAGAGAACCTTGAAGTTACTGAAGAAGAAATCAACACTGAAGTACAAGCAATGTCTGAGCAATATGGTTTGACTGCTGAACAAATCATCCAAGCACTTGGCGGAACTGAAAGTGTTAAAGGTGACTTATTAGTAAGAAAAGCAATCGACGTATTAGTTGATAACAGCAAAACAGTAGAAGCTTAATAAACATATTAAATAACAAAACAAGGTGCGATTTTATCGTACCTTGTTTTATACATACTATACATACTATTTGCAGTGTCCAATTTTCGAGAAGATTCGACTTTTTGAATCGAAATATTTTAACACATACATAATTGCTTTTTTCATGAATTAAGTGTAGATTAATTCTAAATAAATAGGATTAAAACTCTTCCATTTTTGATTTCCAGGATTGAAAGGAGTCAAGAATGGATATTATGTACATATACATAAGGAACAACTAATTTGGCAAATGAGTACAGCCTTTTTCTTACCTTAAACGGGGCAATGTATGTTACAATTCTTACATACCCTTCATTTGTTAATCTGATCGTAAAGAATTGCAGATTTCATGATAGAGTTCATAATACCAAGGGGTGAAACTATGTTTAAATTTAATGATGAGAAAGGGCAATTGAAGTGTTCTTTCTGTGGGAAAACTCAAGAACAAGTCCGAAAACTCGTAGCGGGTCCAGGTGTTTATATATGTGATGAGTGTATAGAGTTATGCACTGAAATTGTAGAAGAAGAACTGGGTACTGAAGAAGAAGTTGAGTTAAAAGATATACCAAAACCAATGGAGATCTTAGAAATCCTTGATGAATATGTTATTGGTCAAAAAGGTGCTAAAAAATCCTTGGCAGTAGCCGTTTATAATCACTATAAACGTGTAAATTCTAATAGCAAAATTGAAGATGTAGAATTATCTAAATCCAATATTTGCTTGATTGGGCCTACTGGAAGCGGGAAAACGCTTCTTGCTCAAACTTTAGCTAGATTATTAAATGTACCATTTGCCATTGCTGATGCTACGTCATTAACTGAAGCTGGTTACGTGGGTGAAGATGTTGAAAATATCTTACTCAAGCTAATTCAGGCTGCTGATTACGATGTAGAGAAAGCTGAAAAAGGCATTATATACATTGATGAAATCGATAAAATTGCACGTAAATCTGAAAATCCATCCATTACAAGAGATGTTTCAGGTGAAGGTGTACAGCAGGCATTGCTGAAAATTCTTGAAGGTACTGTGGCAAGTGTACCGCCACAAGGAGGAAGAAAGCATCCTCATCAAGAATTCATCCAAATTGATACAACGAATATTCTATTCATCTGCGGTGGTGCATTTGATGGAATTGAACCGATTATTAAACGCCGTCTTGGCCAAAAAGTTATCGGGTTTGGATCAGTTAAAGAAGAAGTTGAAGATAAAAACTTGTTAACTAAAGTTCTTCCTGAAGACATGCTTCGTTTTGGATTAATTCCAGAATTTATCGGCCGTTTGCCGGTAATTGCAACACTTGAGCAATTGGATGAGGATACATTAATCCAAATCCTTACTAAGCCTAAAAATGCGCTTGTTAAGCAATTCCAAAAAATGCTCCAGCTTGATGACGTAGAACTCGAATTTGAGGACGGAGCGTTGTTAGAAATTGCGAAAAAAGCAATTGAGCGTAAAACAGGTGCACGTGGACTTCGTTCCATTATTGAGGGAATTATGCTGGATGTCATGTTTGAACTTCCTTCCCGTAATGATATTAAAAAATGTATCATTACAGCTGAAGTGATCTCTAAAGGCGAATCTCCAAAAATAATTCTTGTTGATGGAACAACCGAAACAGTTGAAAAGAAAACATCTGCTTGATAAAGATATAAGTTGTAGAAAAGGCCAATCAAAATCTGATTGGCCTTTTTTGTATTGTTCAATGAAGCGATTAACAGGTGATATATTCTTAAATGAATATATGTTTAGAGAGTTAGAAGAAAACAATAGCGATTATAGGAAGAGCAAAGCTAAGTTTAGTAAGAAATTGACCCGAGTTGAGTAGGAATCCAGCCGATTCAGGGCAAATTCCAGCCAATCGTTAAAGTAAGTGGCCTAACAGGGTTTGATGTATACACATAGAGCTTGAGTCATAAGGATAATAGCCACTATGGGAGGAAAGAACACACTATGCGCGTCCTCTTATGCTTGTCGAAGGCCAACAGGATGTTGGTCATGAAGACATTGCCACACGGTGTGGCGCATTTAGTCTTCGTTCCTTAACGTAAGGCCCTTCAGCTTTTTGATGTGATCCAGCTTCGCCTCCTAGCTCCTCGAGACATAAGTGTAGCCTCTACGGGGGAGAACATCCCCTCCGAGCATCTGTCTTGTGCTCCTCGCTCCTGCCCAAGGCCCTTCAGCTTTTTAGTATAATCTAGCTTCTACTCCTAGGCCCTCGAGTTATAAGGATAGCCACTGCGGGAGGAAAGAACACCTCCCTGCGTGGCTCTCTCTTATGCTTTTCGGAGGCCAACAGGATGTTGGTCACAAAGACGTTGCCACAGGACGTGGCGTATTTAGTCTTTGTTCCTTAGTTCAGTCGTTTCAGCTTTTTAGTTAATCCAGCTTCAACGGCTAGAAGCTCAGGACATAAGCATGATCTCTTCAGGAGGGAAGAACGCCTCCTTTCGAGCCCCTGTCTTATGCTCCTGGCTTCTGGGCGAGCCGTTTCAGCTTTTTAGTGTTTATTCCTTCCTTTCTAGGGAGATACTAGCTTGTATCTCAACGATGTGATTTCAGGAGGGTGCTTATATGAGTTGGACTGGTGTGGTTATTGTTATCCAGCTGTTTTTTGGAATAGTGATTGGGTTGTATTTTTTAAATTTATTAAAGGGTCAAAGGGTACAAAAGGTTTCAATTGATCGAGAGGCTAAGAAAGAGATGGATCAGCTTCATCGAATGAAGTCTATCTCATTAACTGAGCCGCTTTCCGAAAAGGTGAGGCCAGCACGGTTTGATGATATTATTGGACAGAAAGATGGAATCAAAGCACTAAAGGCAGCACTTTGTGGGCCAAATCCACAGCATGTACTAATTTATGGACCGCCTGGAATTGGGAAAACGGCCGCTGCGAGACTTGTGCTGGAAGAGGCTAAAGCAAATATGAAATCTCCATTTAGGCAAACTGCAACATTTGTAGAATTGGATGCCACAACAGCCAGATTTGATGAGAGAGGAATTGCTGATCCACTTATAGGCTCTGTTCATGACCCAATCTATCAGGGTGCCGGAGCAATGGGCCAGGCAGGTATACCTCAGCCAAAACAGGGGGCAGTTTCAAATGCTCATGGTGGTGTCTTATTTATTGATGAAATTGGGGAATTGCATAATATACAAATGAACAAATTATTGAAGGTATTGGAAGATCGGAAAGTACATTTTGAGAGTGCCTACTATAATGAAGAGAATCCGAATATACCAAAACATATACATGAAATTTTTCAAAATGGATTGCCTGCTGATTTTAGGCTTGTTGGCGCTACAACGCGTACACCTTCTGAAATCCCGCCTGCGATTCGTTCCAGATGCATGGAGATTTTTTTTCGTGAATTAAATCAGGAGGAACTGAAGAAGGTGGCCAAAAATGCAGTTGAACGGGTGTCCTTAGAAATTAGTGATGAGGCGCTCAATGTCATTGGTAATTTTGCCAGCAATGGACGAGAAGCTGTAAATATGGTTCAAAGTGCCGCAGGTTTAGCCATTACAGAAAATAGAGATTACATTAAAGATGAAGATATTGAATGGATTGTTCAATCCAGCCAAATGTCTCCTAGATATCAAAGCTTTATTGCGAAAGAATCTGCCGTTGGTGTTGTAAATGGTCTGGCTGTAACCGGACCAAGTTCAGGGGCGTTACTTGAGATTGAAGTGACGGTTATTGATGCGGTTGATAAGGGATCAGTTAATATAACTGGAATCGTAGAAGAAGAAAGTATTAATAGTGCTGGAAAATCCATCAGAAGAAAAAGCATGGCTAAGGGATCGATTGAAAATGTGGTGACTGTCCTGAGAACGATTGGCGTTCCAGCTGACAAATTTGATATCCATGTTAATTTTCCGGGCGGTATACCGATTGATGGTCCTTCGGCAGGCGTTGCTATGGCCGTTGGGATTTACTCAGCTATCTATCAAATACCGGTAAAAAATAATGTTGCAATGACAGGAGAAATCAGCATTCATGGGAAGGTTAAGCCGGTTGGCGGTGTGTTTACGAAAGTGACAGCAGCTAAGTTAGCAGGAGCCGATGTAGTTCTGATTCCGGAAGAAAATATTCAAGCCTTGTTAAACCAAGTCGAAAATATTGAAATTAAACCTGTCAGGAACTTAAAGGAAGTATTTCAACTAGTATTCGATCGTACAGCTGCCATTGATACTATTATCGAAAATATGCCACTTTCTGAACGGGAAAGCGGCTGAGGGAACAAAATTAAAAGGCTTGCATAAGAGCGAGCCTTTTTTTTTGTCTTACTAATAATGAGAGTGGGAAATTTTGTTACCTTAAAAATTGATTGAAAGGTGTTACATCCACTTAATTTTAGGGAAAACAAGTAACATGGTTTCGTTTATCGTCCCAAATAGACACAAACCAGTAAATACGATAAAATTGGTAAAAGGCCAATGAATAATACATATATTAGCATGTTTTGGAGGTGCAACAAATGGCAAACACTATGGACAAAAACGTTCCCCTCCTGCCGCTTCGCGGATTGCTTGTTTTCCCAACGATGGTTCTCCATCTGGATGTTGGAAGGGAAAAATCTGTTCAGGCGCTAGAGAAAGCGATGGTAGATGACCATTTGATATTTTTAACTACTCAGAAGGAAGCTTCTACAGATGAGCCCAGTGAAGAAGATTTGTATGAAATGGGTACACTCACTAAAGTAAAACAGATGCTTAAACTCCCAAATGGGACAATTCGAGTGTTGGTAGAAGGTTTATCGAGAGCGCAAATGGTTTCCTATGAGGATGATAGTGATTTTCTTACAGCGAAGCTCGAAATTATTGAAGATCCAGTAGAGAAGGATCCTGAAACAGAAGCTTTGATGAGAACTTTATTAAATTACTTTGAACAGTACATAAAAATCTCAAAAAAGGTTACAACAGAAACATATAATTCAACTGTTGATATAGAAGAACCCGGCAGACTGGCTGATATTGTTACATCACATTTGCCGCTTAAGCTGAAGGACAAGCAGGAAATACTTGAGACCATTGATATCAAGGAAAGATTAAACAAAGTAATCAGTTTAATCAATAACGAGAAAGAAGTATTGAATCTCGAAAAGAAAATCGGTCTGCGTGTCAAAAAATCAATGGAACGAACACAAAAGGAATATTATCTTCGCGAACAAATGAAAGCAATTCAAAAAGAGCTCGGTGACAAAGAAGGCAAAGCTGCTGAGATTGCTGAATTTGCTGAGAAGATTAAAGACGCAGGTATGCCGGCTCATGTCATGGAGACTGCACTTAAAGAGCTGGACCGCTATGAAAAGATTCCGGCAACATCTGCAGAGAGTGCGGTCATTCGTAATTATATTGAGTGGCTGATTGCAATTCCATGGTCTAAAGCAACGAAGGACGATCTGAATATTAGAAAAGCTGAGAACATCTTAAACAAAGATCATTATGGTCTTGAAAAGGTGAAGGAGCGCGTACTTGAATATTTGGCTGTTCAGAAGCTTACGAATTCACTAAAAGGACCAATACTATGCCTTGCAGGACCTCCAGGGGTAGGTAAGACTAGTTTGGCGAAATCCATAGCCAAGTCTTTGAACCGTAATTTCATCCGGGTTTCACTTGGTGGAGTACGAGATGAATCTGAAATACGCGGACATCGCCGTACGTATGTGGGGGCTATGCCTGGCCGTATTATTCAAGGAATGAAAAAAGCAGGAACCATTAATCCGGTTTTCTTATTGGATGAGATTGATAAAATGTCCAATGATTTTCGTGGGGACCCATCTTCAGCTATGCTTGAAGTTCTTGACCCGGAGCAAAACAATAGTTTCAGCGATCATTATATTGAGGAAACCTACGATCTGTCCAATGTAATGTTTATTGCTACAGCCAATGATTTAGCAACAATTCCGGCACCTCTTCGTGATCGGATGGAAATTATTAATCTTTCCGGCTATACGGAAATTGAAAAGCTCCATATTGCTAAAGATCATCTGATGCTAAAACAAATCAAAGCTCACGGATTGACAAGAAGCCAGCTTCAAATGAAGGATGATGCGATTATTAAAATCATCAGGCAATATACAAGAGAAGCTGGAGTTCGTACATTGGAAAGGCAACTGGCAGCTATCTGCCGTAAAGTAGCTAAAATCATTGTCTCGGGCGAAAAGAAAAAAGTCATTGTCAACGAAAAAGTAGTAGCAGAATTTCTGGGTAAACCGTATTTCCGTCATGGTGAAGCAGAGCGTGAAGACCAGGTTGGAGTAGCAACAGGACTTGCTTATACTACATTTGGCGGTGATACCCTTCAAATTGAAGTTTCTTTATCACCAGGTAAGGGCAAACTTGTGTTGACGGGTAAACTTGGGGATGTCATGAAAGAATCTGCGCAGGCTGCTTTCAGCTATGTTCGTTCCAAGGTTGAAGATTTTGGGATTGACAAGGATTTCTATGAGAAATATGATATTCATATTCATGTTCCTGAAGGAGCCGTTCCAAAAGATGGTCCTTCCGCAGGTATTACTATAGCGACTGCCTTAATTTCAGCGCTTACGGGTAAAGCAATCCGTAAGGAAGTAGGGATGACTGGTGAAATAACTTTGCGTGGTCGTGTATTGCCGATTGGGGGATTAAAGGAAAAATCATTGAGTGCTCATCGGGCAGGACTGAAGAAAATTATATGTCCGATTGATAATGAGAGAGATATTGATGATATTCCTGAAAGTGTTCGTGAAGAATTAGAATTCGTATTTGTATCACAACTTGATGAAGTGCTGCAACATGCATTGGTAGGTGGAGAAAGTTGAAAATTACTCAAGCAGAGATTGTGATGAGTGCTGTTAAACCGGAACAATATCCAACAGATGGTTTTCCGGAGTTCGCTCTTGCTGGACGTTCAAATGTAGGAAAATCTTCTTTTATTAATAAAATGATCAATCGGAAAGGTTTGGCCCGTACTTCATCTAAACCGGGTAAAACACAAACATTGAACTTTTATAAGCTTAATGAGCAATTATTTTTCGTGGATGTACCGGGATATGGATATGCGAAAGTATCCAAGTCCGAACGTGAAGCATGGGGTAAGATGATTGAGACATACATTACAACGCGTGAGCCTTTACGTGCTATGCTCTTAATCATTGATTTGCGCCATAAACCGTCTGTGGACGATGTAATGATGTATGATTTTCTTAAGCATTATGAGATACCTTGTATCATTATTGCAACAAAAGCAGATAAAATTCCAAAAGGTAAATGGCAAAAGCATCTAAAAGTCGTGAAAGACACATTGAATATTATTGAAAGTGACGAAGTGATTTTGTTCTCTTCAGAAACTGGACTTGGAAAAGATACGGCCTGGAACGCTATACAGGCGCGAATATAAAATCAATGTGAAAAGAGCTGCATATTAGTTATGCAGCTCTTTTGATTATGTATAGATAGCCTTTTGAATTCTAATTCAGAAGCTCTGATGAGTATTTTTGGGTAAAGCTCCTAATTCATAAAGGATAGTAGCATCACTATTTTCCCACCAAAGATCAGTAATTTTTCCTTCTCTAAATTTAAATATCATGATACCTGTTTCTTTAATTCATTGGTTATCCGAAGGAATGTTAAACCAACCACCCATGTGAATTTGTAAGCTGATCTAAGACTTCAAGATTACCCTTCGTAAAGTATTCATCGAACCATATTCTGGCGACTTCTCTTTTTTGACCAGTAATCACTTTATCTCCCCACACTTGTATAAAATGGTTCGACCCCTTTCTTTTTATTATTCTTCATCCCAAAAGTAATCATTAATGACATGTCAAAGCAATAACGTAATTTTAATAATAAGCTAAGAAGATGATTTATAAAAAGCAAAAGAATTGAGTGGTCTGAAGATGAGAATTGAAGTATAAACAAATGAAGTAGAGTCATAAAATTCAAGAATTTTTTTAAGGATGGATCGTATGCGTAAATCTGTCAAACATCTGTTATGTGGATTGCTTGGATTTAATTCTCCATACGAGGGATGCAATTAAAATAAGTAAACCGGCGGTTATTCCTATTATTTGGTCGATTAAAAGCTCACCTGTCCTAAAATAACGGATTGTAAATGTTCCTCCGAAAATAAGAAGTATGCTGATGGAAAATCGAATGAAAAATGTGTTTGTGCTCATTCTCTAACACCTCCTCTGTAAATAAAGATAATTCATATGTAATTAATTGTAAATAACCTTTGTTGATAGATTGAGAATCTCTATGAAAAGAAAGGCAGATAGCCTAGTGCAGCAACCCCGACCATTATGATTAGGGTTGCCCATGCTATCTGCTTTTATTTTTTCTTAAATAGAATGAATCCGCCAATGAGCATTAAAAGAACAGGCCAGTAGTGATTAAAGAAATCAACAAAATGAACCAAGCCCAGTATGGTTAAGATTCTCTCATGGAATATAAAGATGATAGAAACAACGAGGAATAAAATCCCCGGGCCTTTACCAACTCCCTTTTTTAGGTGAAGCAATAAAAGACCCAAACTAATAAATAGAAATATAGCTGTATGCTCAGCTGGCCAGTTTTCCAAATGGACCGCTATGTATTGGTGTAAACCAAATCCAGTGAGCAGGATTCCAGGAAGTATAAAATCGGAATGACTGCCAAATCTGCTTTCAGCAAGAAAGGCTATTCCGATAATAATACATAGAGATCCCCATGAATAATAAGGTGACAATAGGGAAAAGTTAATCGATTTTAAAAAATAAAAAAGGCCAAAGCCAATCAAAATAGTGCTTGAAAAATAACGATATTCTTTCATATGTAGTCTCCCGGTTTATTATTATTGATAATTATTCTAATCTTTGATAATGTACAATTAGTGATTTAATTTACACATAATACTGTCAGAGAAACATTTTGGCAATTGAGATTCAACCTATTATACATTCATTATATCAGGTTTTTATTTCATGAGAATTTCTCATTTACATGTTTAATTGATATAGAGTTACGATAATGTTCACAATTTGTGGAAAAATTTTCATATACACCAATGATATACTTGCAAAAGAATATGCTCAGATGGGGGTGTGACAGGGGAAATGCATATAATTGTTGTCGGTCTTAATTACAAAACTGCTCCTGTTGAAATCCGTGAAAAAGTCAGTTTTGAATTGGGACAGCTACCGGAAGCGATGAAATCTTTAAGTAAGAAAAAAAGTATCCTTGAAAATATCATTATTTCCACCTGTAATCGGACAGAGGTTTATGCGGTCGTGGATCAGCTGCACACGGGCAGATATTATATTAAAGAATTTTTAGCAGAGTGGTTCGCGGTTGACCAAAATGAACTTTCCTCCTATTTATATGTTTATGAGCAGGACGGAGCAGTTAATCATTTATTCCAGGTTGCCTGTGGATTGAACTCCATGGTATTGGGAGAAACTCAAATACTTGGACAGGTGAAGAAAAGCTTCCAGCAGGCACAGGAAGAAAATACAATCGGAGTATTGTTTAATAATCTGTTTAAACGGGTGATTACGCTTGCCAAAAAAGCTCACTCTGAAACGGAAATCAATAAAAATGCGGTATCAATCAGCTATGCAGCAGTTGAGCTTGGTAAAAAAATCTTTGGCTCGCTTCAGGATAAGAAAATCCTCGTAGTCGGTGCCGGGAAAATGGGCCAGCTTGCCATAGAAAATTTATATAGCAATGGTGCCAATCAAGTAACTGTAATTAACAGAACCTTAGAAAAAGCCGAAATATTGGCATCTAAATTCTCCGGACAGGCAAAAATGCTTCAGGAATTGCAATGTGCCCTGCTTGATGCAGATATATTAATCAGTTCGACCGGATCAAAGGAATATGTCATTACTAAAGAAATGATGGAAAATATCAATATTTTGAGAAAAGGCCGGCCGATTTTCATGGTTGATATTGCCGTACCGCGTGATTTAGATCCTAAACTAATGGAACTGGACAGCGTCTTTCTTTATGATATAGACGATTTAGAAGGTATCGTTCAGGCGAACCTGGCTGAGAGAAAAGAAGCAGCAGAACAAATTATGATCATGATTGAAAGTGAACTGGTTGAATTCAATCAATGGATCAAAATGCTTGGCGTTGTTCCTGTCATTTCTGCATTACGCGAGAAAGCATTAGATATTCAGTCAGAAACAATGGAAAGTATGCAGCGTAAATTACCAGGCCTAAGTGAAAGAGAATGGAAGGTTATTAATAAGCATACGAAGAGCATTATCAATCAGATGCTTAAAGATCCAATTCTTTATGCAAAAGATATGGCAGAAATGAAAAATCCAGAGGCTGCTTTACAGGCATTTGTCTCAATCTTCAATATTGAGGAACTAGTAGAAGAACAGGAATTTAAGGCGGCAGTGCCATTCCAATCTAAAACATCGGTCCAACAAAATAGACCTGTCTTGAAAGTGGTGTCACAACCATAATAAGCAAGGATGGGATATATGATTGATATCAATTTAAATAGATTGCAAGAAATTACAATTATATTATATGGACTTAGTGTCTTATTCTATTTCATAGATTTTTTACAAAATAATCGGAAGGCTCATAAGGCAGCCTTCTGGTTTCTTTCGATTGTTTGGTTGATGCAAACAATTTTTTTATGTCTATATATGTTTGAAGTGGGAAGATTCCCGGTTCTAACCTTATTTGAAGGATTATATTTTTATGTGTGGATATTGATTACCTTTTCACTCATCCTAAACCGTATAATACGGACAGATTTTTTTATGTTTTTTACAAATGTAATAGGGTTTGGGTTGATGGTCATTCATATATTCTCAACATTAGAATCCTATTCTACGGCAGAAGCGCAAACTAAGGTGTTATCTGAGCTGTCCATGATTCATATTACAGTTGCCATTCTATCTTATGCAGCGTTTGCTCTTTCCTTTGTCTTCTCTATTTTGTATCTAATACAGTACGATTTATTAAAGCGAAAGAAATGGGGGAAAAGGCTGAACAGGCTGGGAGATTTGGCGAAACTGGAACAGCTGTCTTATATACTGGTAGCAATCGGTGTTCCTCTGTTATTATTATCATTAATACTAGGTCTTGAATGGGCCTATATAATCGTTTCGGATATTAATTGGTATGATAGTAAAATTCTTGGCTCATTTGCCTGCCTAATTATATATGGAATCTATTTATATCTTAAAGTTAACAACCGGATATACGGGAAATCACTTGCTTATTGGAATATTGGTTCATTCTTGTTAGTGCTAGTGAATTTCTTCTTTTTCGGCAGCATATCAGCATTTCATGTCTATTAATGGAGGGTAAATCATGAGAAAAATTATTATCGGTTCACGTAGAAGTAAATTAGCATTGACACAATCTAATTGGGTTATTGACCAGCTGAAAAATCTTGGATTACCGTTTGAATTCGAATTGAAAGAGATTGTGACAAAGGGTGACAGGATTTTAGACGTAACTCTCTCCAAGGTTGGAGGAAAAGGTCTTTTTGTAAAAGAGATTGAACAAGCCATGCTTGATGGAGAAATAGATATGGCCATTCATAGCATGAAAGATATGCCGGCAGAGCTTCCAGAAGGACTAACGATTGGCTGTATTCCAGAGCGTGAGGATCATCGTGATGTGTTAATTTCAAAGAATAATCTTACGCTTGCAGAACTTCCGGAAGGTGCGATTGTCGGTACAAGCAGCTTAAGAAGAAGTGCTCAATTATTGGCAAAACGTCCGGATTTAACAATCAAATGGATTAGAGGAAATGTGGATACACGCATTCAAAAATTAAAAGATGAAGAATATGATGCAATCGTATTGGCGGCAGCAGGTCTTTCGAGATTAGGCTGGAAAAAGGATGTTGTGAGTGATTTCCTTGATGAAGATACTTGTATTCCTGCAGTTGGCCAAGGGGCGCTGGCGATTGAATGCAGAGCAGATGATCATGAATTATTGCAGGAATTAGCTAAATTAACTTGTCAGGATACAAAAGAAGCTGTCACAGCAGAGCGCGTCTTCCTGAATAAAATGGAGGGTGGCTGTCAGGTTCCAATTGCAGGTTTTGCATATAAAGACGAGAAAGGGACCTTACAATTCCAGGCACTCGTCGGAACGCCTGATGGGCGTACCATTTATCGTGAACAAATTTCAGGAGATGATCCTGAAAGCTTAGGTATAACAGCTGCCAATCGCCTAATCGAACGTGGAGCAAAGACTTTAATTGAAAAGGTTAAAGAGGAGATGGAAAGCTAAATGAAGCATTCCTTGTTTCTTTTGGGTAAAGGCGTATTGGTAACAAGAGAAGAATCGCAGGCCGAACAATTGTGTGCCATGATTGCTGAGCATGGAGGGGTACCAATTAAGGTGCCTCTTCTTTCGTTTCAAAAGGTTGTTGCAGATAGGCTTGAATCAGTAAAAGAAAAGCTGAGCAGGCTGGAATCCTTTGACTGGATCGTTTTCACAAGCAAGCCGGGTGTTGACCTGTTTTGTGAGATGATGAACGAAATGAAATTTGAAGGAATCTATCCTAAAATAGCAGCCATTGGTAAAAAAACGAAAGCAGCCTTGCAGGAACATGGTTTGCGGCCTACTTTTATCCCACCGAAATATGTAGCTGAATCTTTTTTGCCTGCGTTTCTGGAAGTAGTGGATACAAGTGAATCTGTGCTCATTATAAAGGGCGACTTGGCGAGAGATTATCTATTTAATGGACTGATAGCTGCAGGTATACATACAGAAGAGTCCGTTATTTACAGCAACCGTATGCCAGAAGATAGTGAACAAGCCTTAGTGGATGTACTTACAAATAAAAAGATAGATATTCTATTATTTACGAGTCCTTCGACAGTAAATCATTTTATGAAGACCGTGAAAAAACATCATCTATTTGACTGTTTGATAGATAAAGTGACAGTTGCAATCGGACCGGTCACGAGGAAAAGAGCCGAAGAGCTGGGCGTGGCTGTCACATTATGTCCAGAGCAATATACCGTTGATGAAATGATGAAAGAATTAAGGCAGTATTATTCGTAATGGGGGAGGACCTTAAAATGGCCAATATTGAATTTAATCGACACAGAAGATTAAGAAGAAATGAATCTATGAGAGCGCTTGTGCGTGAAACACATTTACATGTAGAAGACTTTATTTATCCGATTTTTATTACGGAAGGTACAAATGAAAAGAACCCGGTTACTTCTATGCCAGGAATCTATCAATTTTCCATGGATCGTTTGAAAGAGGAAATGGATGAAGTAGCTTCACTTGGTATCAAATCTGTCATTCTCTTTGGAGTACCGGATGAGGAAAATAAGGATGAATGCGGGACAGGCGCTTTTCATACCCACGGGATTGTCCAAAAAGGGATTCGTTTTGTAAAAGAAAACTATCCTGAAATTCTTGTTGTAGCTGATACATGTTTATGTGAATATACAAGCCACGGTCACTGCGGTATGGTTAAAAATGATGAAATCTTAAACGATGAAAGTCTGGAGCTTTTGGTTAAAACAGCTGTCAGCCAGGCGGAAGCAGGAGCGGATATTATTGCTCCTTCCAATATGATGGATGGATTTGTAGCTGCGATACGCCAGGGTCTTGATGAGTCAGGCTATCAGCACATTCCAATCATGTCCTATGCCGTTAAATATGCATCCGCATTTTATGGTCCATTCCGTGAAGCAGCAAACGGAGCGCCTCAATTTGGTGATAGAAAATCCTATCAAATGGATTATGCCAATCGTATTGAAGCCCTGCGTGAAGCTGAATCAGACGTTCAGGAGGGAGCGGATTTTATCATTGTGAAGCCAGCTCTTGCTTACCTCGATATTATTCGCGATGTGAAGAATACGGTAAATCTGCCTCTTGTAGCTTATAATGTAAGTGGAGAGTATTCCATGGTTAAAGCAGCAGGTACAAATGGCTGGATCGACGAAAAAGCCATTGTGTTGGAAATGCTGACTGGTATGAAACGTGCCGGTGTAGATTTAATTATTACTTACTTTGCAAAAGATGCAGCAAAATGGTTAAAAGAATCAAATTAATTCCATATATAAAGGAGATTGCAGCTTATGCGTTCATATGAAAATTCTAAGAAAGCATTCCAGGAATCCATCTATTTATTGCCGGGCGGCGTAAACAGCCCTGTCCGTGCTTTTAAATCCGTAAATATGGATCCGATTTTTATGGAAAGAGGAAAGGGTTCAAAAATCTATGATATTGATGGCAATGAATATATTGATTATGTTCTTTCCTGGGGACCGCTGATTCTTGGCCATGCAAATGACCGGGTAGTAGAGGCGATTAAAAAGGTTGCTGAAACTGGTACAAGCTTTGGTGCTCCAACTTTAATGGAAAATAAATTGGCACAGCTTGTAATTGACCGTGTCCCATCAATTGAAATGATACGGATGGTTTCCTCCGGTACAGAAGCAACCATGAGCGCACTTCGTCTGGCACGAGGATATACAGGACGGGATAAGATTCTTAAATTTGAAGGATGTTATCACGGACATGGAGATTCATTGCTTATCAAAGCTGGCTCAGGCGTTGCTACACTTGGTTTGCCGGATAGCCCTGGTGTTCCAGAGGGTGTTGCGCGAAATACCATCACAGTTCCATACAATGATCTTGAGAGTGTAAAACTTGCTTTTGACCAATATGGCGAAGATATCGCAGCTGTCATTGTAGAGCCGGTTGCGGGAAATATGGGGGTAGTCCCTCCACAGCCAGGCTTCTTGCAGGGATTAAGAGAAATTACTGAGAATCACGGTTCTTTATTAGTCTTTGACGAAGTTATGACTGGTTTCCGTGTTGATTATCAATGTGCGCAAGGTCATTTCGATGTTACTCCAGATTTAACTTGTCTAGGAAAAGTAATTGGCGGAGGACTTCCTGTAGGAGCATTCGGCGGTAAAAAAGAGATTATGAGCCAAATTGCGCCAAGCGGTCCTATCTATCAAGCCGGAACATTATCAGGAAATCCGATTGCGATGACAGCCGGTTATGAAACGTTAATCCAGCTAAATGAGGATACGTATAAAGAGTTTGCTAAAAAAGCAGATCTCTTAGAGGCAGGGTTTAAAGAAGCAGCTGAAACCTACAAAGTACCTTTAACATGTAATCGAGCAGGCTCTATGATTGGCTTCTTCTTTACTAATGAACCGGTTAAAGATTACGAGTCTGCGAAACAATCAGATCTTCAATTTTTTGCGGATTATTATAAAGAAATGGCGGAAAATGGTGTATTCTTGCCACCATCTCAATTTGAAGGAATCTTCCTTTCGGTTGAACATAGTAATGAAGATATTCAAAAGACTATACAGGCTGCCCAAAAAGCGTTTAAAGCGATTAAACGATAAAGTGAAACAATGTCCGGTGAGGAATTACTTTCATTCCACACGGAGTATTAGTTGAACTAATAGACTTCTTACTGTTGCTTATTTTTCTCATAACTGTTCCTGCTTCTACCTATGTTTGAGGCGAGAGTCTGTGCTCCAGTTTGAATGAGATAAAGTGATTAGTAGATTCCCCCGAGAGCATACTTGGGGGAATTTTTTTATTCTCCAAACATACGTTTAACAAAGCACATATTTTCTGTATCTGAAGCATAGGCTGATAATGGCATTTAGATGAAAAGGGCTGAAGGGAGGAAATTGGGTGTCTGAGGATCATACATCGTCATTACGATTTTCATTAGAAGAGAGTGTGTGGTTTCAAAGGGGACAGGAAGTTGAGGAACTGTATTCCATTTCGCTTGAACCAAATGTTTCAGCTCATCAAGTTGAACAGTATGTCATTCTTAAAGGGACTCTGGATTTAATGGGGGAATATAAAGCCACTGAGGCAACAGGACAGGAAGAAGGAGCAGAAGATCCGTTTCGGCGCTATGTTTCTGTAATTGAACAAAGGGAGCATCAGTTATTTGAATTCCATCAGCAATTTCCTGTGGATATAACAATTCCTGCAGAAAGAGTTCGGGAAATGGATGAGCTTAATATAGGTGTGCATACCTTTGATTATAAGCTGCCAGAAAAGGGATATCTGCAAATTAGAGCAGATTTATGGATTGGTGGAGTTTACGAGAGCTTGCCTGAAGAGCAGTCCCAAGTGACAGAGACAGAGGAACGAGAAGAGACTTCAAACTATCAAAATGATACTTCCGAGCGATTTCAGCAAGAGCATCATACTCATCCATGGAATAAAACCAACGAGGATTTTGAGGAGTCAGCAGAGGAGATTACTATTCAGGCGCAAGTCCATAATGAGCACGAGGAAGAACAGATAGAGGTGCATTTATATCGGGAAAATTCTGAGGATGAGGATCAGGAGCCGGATGACTTGGCAGATTCGCCTGAAATTTATCTCAAGAACCCAACTTCTTATATAGAGAGTAATCATAACCAGGATGACCATTTTTATGTTGAAACTAAATTATCACCCCGGCAGCATCAACCAGCGGATGATGAAGAAACGCAGCCGAATGATGAGTCAGATTATACAGACAAGGACTACAGCCCTTTTGCTTTTGAACAGGATCAATTAGTTGACAGAGAAAAGCAAAAGGATGAAAACCACTCTTTTTCCATTCCATATGATAATAGGTATGATGAGGGTCCTCCAGAATTAATGGAAGTCGTACCTTATACTGTCGAATATGAAAAAGAGGATAGTTCTGAATATGAAAAAGAGGATAGTTCTGAATATGAAAAAGAGGAAAGTCCTGAATATGACAGAGTACAGCCGCATCAATTTCAACCGAATGTAGCACCAGATCCGAATAAAGCTGCGGTAGAACGGGAAACAAATGTTTCTCATGGACGTCAACAGAAAATGGAACAAGCATCCAATCAGTATGTAGAGAAAAAGTACCAATCGTCTAATTCTAAAAGAGAGAATGAGAACGAAGGTCAAATTGAGGGTAAATCCAAATCTTTGTTATATGATCTTTTTACAGAGGAGGAAGAATCACAACAATCAAAAGTCAGAGTCTGTATTGTACAAAATGGAGAAAATATTGATGTTCTGGCAGATCGATATAAAACAAGCGTTCAGCATATCGCGAGAATAAACGGGCTGGAATTAACATCCGATCTTAAAGCTGGTCAGGTAATTTATATTCCTGAAGCTGCTGCTTCTTATAAATAATAGGTTTAGTTAACAGCAGAGCACAGCATTATATGCTCTGCTTTTTTAATAGGAATACTACAATGCGGTTTTGGCTGTGAGAAGCATGGTTGCATAGCTCACAAAAATTAATGACGTATAAGGACAACTGAAATAGATTTCATTGGTTTCCAAAAAGGGCACATACAGAAAGGGTGCCATAGGAATGTTAAGAAAAGATCAGGAGTGGATATCTGAGTTACTAAGAAACTATCAATTGGAACTTGAATTTTACGAGGATTTTGGAAAAGTAAAAAAAGTATATACGAACAATGGTGTATTCGCGATTAAAACCATCCTGGCAACCAAAGGCATTGATTTTATCAAAAATGTGCAGAACCTATATCAAAATGGATATAACCGAATTGTTCCGATCTTTCCAACAGTTGATGGCAGATATGGAGTACTAACTCATGATAAAATCAGTTACCTTATGCCTTGGCTGCCGGATGAACATATCGAGGAACGGGCAGAACGACACCAGCAGATGTTCAGGGAACTGGCAAGAATGCATACGCTATCTGGCAAGGAAATCAACATTACTAAAGAGGAACGGGAAGAGCATTATGAAAAAACAGTCAAGGAGTGGGAGGAGCAAAAGGAATTTATTCGTGAAATGGTAACAACCATCGAAAAGAAGTGGTATATGTCTCCGTTTGAGCAATTGTTTAGTATGTGCTTTTATGACTTGTCTCAGGCTCTAACGTATTCCTTAAATAAACTGAAGGAGTGGTTTGACCTAACAAAGGAAGAAGAAAAAGTACGCAGTGTGGTGACGCATGGAAATATTTCAATTCATCATTTCTTATATAGTGAAAATGGTTATGGACATTTTATCAATTTTGAACAGAGTAAAACCGCACCTGCCTATTTCGACTTATTGCCTTTTGTCGTTAAGCAGTTAAAAACTTATCCAATCCAGGGTGAAGAAATAGTTGAGTGGATCTATCTTTATCTGAAGTATTTTCCCTTCAAGGAGGGTGAGCTGCGTTTATTCTTATCCTATTTAGCCTATCCGGCTAATTGTATCAAGGTAGTAGAACAATACTCCAGAAAAAAAGGCAAACAGGATGAAATTCAATTTTGCCGAAGATTCCAAAGGCAGTATTGGTTATTAAAAAACATTGAATATATCATCATGAGGATGGAACAAATAGAAGAAAGCAAAAAGGCGAAGGAAGAGAAATAAAAGATACGGCATCAACATAATTGTATCAAACAAAAACCAGGCAAACTTACCTGGTCTAAATGAATAGCTATAAAAGATTACAGAATATCAAAGTGGAAGGCTAAAGCAAGGCCAATCAGTAAAAATAGCAGAAATAAATCAAAAGTGGTCGGAAAAAAGAATGTCCGGATTCCTTGAAAAACGGCAAAGGGAATGGAGAATTGCTGTAAGACATTTCTTGTATTTCGAATCCACGGAGGCATATTGTATTGAGTTACCTTTTTTCGCATGTAAATTCCCCCTTTATGATAGAATATAAAAATACCCCTGAATGGGTGTCTGTACAGCATTATTTAAGGCGCCTAAGATTGAGATTTGACGATGACACCTTGGATATAGGCTTGAATAAAATAAAGAAAAATGGGAAACAATGATTGACGAGTAGATGCATACTTATGTATGATAACAGTATTAAAAAATGATTTCCGATTATGAGAAACCAAAATAACAATGAAAAGCTTTGAATGGGAAGAGTATGTGATTAAGACTGTAAGAGAGAGGAATCCATCGGCTGTAAGATTCCTTCAGTAACCGTAATCGCAGAAGGTCGCCCAGGAGCTGTTTCCGTGAACGTCAGGTAGTAGCGGATAACCGGTGAAGAGCCGTTAACGAAATGAAGTGCCGATACAATAGTTATTTGTATTGGAACAAAGGTGGTACCGCGAGACATACCGTTTCGTCCTTTTTATATAGAGGATGAAGCGGTTTTTTTATTGCGTTTTTCACCAATTATGAAAGTAAAGGAGAATGAAAAATGGAGCAACAAACGGATATTGGTATGCCAACCAAATACGATCCTCAATCAATCGAAAAAGGGCGCTATGATTGGTGGTTAAAGGGTAAATTCTTTGAAGCGGGACAGGATAAACAAAAAGAACCTTATACGATTGTAATTCCTCCCCCAAACGTAACGGGAAAACTGCATTTAGGCCATGCATGGGATACTGCACTTCAGGATATTTTGACAAGAATGAAGAGAATGCAGGGTTATGATGTATTATGGCTGCCAGGTATGGACCATGCGGGAATTGCAACTCAAGCGAAGGTAGAAGAAAAACTGCGCAATCAAGGGGTATCACGTTATGATTTGGGACGTGAGAAATTTGTTGAAGAAACATGGAAATGGAAAGAAGAGTATGCATCTCATATCCGTGAACAATGGGCAAAACTAGGTTTAGGCCTTGATTATTCGCGTGAACGCTTTACTCTGGATGAAGGACTTTCAAAAGCTGTTCGTGAAGTGTTTGTAAAACTTTATGAAAAAGGGCTTATTTACCGCGGTGAATATATTATTAACTGGGATCCAAGCACAAAAACAGCAATCTCTGATATTGAAGTAATTCATAAAGAGGTTAAGGGTGCTTTTTATCATATGCGCTACCCACTAGCAGATGGCAGCGGACATATTGAAGTTGCGACAACTCGTCCGGAAACAATGCTTGGCGATACAGCAGTTGCTGTTCATCCGGAAGATGACCGTTATAAGCATCTGATTGGAAAAACGGTTATCCTGCCAATCGTAGGAAGAGAAATTCCGATTGTTGGCGATGATTATGTAGAGATGGACTTTGGTTCTGGCGTTGTAAAAATTACACCAGCACATGATCCTAATGACTTCGAGGTAGGTAATCGTCACAATCTTGAACGCATCCTAGTTATGAATGAAGATGGAACGATGAACGCAAAGGCTGGTAAATATGAAGGTATGGACCGTTTCGATTGCCGTAAGCAAATTGTGAAGGATCTTCAGGATCAGGGAGTGTTGTTCAAAATTGAAGAGCACATCCATCAGGTTGGACATTCTGAAAGAAGCGGATCTGTTGTAGAGCCTTATTTATCTACACAATGGTTTGTTAAAATGGGACCATTAGCAGAGCGTGCAATCGAAATGCAATCCACTGAAGGTAAAGTAGAATTCGTACCGGAGCGCTTTGAGAAAACATATTTGAATTGGATGGATAATATCCATGATTGGTGTATCTCCAGACAGCTTTGGTGGGGTCATCGCATTCCGGCTTGGTACCATAAAGAAACAGGCGAGGTATATGTAGGAATGGAAGATCCTGCAGATATCGAAAACTGGACACAGGATACAGATGTATTGGATACATGGTTCAGTTCTGCGCTATGGCCGTTTTCCACAATGGGCTGGCCTGATACAGATTCAGAAGACTTTAAACGTTATTATCCAACAGCAGCTCTTGTGACTGGATACGATATTATTTTCTTCTGGGTATCAAGAATGATCTTCCAGGGACTTGAATTCACTGGAGAGCGTCCATTCAAGGATGTATTGATTCATGGACTTGTACGTGATGAGCATGGCAAGAAAATGAGTAAATCTCTTGGTAATGGTGTAGATCCAATGGAGGTTATTGAGAAATATGGTGCGGATTCACTAAGATATTTCTTAACAACTGGAAGCTCACCAGGTCAAGATTTACGTTTCAGCTATGAAAAAGTAGAATCTGTTTGGAACTTTGCCAATAAAATTTGGAATGCATCCCGTTTCTGCTTGATGAATATGAATGGGCTGAAATATGAAGAGATTGATTTAACAGGCGAAAAATCAGTTGCAGATAAATGGATTTTAACTCGTTTAAACGAAACGATTGAAACTGTAACAAGACTGGCAGATAAATATGAATTCGGTGAAGTTGGCCGTGCATTATACAACTTCATTTGGGATGATTTCTGTGATTGGTATATTGAAATGGCGAAGCTCCCTCTGTATGGCGAGGACGAGGAAGCTAAACTTACAACACGTTCTATCCTTGCGTACGTATTGGATCAAACGATGCGATTATTACATCCGTTTATGCCATTCATCACGGAAGAAATTTGGCAGAACCTTCCTCACCAAGGAGAGTCCATCACAACAGCTTCTTGGCCTGTTGTAAATCCGGACTTAACGGATGAAAAAGCTTCAGATGAAATGAAATTGCTTGTTGAAATCATTCGTACAGTACGTAATATCCGCGCAGAAGTGAACACGCCGCTCAGCAAAAAAATCAAGCTTTCATTGAAGGCGAAAGATGCAGAAACGCAAGCTGTTCTTGAGAAAAACAGCAGCTATATCGAGCGCTTCTGTAATCCAGAGGAATTAACAATTGGTACAGACATCCCTGCAGATGATAAAGCGATGACAGCTATCGTAACGGGTGTTGAATTAATTCTTCCATTGCAAGGTCTATTAAATATTGAAGAGGAACAAAAACGTCTTCAAAAAGAACTTGAAAAATGGAAAAAAGAAGTGGAAAGAATTGAGAAAAAGCTATCCAATGAAGGCTTCATGAAAAAAGCGCCTGAAAAGGTGATTGAAGAAGAAAAAGCGAAGCTGGCAGACTATGTTGAAAAACGTGAGGCTGTACAAAGCCGTCTGAAGGATTTAGAAGAATTAGCTTAAGACATTTTTATTGCGCCCTGTTCGAAGCATTTGAACAGGGTGTTTTTGTTCAATCATGTCATACTAATACATAGCGCAATGGTTGAGGAGTGAAAAAATGATACAGGATTATCAACAGGCAGAGAAGTTTCTTGCAGACCGTACAGCCAAACTTGGAATGGATTTTGGCTTGGAGAGAATGGAAAGAGTCTTACGTAAATTGGGAAATCCGGAGCGTAGCATTCCTTGTATACATATAGCAGGCTCAAATGGGAAGGGTTCTACGCTTACGTTTTTAAAGCATATTTTGTTGGCAGAGGGCTACCGGGTAGGTACCTTTACATCTCCCTATCTTGAAAAGCTGAATGAACAAATCATGATTGGTGAGGAAATGATTTCTGATGATAAGCTAGTTGAATTATTAAATTACCTCCTCCCTGTTTTAAATGAAGCAGAGCAAGAAGGGGATTATCTGACTGCTTTTGAAGTAACGACTATATTAGCTTTCCTGCACTTTAAAAATGAGCAGCCGGATATTCTTATTATTGAAACAGGACTTGGGGGAAGACTTGATTCCACTAATGTAATTGAACCGCTTCTGGAGATCATTACTAGCATTTCTTTAGAGCATACCAACATTCTTGGGAATTCTCTGAATGAAATTGCAACAGAAAAAGCAGGAATTATCAAGAATGGCACAACAGTCGTTACTGCTATAAAAGATGAGGAGGCACTAGAGCCCCTTGCCAAACAGGCAGAGAAAATGAATGCTGTTTTATATACTCTAGGAAGAGAATTTAAGATAATGAATCGCTCTCAACCTAAAAATCAGGAAGTTTTCACGGTTAAATGGCGAGAACACTTGCTGAAGAACTTACATATTAGCATGCTTGGAAGCCATCAAGTAGAGAATGCTACGCTTGCAGTTATCAGTTCATTATTACTCAGTGAAACGTATAGCTTTTCGATTCGGGAAGAAAGTATCAGAAAAGGACTGGCATCTGCCAGATGGAAGGGCCGTTTTGAGATTGTATCGAACCAGCCGTTAATCATCCTGGACGGCGCACATAATGTATCGGGTATAAACTCTCTGCTTTCAACGATTGATGATCGTTACCCAAATTGTAATATACATATTTTGTTTGCGGCCTTAAAGGACAAGGATTATGCAAAGATGATTCAGATGATTGAACAAAAGGCAGCAAGTATAACTTTTACGGAGCTTCCATTAGAACGAATGAATGAAGCAGAGGAGCTATTTAAACATAGTCGTCATCCTCATAAGGATATAAAGAAAGATTGGGTGGCAGGAATAAATGGGATATTAACCAAAATGAAAGACGGAGATATGCTATTGGTCACAGGTTCTTTATATTTTTTGGCGTCTATTCGCCCGTATATCGTCAGTGAAATCATTCAAAAGTCATAACTATATCCCTCTAAAAGTAATGATGTTCATGACAATCCTCCATAAGACCTGTTTTTGTAAATATTTGTGTGACAGATGTCAGAATTTTTGATAAAATGTGACATAAGATGGATTCCTGAACGGAGGGACGGTAATGGTTACAAAACAAAAACGCATCATTATTTGGATACTCTGGTTTTTGATCGTCCCTGCAAGTTTATATATTTCATATACGGAGTATCCTATTTTAGGAAGCTTTTTTTCGATAGATATTCTGCTGTTCCTATTACTGCTTTGTATTATTACGTATTACCCTATTATGATAAATGGATTGCCGATTTTTCTCCTTCAGGGCGTATCTTTGGCTTTATTCCTTGAGTACGGATTATTTGTAGAAATAATCCTTTCGCAAATCGGAGTAATGACATTGCTCTACCGAATAAAAATAAGTAAGGATGAGCTTTTCCGCATTCCGATGAATTCTTTAATGTTTTTTATTAATTCACTAACAAGCGGATTCATCTATTATTTACTTGGCGGTCAGCATTCCAATCTGGATTTATCTGAGATAAGTGTATTTTCATTAATTGTAATCCACCAAATTGTCTGGTTCTTATCTAATTTTATTTGTGCTTTACTCATAGATGTGTTTGTATATGAGGCAAAAGTAGAGTTTGTTGCAAAAGATCAGGTAGCTGATATCGTGTCCAGTATTATCATCTTTCCGATTGGTTTATTATTGTACTCAACCTATCAGGAGCTGGGGGTTGTAGCCATTATTATTGTTGGCATACCGCTTGTCAGTTTGGCTCTTGTGATGAGACTGTATTATCGGGCTGATACTATGAATGAAGATTTGCAAAAAGCGAGTCAAATTGGTCATAGGTTAACGGAAAGATTGGAAGTCAAGCAAGTCCTGGATTTATTTCTGGGTGAAATTTCAAAGATTTTCCCAGTCGACGAAACCTATATTCTGAGTGTGGATAGCAAAGCCAGCAATCGCCTTCGTATGGTTCGTTATGAAAGTAAAAATGAGACTGGTATGCCCCATTTGAATTTAATCTCGGCAACAGACAGCTTGATTGGAGAAGTATGGGAATCAAAAAAATCATTGCTGATTCAGAGCTCTGCCTCCCTGAAGAAATACGAAAACCATGGTATTCCTGATTGGGCAGAAAGCGTATTGATTGTTCCGGTTTTAAATGCAGAGCAAATGGAAGGGATTGTCCTTCATATCTCTTCGAAAAAAAACTTCTTTGAAAACAGTCAGATAACGATCGCAGATATTCTTTCTACATATCTGGCATCAGCTATTGAAAATGCGAGGCATTATGAAGAAACGAAAGCCAAAAGTGAACGCTGCTCTTTAACAAATCTCTATAATAACTATTTTCTTGAAGACTATTTAAAAGAACAATTTAACCTGATAAGGAAAAAAAAGCTGGACACATTGACTCTTATCTTAATAGACTTGGATCACTTTAAGTCGATAAATGACTCTTACGGACATTTGGGTGGGAACGATGTTTTATGCCAGGTAGCAGAACGTTTGTCTTCACTCGTACAATATAAAGGGATTGCAGCCAGATATGGCGGTGAAGAATTTGTGCTTGCCCTACCTGGTGCAGGAGTGGAGGAAGGCTATCAATTTGCCGAACTGGTACGTCAAAAAATTGGAACAAAGCCGTATGAATTAGTATCTGATTTAGGTAGTGAAAGCAGGAGGATTCATGTCAGAGTGACTGCATCAATTGGAGTTTCAACCGCGCCGAATGATGCGGATGATCCTCACTCATTAATCCGTCATGCAGACCGAGCTATGTATACAGGAGCAAAACGCGCCGGACGTAACAAAGTGGCGCAATATATTAAATAAAAGGGACGTATTCTGACTAGTAGAGAGGAGGAATACGTCTTTTTTGTTCAAGAAGAAATAGATTAAAAGTTGTATGTTTGGACTTGAGTTTCATATATGGAACAACTGATCAAAACTTTAAGAGAAAAATCGAAGTAATTCGTGTATTCATTACTATTTTGATAAAAAGATGAATTTAAATCTACCCATCTCTGTAAATTAACAAATATCCTATAAGATTGATATTTATAAAAAGTAAGATAATTTATTGAAAAATATACAAAATAATGGTAAAGACTGTATAATAATAAGTAATAATATAGGTATTTTGTATGAGTTAAGAATAAATTCGATTTAAAATACACGGTAGAGGGGTGGGTATATGAAAAGAGGGCTAAAATTAGCAATCGCTATTATTATTTTATTTTCAACGGTATTGCAGGCTCCTAACGTAACACATGGAGCGGAAAGCACTCCAAAAATAAGAGTTTTGGAGATTTACGATAATAAAAATAATTACCCGACGAGGCTTGAGGGTCTTTTAGGGGAGAACCAATATGAATATACATCAATGCCAATGAAAAAATTTGTAGCACTTCGAGAAGAATTGGATGGGAAATATGACATGATTGCCATCATGGAAGGTACCTATTCGGAGGCAAAAGTAAAAGACAAGAATCATAATACTACATCCATTCAGAATGATATTACAAATTTGAAGCTGCAAGAAATTATTGACGGGTTTATAAATAAGGGAAAGCCGGTCATAGTGGATAGGGATACAATCAATTCCCATAGGGCTATATTGGGGCAGTTAAAATCCCATCTTTATAAGGCGAATGTACTTAATTATAATTACCGAGGTGCGGAATATCTTTTTCCAGTCCAGATGGGCGTATTTTTTAATTACTACAACGCAACTGGTCCAAGATTTTCGCTAACAACAAAACCAAGTGAAACAACTGCCTATCAGGATGGGGACAATCTAAGTTTTAATTTTAGGGTGCAAAAGCCAGCTGATGTGGAATCAAGAGATTTAAAGGCTCGGCTGTTGATCGATTCTGATTTTAATGATCAATATGATACGGATGAGATTGTAAAGGAAATACCGATTACCTCGCAAAATAGTACAATCACTTTTGAATTACCGAAGGGATATTCGGGAATCCGTTATTGGAAGTTAGAATTACTAGATAATGGTACGGGATTTAAGAATTATGAAAAAGGGATGATTAAGTTTGTAGATCAGCCTGTGCAGCTAAAAGTCCTACAGGTTACACCAAATGCCAATTATAACAGCAGTTTATTGAATAGCAGCAATATGAACCAATCTTATTTGAAGAAAACAAATGAATATGAGATTAATATTGATGTTACTAAAATGGACATATTTAACGGATCAACTGGTCCTAATTCGCATACTCAAATTAACGGAAAATACGATATGGTTATTTTTGGATTTGGGGATGAGTACAACAAAACCAACTTAAATGCCAATTCGACTCGTTCTTTAGAAACGTTTATCTCTTCTGAGCAAAGCATTATGTTCACACATGATACGATTTTCCAAAAAGATGGCAGTAATACCGATAACTTTTGGTTGAAGAATTTTAAAGAAATATCAGGCCAAATCGACCCAAAGACAAACTTGGGCTATGGAGCCCCGCGTACTTCTAATTCTACAGCACTTATAAACAGCGGGATTATGACCAGCTACCCTTATAATCTGGAAGAAGAAAGAATTCGAAAAGGCTCTGCAAAAGATATAGCTTTAACGCATAACCAGTACTTTACCTTGAATCTGGAGGATTCTAAGGTAATCCCCTGGTATAACATTAAAAGTGACCGAACAAGACAGCAGGATCAAACTGATTACAATAATCCTCGTGATGTTAATGATAGCTGGAACCATTATTATACGTATTCTAAGGGGAATATTACGTATTCGGGTACCGGTCATACAAATACAGGATTTCCTGATTGGGAGCAGAAACTGTTTGTCAACACTATGTATCGTGCCTTTTTAGGGTCAAACCATGCTCCCATAATTACGGTTATTTCTCCTAAGGAGGGTGACCTGATTCCATCAAATCAAAATATTGAACTTGCCTATAACATTCAGGATTTTGATCTGAAGGATAAAAAGATTGCTACGAAAGTCTATGTTAATAACAAGCTTGTTTTTGAACAAACTAACGTAAGCAACGGTACGACGATTGTTCAGCCAATCCCTCATGGTTTGCCTGAGGGAGGAAATGCTGCTATACGAATCGAAGCAATCGATGCTAAAGGTGCCAAAGCTACTAAAGAATTGAATGTAAAAGTTGTAAAGCTGCAGACGAATCTTCAGGTAAATCGGACCGTTCAAGCCTCCAATCCAATTAAGGTTGGTGAGGATACGGAAATCACCTATACAATTACTCCACAGGATATAACGGGAGATCTTGCTAAAGCGATCAGAGAATCAACGGTTACATTAAATGAGGTTACACTAACTGAAAATCTGCCAGCAGGAATGGAAGTCAGTGGGGGCGGTAAAACCAGCGGTACAACTGCTTCTGGATTAACATACACACAAACCTTAAATAATATCGTCTATAAAAAAGTAGGGACTATCTTTAAAGCAGAGCCTGTTACGTTTACGGTTAAAGTGAAACCAACTGTGAAGAAAGAATATGTATTAAAGGATTCGACGTTAAGTTATAAAAATGCTCTCAAAAAGGATGAGAACGTTAAGTTTAACCAATTAACGCTGATTGCTGAAAATGGCCTGGAATCGGTTACTTTACCTGAAACCTTTGAATTAAATAAGGATGTAGATAAGAATTTTTCGCTTGATCTCGATTTAGTTCCGAGTGATGCGGGGATTAAAAGTATCGAATGGTCAGAAGCCAGTAATGGAGACATTTTAAACATTAATCCTGAAACAGGTGCAGCAAAAGTTTTAAAAGCAGGGAAAACGAAGGTAAAAGTAAAAGTGACGGATGTATTTGGCAAAGTAATTGAAAAAGAGTCAGTCGTGACCGTCCGTAAATACGTGAACACTATCAGTGTGGAAGATATGGCTATAGATGTTGGAGAAACAAAAGGTTTATCTATTACAACCGATCCAGCTGATAATCGAGACAGTCTTACATTAACCTTGAGTGATCCATCTATTGCAACCATTGATAAAGAAAGCTTTACTATTACAGGTCTTAAAAAGGGAGAGACGATTTTAACGGTAGTTGGAATAACAAAAGACGGTGACGTGATTAAGAAAACAGCAGCAATTAAGGTTAACTCGGTACCAGTAGGCTGGATTACAATCACACCAAACCCTCTGTCAATCAATAAATTTGATCAATATCAGCTTGCGAGTGATGTAGGACCAGGCAATGCTACTAATAAGAAGATTATCTGGAAGTCATTAGATCCTGATATTGTTCGGGTAGATGAGAATGGAAAAGTCGAGGGAGTAGGAACCGGAAAAGGTATTTTGCTAGTATCCTCTGAGGATGGAAATGCTTCAAAAGAGGTCATTGTAAATGTCGGACAGCCTCTTACAGGAATTACAGTTCCTGAGGTAGTCAATATCGAAAAAGGAGAGACCAGATCTGTAAAGACTTACTTGGAATATTTGCCGTCTGATGCAACCAATGTAACATCTGTAACTTATACAATTGGGAACGATTATTACGTATCTCTCAAATCGGATGGAGTATTCACCGGCAATAGAATCGGTAAAGATGTTATCAAGATTACCGTAACGGATGATAAAGGAAAAGAGTATTATGCCGATCTTAATGTAAATGTGACATCACCTGGCAGCGGAGAAAATGGAAACGGCAATTCGAAATATTAAGAGAGAAATAGACTCACTCCGCGAGTTAGAGTGAGTCCATTTCTTTAAGGGAAGAGCTCGGGGGAGACAAACTATATGAAAAAGAAAATCATCCTATCAGTATCTGCAATCCTGATTATGACTGCTATCGTCCTTGGTATAGTAGGCTTTACGGAAAGAAGTAATGCAAAGTCGAAACAAGAGAATGAGGAGAAACTGACAGAGGCTATTGCAATAGGAGATTTAAAACAGGTAAAAGAATTGGCTGCAGATAAGCATACCTCCTTAGAGGCGAATAAAGAGGGAGTCACACCGCTTGATTTGGCCATTATGAATCAGGATTATAAAATTGCCAGTGTTCTGTTGGAGCATGGAGCAGTTATAGCACCTCAATCAGATAATCCGTTGTTTGTTACGCTTGTATTTTCAATCGGGGATCCCGATAATGAGGAGACGTATAGAGAAGCGTATAATATGTTTCTAACAGCAATCAAGAATCATAAAGATAAACTGGATGATACAAATAGCAGAGGAAATACTGCCCTGCATATAGCTGCATTGCGCGGAGTGACCGATATTGCTGATTTGTTCATGAAAGAAGGGTTGGATCCAAGCCAGCCTAATAACGAAGGTGAAACACCCGCCTATATTGCCTCGCAGGAGGGGCATTTAGAGATTATAACTCTATTGGAGGAGAAGGATCCTGAATTGCTGAGAGTGCAAGACCAGAAAGGAAATACGGTTATTACGGCTGCTGTTATCAACATGCGAGATGAATTATTGGATATGCTTCTTGAAAAATTACCTGAATTAATTAATGAACAGAATAATGAAGGAAAAACGGCATTAATATATGCCAGTGAGTATGGGGAGACTGACCTAGTAAAAATGCTCCTGAAAGCAGGGGCGGATCCATCCATTAAAGATAATGAGAATAAAACCGCTGCTATGTGGGCGAAGGAATGGAATCATACTGAAATCGTGAATTTAGTAGGAAAGTAAAACCCGTTGGTGCGTAACCAACGGGTTTTGTTTACATTTTATTTCTTTTCAATTCGGTCGGTAATTACCTCCAACCCATTAACCTTTGGAAGGCCTTGTGTTTGATTTAAAAATAATCGTTTATTGTTTGTCACTTGCAGTCTTGAAGTGAGCTTATCCTGATTAGCCGTAAAGTCAATATGACCTTTTTCCACCGCGCTCCCTCGATAGCTATTTACAACTAGATTATCCCTGGAAAATATTCCTCCCTCTACGCGAAGGAGCGAACCAACAGCATAGATGTTTGCCTCCGAAGCTGTATATAGATATCCGTTGATTTGGTCAGCTTTATCCTTGAATGGATTAATGATGGAAACCTCCAATTGTCCCTGTGTCATTAGGATAAGGACTTCTCCAGAATTTCCTTGGTCACAGCTATTTTGATAGCATGTAATATTAATATTATTTAACGTTGTATTCCCAAGCGCATATATGAC